>DAHVAR010000052.1 GCA_027314515.1 Actinomycetota bacterium
CCTGCACCCTGACCGGCTCGGGTCCCTACCGGGTCCTGGCGAGCAACTCGGGTCAGGCGGAGAGCTACAAGTTCCAGCTCGCGGACGTCACCGATCCGTCCGGCTGCGCTCCGGTGGCACAGCAGGTCTTCGGCCAGGTGCCCGCGCTGTCGGCTGACCTGTGCAGCAGTCTCACCGTGACTGCTGCCGGGAGCTACCAGATCTATACCGTCGACAAGCGGTTCGCGACCCAGCCCGGCACGCTCTACAGCTCCAGCGGCGCGCAGGCCTGTACCGGCACCGGGTGGGCCTGCCAGCTAACGCCAGGCACCTACAGCTATGTGCAGGACTACCTGCTGCCTGGTGATGAGGTCAGCACCGTCTTCATCGACGCGACGCAGAGCCGGGGGTGCGTGGCGGCCAACGACACCGGGTTCGCTTCCGGGGACGCGACCGGAAGCTTCGCCGGGGCTGGCGAGGAACAGTGCCTTACCCTGCCCACCCGCGCGGGCCTGTCGGACTACCTTTGCAGCCAGCCGGTCGCCTCCGGGTCGCAGGGGCAGGTGCTCGGGGTGGTGGACTCGGCGGGCACGCAGATGTGCCCGGCCGCCTTCACCTACTGGAGTTTCGGGACCTGCGCGCTGACCGGGACAGCGCCGTTCCGGGTCATCCTCGTCCCGTCCGGACCCGGCAGCACTTTCCGCCTGCTCATCCAGCGGACAGGCTCGACAGCGGGCTGCGCCGCCTGGCCGGCGTCGGCGTACGGCAACGCCGCGGGTGCTCAGGTGACGCTCACCAGGACTGATAACGCCAGGTGCTTCGTCATCCCGCCCGCGGGGCGGTCCGCCGCCGAACTCGTCGAGGATGCCGACCTGACCGACGGAGCCCAGGCCGCCCTCACCGTGAACGATCCGTCCGGCAACACGCTGTGCAGCGGGAACGGGTATCCGACCAGCTGGACGATCTGCAACTACAAGGCCAATGTCACCTACACCGCGATCCTCGTCATCACCCGAATGCCGATTATCGGCACTAGCGACACCTATTACCTGGCTCGCCGGGATCTCACCGGGAACGCGGCCTGCTCGTCGCCGGTCTCGACCTCGCCCGGCCAGCCCACCACGAGCTTCACGCTGGGCTCCAGCATCGCTGCGCGGTGCTACCGGGTCAGCGCTGCCCAGGCCGACAAGCTCATGTTCGCCTTCCGGGAGTCGGCCCCGTTCGACTCCAGCGCGTTCGATACACCGCCCGCAGTGATGCTCGTCACGAATGGTGCCGGGAAAGTGATCTGCTCCTGGATGCTGTACTGCCCGGCAACCGGGTCGGCTGAGTACCAGGCGGTCGCGCTGACCGTTGACTACACCGACGTGGCCATCACCGCTCACCTGGACACCTGGGTGGTCGCGACCTCGGCCGGCTGGGCCCGGGCGTGCCAGCGGAACCAGTTCTCCACTGGCACGACGTCGGCGGCGGTGAGCGACACGCTGACCGACAGCGCGGATGTCTACTGCGGTGTGGTGAACATCCAGCCGAACCAGTACCTGTCCATTTACGGCAGCGACACCGCTATCGCGCCCAGCGCGCTCTGGGTAAATGCCTACACGGCGAGTTCCTGGGCAAACCCCTCCCAGAACCTCGGGATTTGCGGTATCGGCGTTGACTGGTGCGATATCGGCCCGGTCCAGCAAGCAACCCAGGCGCTGCTGATCGTGACGCCGTACGACCAGTCACAAGATCCGATCAGCTTCGCCATGCAGGCGGTATGCCGCTACGGGTGCTCGGTGCCGCCGGCATCCCCGGTGTACACATCGATCAGCCCCCCGGCGCAGGCTGCCGGCCCGGACAACACCGTCGTGCTGACCGGCACCGGGCTGAACTTCAGCACCCCGTTCTACCTGATGGCTCAGGACGGGTCCGACTACTCCCCGGCCGTCCCGCTCTCGGTGAACGCAGCGGGCACGCAGCTGACCCTGCGACTGGACACGACCAGCGTGCCCCTGGGCACCTACGACGTCTCAGCCGGAGATTTCTGCTCGCCGGCCCCGTGCCCGGACTGGCTGCTGAACGCCTACACGGTCAAGAACGCTCCGGCCCCGGCTCCGGCGACACGGCTCGTTCCGCTTGCGCCTGCGCGGGTCCTGGACACCCAGACCGGACTGAACACCCGCCGGACGCCTGTCCCGGCTCGCGGCACCATCACGTTCAAGGTAGCCGGACACGCGGGCGTGCCGGTCTCCCATGTCGACGCCGTGGTCCTGGACGTGTCGGCCGTCGCGCCGTCCCGCGCCGGATACGACACGGTAACGGTCGGCCTCGGGTTCACGCCGGTCGGGCCCGCGCAGATCCTGAACCAGGCGAGGGTTAGCGCCGGGCGCGCGTTCACCCTGAAGGCGGCCGGCGCTGGCGGCGTGCCAGAGCGGGGGGTCGCAGCGGTTGCGCTCGACGTGTCGGTTTCCAGCCCGGCGAGGACCGGCACCCTCGTCGCGTACGCGAGCGGGACAAAGCGGCCGGGCGTCACGAGCATCAGCTTCACCGCTAACCAGCCGGTCACCGAGCTGGTCATCGCCCAGGTGGCCGATCGGAGGGTGCAGCTGTACAACGCCTCAGGCGGCGCCATCAGGCTGACCGCTGATGCGGTGGGCTACTACTCGGCTAGTGGCTCGACGTTCCATCCAGCAGACGCGCTGCGGGTGATGGACACCCGCAGCGGATTCGGCGGCGCCGGCGAGGCGGTCTTGCCGCAAGCGGCGGCTAAGCTCAGCCCGCTGTGGAGCACGGTGCTCCCGTCCGGTGCCAACGTGACCGCGGTTGCGCTGAACGTGACCGTGCTCGATGCCCTGCGCGCTGGGTCGCTCACGGGCTTCCCCGACGGCGTGCTGTACCAGGACGGGGTGACGCTCCCGAACAGCACGTCCCTGCCGGGAACACCGAACATCGCGTTCCTGCGCGGGCAGACTCAATCCAACCTGGTGATCGTTCCCACCAGCGCACTCGCTAACTTCTACAACGGCTCGAACCGCAACGTCCAGATCGTCGCCGACATCGAGGGGTACTACACGAGCTAGGGCGTGCGGGCCGGCCGGCGCGGCGCAGGCGGCCGGCCCGTTGCACTACTCTGACGGTGCACTACTCTGGCACTGTCATGCGCGCGACACTGACGTACACACTCCTGCGGGTGCTGATCTTCCTGGCGGCGGCCCTCGTCCTGGCGCTGTTCGGAGTGCACGGCATCACGCTGCTCGCAGTGGCGCTGGTGATCAGCTCGATCATCAGCCTGCCGCTGCTCTCCAGGCTGCGCGACCGGATGTCCTCCTCGCTGACCGGCCGGATCGGCCGGTTCCACGCCAAGCTGGACGCGGGCACCCGGGCCGAGGACGGCGACAAGGCCTGACTCGCCGGTAGGGCCGCACAGCGTCCCGCGGGGGCCTATCCGGCCGCCGGTTTGCGGTCCAGCTCGAGGATCAGTGCAAGCGCCATCTCAACTTGTTCCATGGTCGCCTGGTCGACGCTTCCGATCCGGCGTACAAACCGCGAGGAGACGACGGCTCTGACCGCCCTGCATACGGCGCGGCTCGGTCGCTCGATACCGGCGTCCGGCGCCACCTCGATGCGGAGCGCCGACGGGGCTAGCGAGCTGGACAAGGGGACGACGACGATGAGTTCTTCCGGTACGCCGGTGCTCAGCTCGTCGGCGGAAACCACGACCGCGGGGCGGGTCTTGCCCGGCTCGCCAGCGCGTCCTGCACCAAGCGCGACGAGCCAGACCTCTCGGCGACGCGGGGCGTCAGTCAAGGCCATCTTCGAGGGTGGATTCCCATTCCCCGATCTCGCTCTGAGCGTCGGGATTCCGCGAGTCGATGCGGCTGGCCTCGCGCTCGGAGCGCCAGATGGCTTCGCGTCGACGTTCGTCGGCGATCTCGGAGAGTAGTGCGGCCAGCGATATTCCACGCTCGCGGGCCTGGCCGGCGAGCAGGTCGTGCGTCGCGCGACTCACTCTGATGGTGCTGGTCTGGCTAGCCATACCAGCGATTGTAGCGCCTGGACGTAGCGACACCCCAAGTCGACAGGCGCCATTGCGCGTCCGCGGCGGTTACCGGCCGGGCGCTGCCTGCTCGGCGAGCCAGCCGCCCGACGTCAGCATGGTGAGGATGGCCTGGACGGCGGCTGACCGGCTGACGGCCGAGGTGTCGATGACGAGCTCCGCGTCGGCAGGCACCTCGTACGGATCGGACACGCCGGTGAACTGCCCGATGAGCCCGGCCCGAGCCTTGGCGTACAGGCCCTTGCGGTCACGTGCCTCGCACACCTCGACCGGCGTGGCCACGTGGATGAGGAAGAAATCCCCGGCCTGGCTGACCATCTGCCGGACCTGCGCTCTGGCGGCAGCGAACGGCGCAATCGGCGCGCAGATCGCGATGCCGCCATGCCGCGCGATCTCGGCGGCCACGAAGCCGATCCGGGCGATGTTGAGGTCCCGGTCGGTCCGGGAGAACGTAAGCCCCGCCGACAGCAACTGGCGGACCAGGTCCCCGTCCAGCAGCGAAACCTGACGGTCGCTTCGCTCGGTCAGCACGTCCGCCAGGTCCCTGGCGATCGTCGACTTGCCCGAGCCGGACAGTCCGGTCAGGAACAGCACCAGCCCCCGCTGCGACCTCGGCTGGCGTACCCGTCGCAGCTCGCGTGCGACTGCGGCGGGCATGACCCAGAGCGGGACCTCGCTTCCGGCGTCGAGCAGGTCACCGAGCTGGTCGGCGGACAGGTCCTCTTGCTCGGTCCCGGCCTCGATCAGCGCGTGCGGTCGCCACACCTCGGCCCGCGGGTCGTAGGCCCAGTCGCCGGACGGCACGATCGGGATCGTGGCAGCGGCAGCCAGGTCCGGGCCGGCCGGCCCGCCTGCGAGGTCGGGCGCAGCGTCGTCGGCCATCAGGTGCGTCGCGCCGTAGGCCGCCGCCACTCTGGCGTGCGTGGCGAGCTCACGCGCCCGGTGCGGCGGCCCCGGTACTGGCCCCGCCGGCAGCGGCACCGGGACGACCTTGGTGCCGGGCGGCAGGCTCGGCACGGCCGCCAGCACGGCGCGGATCAGCGCCTGCGGCGTGCCGACCACCTCGGCGCGGCCGCCGACCAGGGGAAGGATCAGTACCCGTGCCCTGAGCTGACCTGCCAGGTGCCTGATCTGGCCGATCTGCCGGCCCGACAGCGGGGACCTGCTCGCGAATGCCAGCACCGGCCCGTCGCCCAGCTCCGCCCGGCATTGCGCCGGGGTCAGCATCAGCCTGCGGAACGGCCCGTGCTCCGGGACCCGGCTCGCCGACACCGGCCCGGCGAGCCGGACCATGCTGACCTGAGCCGGGTCGGTCAGTCCCAGCGGATGCGGGCCGTCGTCACGCGGCAGGTCCGGACCCAGGACCGTTCGCTCACCGATCGCCAGCACCGCGATCGGCGTGCCCTCCGGGTCCGCCAGCAGCAGGCGGTCCGATATCTGCACGGCGGGCGGCAGCGCGGCCGCCGGAACGTCCAAAGTCACTACGGCCGGGAACGGGGTTCCATCGGCGAGCCGCCAGCCTTCCAGCACCGCAGCCGCGTCGGCCATCGTCATGAATCCGCCGAGCGGCGCGTACGCGCCGGACAGCAGCAGCTCAAGGTTGCCGAGCTGACTCGCGCTGAGCGTGCACGCCGGCAGCGAGCTGAGCTCGGCGGGGGACACAGCCTGCGCCTCAGCGGTCACGTTCTCCTCCATCCCGCTCGCACCGGGCATGCCCGAGGTTACACGTCCGGCCAGCGTCATGACCAAGGCGCCAACCCGCGCGTGAACGCCCCTCAAGTATGGTGAAGTGATCTTCGGTCAAGTATGTTTCGACTATGCATGCTTCACCAGTTGGGACGCCTAAGCCTGCTCACCTGTTCGACCGGGACGCCGAGTGGACCGGGCTGGTCTCCTTTGCCGCCGACGCCCGGCCAGGCGCCACGCTGGGCGTAGTGAGCGGGCGGCGTCGGCAAGGCAAGAGCTATCTCCTCCAGGGGCTGGCGACAGCCCTGGGCGGGATCTACTTCCCGGCCTTGGAGCTGACCGAGACGGTCTCACTGCGGTTGTTCGCCGACGAGCTGATCCGCTTCAGCGGGTCGCCGGTCCCGCCGTTCCGGGACTGGCTTGACGCCATTCCGTACCTGTTCCGGCTGGCCGGGGATCGTATCGTCCCGGTGGTCATTGATGAGTTCCCCTTCCTGGCCAAGGCGTCACCCGGCCTGCCGTCCATCATCCAGCGGGAGCTTGGCCCGGGAGGAAGCGGATCTACCAGCCGCACGCGGCTGCTCCTGTGCGGCTCAGCCATGTCAGTGATGGGCGGGCTGCTTTCCGGGTCGGCGCCGCTGCGGGGGCGGGCGGGCTTCGAGCTGATCGTCCACCCCTTCGGCTACCGAGACGCCGCACGGTTCTGGGGCATTACCGACCCCAAGCTGGCGGTGCTCGTGCATTCAGTGGTCGGCGGAACTCCCGCTTACCGGCGGGAGCTCCTGCGCGACGACGCCCCCGCCGACCTCGCTGACTTTGACCCCTGGGTGATCCGGAGCGTGCTGAATCCGCAGACCCCGCTCTTCCGGGAAGCCCGCTACCTGCTCGCCGAGGAGACCGAGATCCGCGACCCTTCGCTTTATCATTCTGTGCTCGCGGCCGTGGCCGAGGGGAATAACACCTCGGGCGGAATCGCCAGCTATATCGGCCGGAAATCTAACGAGGTCGCGCATCCCCTGCGTGTCCTGGAGGATTCCCGGCTGCTGATCAAGGAGCCCGACCTGTTCAGGTCGGGACGAGCGAGATATCGCATCGCCGAGCCGCTCATCACCTTCTACCAGGCCATCATGAGCCGGGAATGGGCACGTCTCGAACTCGGCGGCGGATCAGCGGTCTGGTCCGGAGCCCGCGCACGTTTCCTGTCACAGGTAACGGGACCGCATTTCGAAGCGATCTGCCGCGACTACGCGATCGAGGCCGATCCCGCGGTCTTCGGCGGGCCGCCGGGGCAGATAGGGTCCGGTGTGGTCTCGGACCCTGCCAACCGGACCCAGATCCAGATCGACGTCGCAATGCTCGCGCCGGCCGAGCACGGGCGGCCGCGTAAGATTCTCTCCCTCGGCGAGGTGAAGTGGGACCGGGTTATGGACCTGCGCCACGTCGAGCGCCTGCGCCGCGCCCGGGATCTGCTCGCGGTCAAGGGATTCGACACCCGGCACACGGTACTCGCCTGCTACTCAGGCGCAGGCTTCGACCGTGAACTGCTAGCCAGCCAACGCCCCGACATCCGTCTTGTCGGCGTGGATCAGCTCTACGCGCATGAGCGTCACACTGTCAGTGGAGCACGCGCGCGAACTGGTCCTCCGGCTTGCGGATGACGTAACACAACTCGTCGTGACCGCTCGTGAAGCGACCGCCGGACAGCCACCCGACCAGCGTGCGCGCCGCCGCTGCCACCGCCAGCCAGCCAGTCCCGCGTTCGGCCTGATGCGCCTGCCGATGCACGACGACAAGCCCGTGCCTGCCAATGAAGGCACGGATGCCGCGCTCGGACGCGATCGGCTCGTACCGGGCCGGGAACGGACCTGGCTGGCCGGGCCTGGCGAGCCGCATCGCGAGTACCCGCGCGAACTGCGGCAGCATGCGGTCGATCGCCGCGGCCGCCGTCTGCCGGTCGCCAGTTCGCAACAGCAGCAGGCCGCCGGGCCGCAGCGCGCCGACCAGCCGGTCGAGGACAAGATCGGCGTTCACGATGCGGTGCAGCAGCATGGAGCACTGCACGAGATCGAAGGAACGCGGCGCCAGCGGCACCAGCCTGAGCTCGGCCAGCGTCGCCGTGCGCAACTCCGGGCGGCTGTCGGCTGCCGCGCGCGTGGCCGGGCAGTCATCATCGATCTGCGACACCACCAGGTCGGCCCCGCTGGCTCGGATCGCGGCCAGGTCGAGCTCAGGACCGGCCGTGGTACAGCCCGCCTGGAGTATGCCGATCGCGCGCCCCCGGTGCTGGACCGCGTACTCGACGGCGAACCGGGTGAACGGCTCCGCGGTCGCGCCAGCCCCGACAGTCCAGGTTCCTCGTACCGTCGCCATTGCCGCCCTGTGCTTGCCCTTGGCGCCAGGGCCGGTCGTCACGACGTCGAGGCCTGGCGGATTGTCTGCGCTTGCCACGGAGACTTAGCGTAGCCCTTTAATTACGCTGAGTTCGGTTGCGGTGGCAATTCGCCGGCGCGTCGTGAGCGTTTCGCTGCGGGCAGCCGCCCGGCGGGTGGCCAGTCTCCGGCGAAGCGCGGCCGGCAGGCCGTAAACTATGACTATCCCGTTGCCTGTACTGCGCGGTCGTGCGGGCAGTGGCCGGCTGCAATTCGGCGCGGGCCTTTCGTGCTGCCTAAGTTAGGACGAAATGAGCCTTTCCGGTCTCCTTCCAGTGATCAATGCTGACCCAGAACTCCGGCGTGCGCTCGACCAGGCCAGCCAGCTCCCGGCGCTGGGCGGAGACCTGATCGCTGCGGGCCCGCTCCGGCCGCTCCTGGTGGCGGCGCTCGCACAGCCGTCCGGCCAGCCCGGCGAGCCGCTCGCACAGCCGTCCGGCCACGTCACGCTCGCGGTGACCGCGACCGCGCGCGAGGCAGAGGAACTCGCCGCGGCACTCGGCTCGCTGCTCGGCGCCGATCGCGTCGGCTACTTCCCGGCCTGGGAGACGCTGCCGCATGAGCGGCTCTCGCCCCGGTCGGACACCTCTGGCCAGCGCCTCGCCGTGCTCCGCAGGCTGGCGCATCCAGACGCCGCTGACCCGCGCTCCGGCCCGCTTCAGGTGGTGACCACGCCGGTCCGCAGCCTGCTGCAGCCGATGGTCCGCGGCCTCGGTGAGCTCGCCCCCGTCAAAATCACCGCGGGTCAGGAAGCCAGCCTCGACGACACGGTCACGCACCTGGTCGAGATCGGCTACGCGCGGGTCGACATGGTCGAGCGCCGCGGTGAGCTAGCGGTACGCGGCGGCTTGCTGGATGTCTTCCCGCCGACCGAGGAGCACCCGCTGCGGGTGGAGTTCTGGGGCGACGAGGTCGAGGAGATCCGCTACTTCAAGGCCGCCGATCAGCGCACCCTGGCCAGTGCGGAGGACGGCCTGTGGGCACCGCCGTGCCGGGAACTCCTGCTGACCCCCGCCGTCCGGGATCGTGCCCGTCAGCTAGCCGCGGAGTGGCCGGGCTTGCAGGACATCCTCGGCAACATGGCGGAGGGCATCACCGTCGAGGGCATGGAGGCACTGGCGCCGGCGCTGACCGACAAGATGGAGCTGCTGCTTGACTACCTGCCGGCGGGCAGCAAGATCATTGCCTGTGATCCCGAGCGCATCCGCGCCCGGGCGGCCGACCTGGTGTGGACCAGCCAGGAATTCCTGGAGGCGTCGTGGGTGAACGCGGCGGCTGGCGGCGATGTGCCGATCGACCTGGGCGAAGCCGCGATCCGGCCGATCGCGGAGGCGCGGGCGGCAGCCGCGATGCTGGAGCTGGCCTGGTGGACGATTACCCCGTTCGCCGCGGCCGACTCCGCTAGCGCTCCCGGCACCGGCGCCGTAGACGGCGAGGGAACGGCGGGCGGCGAGGGCGAGCCTGCCGCGTTCCCGATCTCAGCGGAGCCGGCGCCCAACTACCGCGGTGAGACCAGCCGGGCGGTTACCGACATCCGGCGCTGGCTGGGCGAGGATTGGCGGGTCGTGCTCGTGACCGAAGGGCACGGGCCGGCCCGGCGGCTGGCTGAGCTGCTGCGCGGCGAGGGGCTCGGCGCCAGGGACGGTGACCTGGCCGGGCCGCCCGAGCCGGGACTCGCGCACGTGGCGACCGGGCTGCTGGAGGCCGGGTTCGTCTGGCCGGCCGCCGGCCTGGTCGTGCTGGCCGAGGCAGACCTGGCCGGGACCCGGCCGGGCGCCCGTCAGTCGCACCGGATGCCGAGCCGGCGCCGGGGCGGGATCGATCCGCTGCAGCTCGCGCCCGGCGACTTCATCGTGCACGAGCAGCATGGAGTGGGCCGGTACCTGGAGATGACCAGCCGGACCATCCAGGGCGCGACCAGGGATTACCTGGTGATCGAGTACGCGCCGAGCAAGCGGGGCCAGCCGCCGGACCGGCTGTACCTGCCCACCGACCAGCTCGACGAGGTGACCCGCTATACCGGCGGTGAGGCGCCGGCGCTGCACCGGCTGGGCGGAGCGGACTGGGCGAAGGCCAAGGGCCGGGCGCGCAAGGCCGTCAAGGACATCGCGGCCGGCCTGATCCGGCTGTACCAGGCGAGGATGGCCTCGCCAGGGCATGCGTTCGGGCCGGATACGCCGTGGCAGCGCGAGCTAGAAGATGCCTTCCCGTACGTGGAGACGCCCGATCAGCTCGCCGCCGTGGACGAGGTCAAGGCCGACATGGAGCGCGGGGTCCCGATGGACCGGCTGATCTGCGGCGACGTCGGCTACGGCAAGACCGAGATCGCGGTCAGGGCAGCCTTCAAGGCGGTCCAGGACGGCAGGCAGGTAGCCGTCCTGGTGCCGACCACCCTGCTGTCCGCGCAGCACTTCGCCACCTTCAGCGAGCGCTACAGCCCGTTCCCGGTCACGATCAGGGCGATGTCGAGGTTCCAGTCGAACGCCGAGGTCGCCGACACGCTGGACGGCCTGGCCTCGGGCAAGGTCGACATCGTGATTGGCACGCACCGGCTGCTGTCCCCGGAGGTCAGGTTCGCTCGCCTCGGGCTGCTGATCATCGACGAGGAGCAGCGGTTCGGCGTCGAGCACAAGGAGTACCTCAAGCAACTGCGCACCGAGGTCGACGTGCTGGCCATGTCCGCCACGCCGATCCCGCGCACGCTAGAGATGGGCATCTCCGGGATCAGGGAGATGTCCACGATCCTGACCCCGCCGGAGGAACGGCATCCCGTGCTGACGTCGGTGACCCCGTACGACGACAAGCAGATCGCCGCGGCCATCCGGCGCGAGCTGCTGCGCGACGGCCAGGTGTTCTTCGTGCACAACCGGGTGTCCTCGATCAACAGGGTGGCCGCCAGGCTGACCGAGCTGGTGCCGGAGGCCCGGATCGGGATAGGCCACGGCCAGATGAACGAGCGCACGCTCGAGAAGGTGATGAGCGGGTTCATCGACCGGGAGTTCGACGTGCTGGTGTCGACCACGATCGTCGAGTCCGGCCTGGACATCCCGAACGCCAATACGCTGATCGTGGACCGCGCGGATGCCTACGGCCTGCCTGACCTGCACCAGCTGCGCGGCCGGGTCGGTCGCGGGCGGGAGCGGGGTTATGCCTACTTCCTCTACCCCCCGGAGAAGCCGCTGACTGAGACCGCGCACGAACGGCTCGCGACGCTGCAGCAGCACACCGGGATCGGCGCCGGACTGCACATCGCGATGAAGGACCTGGAGATCCGCGGCGCGGGTAACCTGCTCGGCGGCGAGCAGTCCGGGCACATCGCGGCCGTCGGGTTCGACCTGTACGTGAAGATGATCGGCGAGGCCGTCAGGGAACTGCGCGGCGACGGGCCGGCCGAGCGCGCCGAGGTGCGGGTCGAACTGCCGGTCGACGCGCACATCCCGCACGACTACGTGGCCGGCGAGCGGCTGCGGCTGGAGGCCTACACCAGGATCGCGGCCATCGACTCGGTCCGCGACATCGAAGCGGTCCGCGAGGAACTGGCCGACCGGTACGGCTCCGTCCCGGTCCAGGTGGAAAACCTGCTCGCGGTGGCGCGGCTGCGGGCGGTCGCCCGGCAGGCCGGGCTGACCGACATCACGCTGCAGGGCAACTACATCAGGTTCGCGCCAGTCGACCTGCCTGAATCGCGGCAAATCCGGGTGCAGCGGCTATACCCGCGGACCGTGCTCAAGCCAGCCGTCAGTAACATGCTTGTGCCGGTGCCGAAGGCGGCGCCCGGCAGCGCAGGGTCGGGCAGCACGCGGGCTGGCACCGGGCCGACGGTCGCGCTCGGCGCTCCGCCGCTGCGCGACACCGAACTGCTTGCCTGGTGTGAGGGACTGATCGAGTCGGTCCTTGCCGGGCTGACGCCGGGCGGGCCGGATGGTGAGCGCGCCGCCGGGCCTGAGGCGGCGCGCTGAGTGCGGACAGCCCTGGCCTGACCAGGTGACCGTGGAGGACAGGGTAAGGATGAGGATCATCAAGTCCCGTTCATGGCTGCGGGTAACTGCCGCGGCCGCCGTGGCCGGCCTCGCCGTGTCCGCGTGCGGCACGATGCAGATGGGCGCCGCGGCGATCACTGGGAACAGCCGGGTTACCTCGGGCTCGCTGACCGCCGAGGTCGCCAATCTCAACGCCGCCTATCAGGCGGACAAGGCGAAGGGCATCAAGCCGCAGCGGCCCGTTGGCCAGGAAGCCCAGCAGGTGCTCACCTGGCTGATCCTGTTCCGCATCTACGACCGGATCGCGGTCCGCGACCACATCTACGTCACCCGGGCTCAGGCGGGCCGGCAGCTATCCCAGCTGGCCAGCCAGGCCGCGACGAACAAGGTGACGCTGGTGCAGTACGTGTCGGCCGGCGGGGCCGTGCCGCCGAACCTGACCCAGCAGCTGGGACGGTACTTCGCGATCTTGTCCGAGCTGGAGAGCCGGATCACCGGCGGGAAGCCGCCGGTCACCTCGGCCGAGCAGGCAAAGCTGCAGTCGGCGGTGGCTCACGACCAGTGCCTCGCGGCCAAGGACCTGGCCGTCAGGGTGAACCCGCAGTACGGGGTCTTCGACTACCGCAGCTACTCCGTAGTGCTGGCGCCGCCGACGCTGGCCGCCGCGCCGTCGTCGTCCCCGACGGCGAAGGCGCTCACCACGCCGCCTTGCTGAGCACCCGGAGCGGCAGATGACCGCGGCACACGGAGCGCGGCTGCTCGAGCTGGTCAAGGTCATGGACACGCTGCGGCTCAACTGCCCCTGGGACGCTAAGCAGACGCACGCGAGCCTGGCGCCCTACCTGCTCGAGGAAACTTATGAGACCGTCGACGCGCTCGCGTCCGGTGATCCGGCCGCGGTGCGCGAGGAACTCGGCGACGTGCTGTTGCAGGTGGTGTTCCACGCGCGGGTGGCACAGGAGCGGACCGACGGCACCGGATACGACATCGACGACGTGGCCGACGGCATCATCGCGAAACTGACCAGGCGCCATCCGCATGTCTTCGGCGATCTGACCGTGTCCGGGGCCGACGAGGTCACGCTGAACTGGGATGCGATCAAGACAGCCGAGCGGGCCGCGGCGCGCTCGGCGGCCGGGGAACCGGGCAGGCCAGGCGAGCCGCCCCAGCCGTCCGCGCTGGACGGCGTGCCGATGAGCCAGCCGGCCGTGTCGCTGGCCGCGCAGCTGCTCCGTCGGGCCGGGCGGGCCGGCGCGCCCGGCGAGCTCGCCGATCTCCCGGCCGCCGCGACCGGCGTCAGCGACCTCGGCCGGGAGCTGTTCGCACTGGTCAACCGTGCCCGGGCGGAGGGCCTGGAGCCAGAGCTCGAGCTGCGGGCAGCGGCACGGGCCTACGCCGACCGGGTGCGCGCCTGGGAAGCCGGGGCCCGCTACGACACCGATGCCGGCGGATAGACCCGCCGAGGCCGGCCGGCGCCTCGCCGCGGGCCGCAAATCGCCATCGCCGGCTCTGTTGGCCGTGACCGGCTGCCGCCCGTTCCTAATGTGAACGCTTTTGCCGGGTGCTGTTGTATTCCAGCAGTATTACACTGGAATTGTCGCGATGATTCTAACCGCGCTTGCGTGCAAATGTATATGTCATGGCAGATTTGCGGAACCCGGCAATTGCCGCCCTCTTGCGGCCTGTATCGGCGGATAGCATTCGTCCACCAGCGGGACATTCACCAAGGTGAGCGGGGGCTGGAAGGTACCCAAGATCGCCTGCACGGCAGAGGACAGGATCACCGTGCAGTGGGTGGGCCTCGATGGCGCCACGACCGGCACGGTGGAGCAGGACGGCACGGCCGAGCAGTGCTTTAAAGGCGTAGCTGTCTACACGAGCTGGTATGAGATGTACCCGGCGGGTTCGGTCACGGTTGGCAAGACCGTCGTTGCCGGGGACAGCATCGGCGCCCTGGTGAGTCGCAGCGGCTCCAGCTACACGCTCAAGCTGACCGACTCCACCCACCCGGCCAACAGCTTCACCAAGACGGCCAGTTGCGCGACCACCACCTGCCTGGACGAGAGCGCGGAGTGGATTACCGAGCGCCCGGCCTACTCCTCCACCGGAGTCGTGCCGGAGGCCCAGCTCAAGTCGGCGACGTTCTTCGGCGGCACGGAGACGGCAGGCGGGACGACCAGCTCGATATCCGGTTACTCGGGCCCCGTCTACGACATCACCTGCGTCGACTCGACCGCCAGCTATGACATCGTGGCTACCTCCGGCCTGAATTCAGTCGGAAAGAGCTTCACCAACATCTGGAAGAACAGCTACTAGTCCACAGGGGCGCAGCGCCAGGGCGCCTTGCGAGGCCCGCGACCCAGAGTGGGTCGCGGGCCTCTCCCTTGCGCTAGCGGGCGGCGTCGAGGATGAAGTCGTGGCCAAGGCTCAGCAGGACCTGGTCAGCGGTGAGTAGCTGGAGTCCCGAATGTCTAGCCTGCGCGACGAGAAGGCGGTCGAACGGGTCGTGCCTGGTGAGTTCGGGGAAGTCGCGGATCGCCTCGGCGTGCTCGGCGGTGACGCTGAGCACCTCCAGGCCCTGGGCGGTGAGCCTGGCCGGGAGGCCGGCCGGGACGGACAGCTTGCCGAGCATGGTCTTGATGGTCAGCTCCCACACCGTGGCCGCGGAAACGTGCACGCCCTGTGCCGAGGTGATCGCCTGCCGGGCCTGCGGGCCGAGGCGCGGGCTGTCGTCGAGCAGCCATAGCAGTGCCTGGCTGTCAAGGAGCAGCATCGCCGCGCTCGCCGGGCTGGCCGTGCGCCGGCCCGTAGAACATCCGCTGGATGTCCGGGTCGATGCCGAACGCCTGGTCGTCGTAGGAGATCTCGCCCTTCAGCCCGCCGAACGTTACTGCCGCCGCATGGTGCGGCACCAGATCTGCGACCGGGGTTCCGGCCTTGGAGATCACGACCCGCTCGCCGGCCGCGACCTGTTCCAGCAGGCGAGACAGGTGTGTCTTTGCCTCGTGGATGTTAACCCTCACCGTCATGCCTCTATGTTAATGACCAGACTTAGTTTAGTCCACTGGCGACCGCGCGCTCGCGGTACCAACCCCCGGGTAACGTAACCGGACGATCCGGCTACGGCGTGCCCAGTGGGACGGGCACGACGGGCTCTACTAGGCTCCGAATCGACCTCAGAAACGCTCAACCGCAGGAGTTGCACCGATGGCCTCCATCGAAGGCATATTCGCCCGGCAGATACTGGACTCGCGTGGCAACCCGACGGTCGAGGTCGAGGTGGTGCTGAGCGACGGCAGCCTCGGTCGCGCGGCAGTGCCGAGCGGAGCGTCGACGGGCATCTTCGAGGCCGTCGAACTCCGCGATGCCGGCGAGGAGTACGGCGGCAAGGGCGTCACCAGGGCTGTCCAGGCGGTGATCGACGAGATCCAGCCTGAGCTGCTCGGCTACGACGCCGATGACCAGCGCCTGATCGACCAGGACCTGATCGATCTGGACCGTACCCCGGACAAGTCGCGGCTCGGCGCGAACGCGATCGTCGGGGTGAGCCTTGCGGTGGCCAGGGCGGCAGCCGAGTCGACCGGGCTGCCGCTGTTCCGCTACCTCGGCGGACCGAACGCCCACCTGCTCCCGGTGCCGTGCATGAACATCCTGAACGGCGGCGCGCACGCCGACTCCAACGTGGACATCCAGGAGTTCATGATCGCGCCGGTGGGGGCCGGCACATTCTCCGAAGCAGTCCGGTGGGGCGCCGAAACCTACCATGCGCTGAAGGCCGTGCTGAAGCAGCACGGGCTGAACACCGGCGTCGGCGACGAGGGCGGTTTCGCTCCCGACCTGGAGCACAACCGCGCGGCTCTCGACCTGATCGTGGCGGCGATCGGCAAGGCGGGACTGACGCCGGGCCGGGACGTGGCGCTGGCGGTCGACGCCGCCGCCAGCAATTTCCTCGACGGCGACCAGTACATGTTCGAAGGCGGCGCGAAGACCTCGGCGGAGATGACCGCCATCTACGCCGACTGGCTGGCCTCCTACCCGATCGTCTCGCTGGAGGACCCGCTGGGCGAGGAGGACTGGGCCGGCTGGCGCGAGCTGACCGCCGAACTCGGCGACCGGGTCCAGATCGTCGGCGACGACATCTTCGTCACGAACCCGGACCGGATCAGGCGCGGCATCGCCGAGAAGGTGGCCAACTCGCTGCTGGTGAAGGTCAACCAGATCGGCACGCTGACCGAGACGTTCGGCGCCGTGGACCTGGCCCACCGCAGCGGCTACACGACGATGATGAGCCACCGGTCCGGCGAGACCGAGGACACCACGATCGCTGACCTGGTGGTGGCAATGAACTGCGGTCAGATCAAGACCGGAGCGCCCTGCCGGTCGGAGCGGGTCGCCAAGTACAACCAGTTGCTGCGGATCGAGGAACTGCTCGGCGACGGTGCCGCCTACCACGGCCGGGCCGCGTTCCCCCGGTCGGCGTTCCTGCAGGCGGCGGCGCAGGGTCAGCAGGATCAGTGAGCCCGGCGGGCCGCGCCGGGCGGCCGGGCGCAGCCAACCGCCCGAAGATCACCGGGCGGGCCGCCGTGCTGGCCATCGTGCTGTGCGCGATCACGCTGACGCTGGCCTACCCGGTCCGCGCGTACCTCGCCGACCGCCGTCAGATCGACCAGCTGGCCGCGTCGAACGCCCGGCTGGCCGGCCGGGTCAGGCATCTGCAGGCGGAGGCGCGCTCGCTGAACTCGCCATCCATCATCGAGCAGGAAGCGCGCGATGGCCTGCACATGTGCTTCCCCGCCCAGACCTGCTATGAAGTCATCCCGCTGGCCAGCCATCATGCCGCCGCGGGGCGTAGGCCGGCCGGCACGCCATGGTACGAACGGCTCTGGGCGTCCGTGCAGAAAGCAGACGGAAGCGCGGCCAAGTGATAGGGCCTGCTGACCTCGCCGCGATCGCCCGGCAACTCGGCAGGCCACCGCGCGGCGCCATGGCGGTCGCGCACCGCTGCCCGTGCGGCTTGCCGGACGTGGTGCAGACCGCTCCGCGGTTGCCCGACGGCACCCCGTTTCCCACCCTGTTCTACCTGACCTGCCCGCGCGCGTGCGGCGCGATCAGCGGGCTCGAGGCCGGCGGAGTGATGCGGGAGATGACTGCGCGGCTGCAGGCGGATCCGTCGCTGCGCGCCCGCTACCTGGCGGCGCACCAGGACTACCTGGCCCGCCGTGACGGGGCTGCGGCGGCGGCCGGGCTGGAGCCGCTGCCACCTGGCACGCAGAGCGCAGGCGGCATGCCGGACCGGGTGAAGTGCCTGCATGCGCTGGCCGCACACGCGCTCGCAGTGCCGGGGGTGAACCCGCTGGGGTCCGAGGCGCTGCAACAGGCCGGACAGTGGTGGCACGCCGGACCGTGCGTGTGCCCGGTGCCCGCAGACCAGGGGACCGACTCCGGCCGGAAGGCGGACTGATGACTAAGCGCGTGGCGGCCATCGACTGCGGCACGAACTCGCTCCGGCTGCTCATCGCCGACGTTGACGTGGCGCGGCACGCGCTGACCGATGTCGAGCGGCGAATGGAGATCGTCCGGCTCGGGCAGGGCGTGGACGCCACCGGCATGCTCGCGCAGGATGCGCTGGAGCGGACGCTGCGCATGCTGGCTGAGTACGCCGGGCAGATCGCGGCGGCCGACGTCACGGCGGTGCGGATGGTTGCCACCAGCGCCACCAGGGACGCCGCCAACGCCGCCGATTTCTCGGCCGGCGTGCACGCCGCCCTCGGGATCACACCGGAAGTGATCAGCGGTGGCGAGGAGGCCAGGCTGTCGTTCGCCGGCGCGACGGCTGAGCTTGCCGGCGACGGCACCGGTGGGTCGCCGGCTCCGCCCTACCTGGTGGTCGATATCGGCGGCGGATCGACCGAATTCGTTCTCGGCGGGAACGGGCTCGCACCGGCCAGCGACTTGGCCGCCATCTCGGTCGACGTCGGCTGCGTGCGGTTGACCGAGCGGCACTTGCACTCCGATCCGCCGACGGCGGCTCAGATCCGGGCCGCGGCCGCGGACATCGACCACGCGCTGGACGACGTCGCAGCGGCCATCGCCGTGGGCGATGCCCGGACGCTTGTCGGCCTGGCCGGCTCGGTCACCACCGTGGCGGCGATCGCGCTCGGCCTGCCGGCCTACGATCCGGCGCTGACGCATCACGCCCGGATCCCGGCGCCGGACGTGCACGCGGTCACCTCGCAACTGCTGGCCCAGACACACGCGCAGCGGGCCGCGATCGGGTCCCTGCATCCCGGCCGGGTGGACATCATCGGTGCCGGGGCGCTCATCCTGGACCGGCTCATGCAGCGGTTCGGCTTCGCGGAGATGGTGACCAGCGAACACGACATCCTTGACGGCATCGCCTGGTCCGTTGCCGCCGGCGAGTAACGACCGGGCCGCCGCTCCGCCGGGCAGCGGCTGGCCGGGTGACCCCGCGACAGCCGCGACGCCGGCGGCCCGCAACCCGGCCGAGGTACGCGCGCTCGCCGCTGCCGCCGGGTCGCTGGCCGAGGTAGCCGCGCTCGAGTCGGTGTGCCGTGCCTGCGACCGGCTGGTGCGCTGGCGTGAGCAGGTCGCCGCGACCAGGCGCCGGTCGTTCGCCGCGCAGGCCTACTGGGGCCGCCCGGTGCCCGGCTGGGGCGACGAGCGGGCGTCCATCCTGATCCTCGGCCTGGCGCCTGCCGCCCATGGCGGCAACCGGACCGGCCGGATTTTCACCGGCGACCGCAGCGGCGACGTGCTGTTCGCCTCGCTGTGGCGGTGCGGTCTCGCCGCCCAGCCGGAGTCCGTGGCGGCCGGCGACGGTCAGCGGCTCAGCACTGTGCGGATGGCAGCGGCGGTACGCTGCGCGCCGCCGGCGAACAAGCCAGCGCCTGTCGAGCGCGATGCCTGCGCGCCCTGGCTTGCCGCCGAGTTGCGACTGCTGCGCGAGTCCCTGCGGGTTGTCGTCTGCCTCGGGCATTACGCCTGGCAGGCGTTGTGGCCGCAGCTAGCAGCCGGCGGCTACGCGGTGCCGCGGCCGCGGCCGGCCTTCGGTCACGGCACGCAGGCGCTGGTCCCGGCCGCATCGGCTGCCGCCGGCCAGGAGAGCGGGCCCGCCCTGACGGTGCTGGGCTGCTACCACCCGAGTCAGCAGAACACCTTCACCGGCAAGGTCACCGCCACCATGCTCGATGCCGTCTTCAGCCGGGCTGCGGAATTGTCCTCCTGACCTCGCCGGCGTGGCCGCTGATCTGAGCAGCCCGGCTCGCGGGCGGGCCAGCCGGCCTCGGGCGGTCCAGGCGGTGCACGACCGAAAGGCACGGCAATTCGTCCGCCAGCCCGGCGACCGCGATGATGCGCTGGACCTGCTCACTCGGCCCGGCGATGCGCAGCGGCTGGCCGCCCTGCGCCGCATGCCTTCGCAATCGCACGAGCACGCCCAGCCCGCGGGCGTCGCAGAATGCCAGGCATGTCAGGTCGAGCAGGACCGGAGCGCCGTGCTGGTCGATCAGCCTCATGATGCTGCGTTCAGCCTCGTCAGCGGTGGCGATGTCAAGCTCGCCGATGAGCGAGATGACGACAGTGCCGCCGGTAGTGGCCCGGTCCGCGATGGCGAACGGCACCGGCGGATCCGCCAGCTCCGGGTTGTCCGTTGAGGCAGGGCCCATCGCGGTTTGCTGCCTCCGGCTTACCCACATCGGCCTTACCCACATCGGCGTTGCCTACGGCGGCGCGTACAGGACGGCGGACGACCTGCCCGCCGGACGACCTGCCCGCCGGATCGCGAGTGGCTGTGAATGCGGCTGCCCGGATGTCCCGGATGACCGAGTCGAGATCGTCGGTCGCTTCCCGCAGCCAGCGCTGGGCGCGGTCATCGCTGATGCCCCGCGGGGAAGCTATGCGCTGTCCGGGCCGAAGCGGCAGAGGTCTGGATGGCCAGCTCCTGGTTCGGCAGTTAGTGCCTCACCAGGAGTCTGGGGTGAGCATTACTGAGGCCGCCGGGGACCTGGGCGGCCAGGAATTCATAGTAAACCAGTCGTGAACGGAGCGGATAGCCTGCGCCGGGACAGCCAGGACCAGCTATCTGCGATGGGCAGGGCTTCCCGCGATGGGCAGGGCTTGCCGCGATGAGCAGGAAGCTACAACCGAGTCTCGCCGAGCAGGACCTGCCGGGCGACCTCGCTGACCGGCCGGCCGTCAGCGAACGCCCGAGCCGCCAGCAAGGCCCCTGCGTCCGCAATGCTGTAACCGCCTTGTGCGGATATAGCGCCAACGGCCTGGTGTATCGGCAACTGCAGATCGCTGTCGCTGAAGATTTCGAGAATGCCGAGGCCGTCACCGGCCGGGAAGTTGTCGCTCTCGGTCAGCAGGATGCCGGTCAGCACGTCGGCCATCAGCGTCGTCGCCGTAGCCATCCGCTGAGGCTCGGCCGGCTGGCAGGCGGTGGCGCAACCGAAGGCGCACACCGCGCCAAAGGTGGCCCGGCCGCTGCCGAGCGGAGCAGCGCTCACCGCCTGCACTCCCAGCTCAGCTACCGCCGGCCCGTACATCGGCCAGCGGCTGACCAGAGCGGGTCCCGCGACCAGCACCGGCCCGGTGCCGCCGAAGGCATCGGTCTCCGGGCCCTCGGCCAGCACCAGTTCGAGATCGTGTGCCGCATGCGCCGTGCGGTCGGACACCGCGACCATCGCCGCGGCCCCCGCTTGGCTGCCGAGCATCGCCAGCACGCTGGATGTCCCCGCCAGGCGCGCTAGCTCACGTATCAACGGCTCGTGACCCTGATCGGCGAGCCGTTCGTGGATCGTGGCCGACATCAGGTGGCGCAGCTCGGCGCGACGGTGCAGATCCGCCAGCCGCACGTGCAGCACCCTGCGCTCCTGCGGTGCGGTGATGGCGCTCTGTTCATGATGAGCCGCGCGTCGTGCCGAGCCGGCGGCTCGCTCGCGCTCGAGCGCGGCTCGCTGGCTGAGTGATGGGATCCCGGCGTCGGCATTTTCGCCACTCACGTACCCCAGATTACGCGCTGCCGTCCGGAAGCGGGCCAGCCGCGGGAGTCCCGCCGGCGAGGCCGAACGTGCGCTAGCCTTACGAGTGAGGGCGGGCGATGAGAGCGGACGGCAGGATTATGGGAGATCCGGACCTCCGGCTCGCCGCGAAGCTGGTCGAGCTGGCCGAAGGCGTTGACGGCAACCGCACGGAGCGCGCGTGGACCGGGCAGCTCACGGGGAGCCTCGCCGAGATCCTGGCGCCTGCCGAGATGTGCCTGATGCTTGCAGACCCGGCCGGGCGCCTGATCTCGGCGGCGGCCAGCAGTCGCCGGGCTCGGGATCTGGCCGAGTTCGAGGACAGCCACCAGGAAGGCCCGTGCACGGACTGTGCCGCGACGGCCAGGCCGGTACTCAACGAGGATGTGGACGCGGAAGTGGCGCGGTGGCCGGGCTTCGGACGCGCCGCCCGTACGGCCGGCTTCGGCTTCGTGTCCGCGTTGCCGATGACACGGCTGGCGCTCAAGATTGGCGTAGTCGGAGTGTTCGGCCCGGGTAGGCGCCAGCTCAGCCCGGCGGATACGGACCGGGTCCAGGTTGTCGTGAGGGCGGCGGCTGCCGCTATCTCGACGCAGCGCGAGATCCAGCGCAGCGCGCTCACCGTCCGGCAGCTACAGCAAGCACTCGACAGCCGCGTCCTGATCGAGCAGGCAAAGGGCGCAACGGCGGCACGGCTAGGGATCACGCCGGACGCGGCCTT
Organism: Actinomycetota bacterium; assembly: GCA_027314515.1. GTDB lineage: Bacteria > Actinomycetota > Actinomycetes > Streptosporangiales > Streptosporangiaceae > JAJYUU01. The sequence continues at coordinate 21,879 of DAHVAR010000052.1, forward strand.
CGGCCTGCTGCGCGCGTTCGCGCGGCGGGAATGCAGTCGGCTCTCCGACGTTGCCGACCGGGCTATCAGGGGTGAACTGCCGGTGCAGGAGCTACTTGCCCCGCGTCATCGCGCGGGCGGGTAATACTCGTCCATCAGCAGTGCTGCTCCCTCCCTCCCTCCCTCCCTCCCTCCCTCGCGCCGTTGCTCTTGAGCGGGCGCATAGGTGACGGCGGCATCGGGTGCGGCGGCGCCCATTGCGAAGAACCGGACGTGGTACATGCTGGAATGATGAACGATGAGAAGGCTGCGGCCCGGGCGGGGCATGCAGCCTCAGCCCAGCCCGAGGCCGAGGCTGCGCGCGAGCATGCGGCGGACGACCGCGAGCGCCAGGCGGATGAGCGTGACCGCATAGCCAGCGAGCGGGAGGCCCTGGCCGATGAGCGGGAGCGGCGCGCTGACGAACAGGAGCAGCGCGCTGACGAACGGGAGCAGCGCGCTGACGAGCGCCAGCGGGAGGCCGATGAGCGGGAGCGTGACCTCGATAGTCGCGCGCGAGGGGCCGGCGCTGGTGCTGCGACCTTGCACCAGCGCACGCTGGAAGCCATCGACCGGGCACGAGAGTTGCTGGCGCTGAGCGCGGAGCGCCTCAACCGGCAGGCGGCGAGCGTGAAGCGGTGGCAGGGCGCCGACTCGCGCGACCGGGCGGGCCAGGTGCGGGAGCAGGAGGAGGTCGACCGGGCGTCGGCAGAAGCCGGCCGGGCCCTGGCGGCCTTGCCGCCGGACCCCGGCAAACCGCTCCAGCAGGCCGGGGCCAGCCGTCAGCGGGCCGTGCGGGCGATCCGCGACCTGGCCACCAACCACGACGAAGTCGCCCGCGCCTATGCCGAGCTAGCCGCCATAACCCCCGGCCGGCGCGAGGAGTACCAGGCCTGCGCCGAACAGGCTCGCGAGGCGGCGCGCAAGGCCCGGCAGGCATTGCGCACGCTTACCGAATGACATCTCCGCTGGACCAGCGCAGCGACTGCTGAGTGCGCTGGCCGGACATGCGCGCACTCGGCCTAGTCGTGGTCGTTCGCCTCCATCAGCAGCACCGCTCCCGTGCCCGCACCGTTGCTCTTCAGCGGCGAGCACGTCACTGTGCAGGAGATGGACCGGCCGATCCGGTTGATGGCGGCAAGCTGGACCGGGCCGGTCCGCCGGCCGCTGGCCAGGCAGTGCTGGATGATGCCGCGCACCTTCGCAGTCGGCAGGCCGAATTCCAGGCCGAAGAACGGCTGATCGCGCACTTCGCCTGCGCGCAGCCCCCAGAGTTCCTCGGCTCCCTTGTTCCAGCTTCTGACCAGCAGGTCAGCGTCGAGTACCACGACCCCAGCGGCGATGCTGAACAGGACGCCCTCCAGGAACGTCCGCGCTTCGTCCAGTTCGGCGCTTCGAGCTCGCATCTCCTCGTTCATGGTTTCGAGTTCTTCGTTGCCGGACTGGAGTTCCTCGTTGGTGGTTTCCAGTTCCTCGTTCGTCGACTGGAGTTCCTCATGCGCGGTATCCAGGTCCTGCCTGTTGCGCTCGAGTTCCAGCTGGAGCTTGGTGGGGGCAGTGGAGTCGATGAACATCAGCATGACTCCGGCATTGAGCCCGCCGCTGCCCCAGAGCGGCTGAATATGAATATCGAGGTACTGAACTTCCCCTTCGCCCGCATGCCGCTCCACCGAGGTAACCCGCACAACCCGGTGCTCGGCGTGGGCGCGCTCGATCAGCGACCTCAGCTCGACCGGCCGGTAGGAGATCTCCAGGTCCTGGAACTGCCGGCCGATATCCCTGGATGTCATCCCGAACATAGTGCGCATCTGGCCGTTGATCAGGGCTACCGTGCCGTCGGCGTCGACCCCGGCAACCGCGAACGGAGCGGACTCCAGCGCCAGGTCCCTTAGCTCGCGCTTCCTGCTGATTTCGCGAATGTCAGGTGCCGCTAGCTTGACCGGAGTCGTCTGATACCGGGGCAAAGCGGCACCGGGACGGCGCCGGAAGATCCGCTGCCGCATGCTGACAACCTCGAATCGCTCACCGTCCGACAGCAGCATCTCGGCCTTGCCGAGGAAGAGGATGCCGCGCTCCCGCAACGCGAAGTGGAACCTGTCGATGACCTGGGCCTGCGTTTCCACGTTGAAGTACATCAGCGTGTTGCGGCACACCAGCAGGTCGAGCCGCGATATCGGCGCGTCCCTGGTGATGTCATGGCGGCCGAAGATAACTCTCCGCCGCAGGTCCGGCCGGAACGCGTACTGGCCGCCGTTCTGCTCGAAGTACTTGCCCCGCAGGTCTGCCGGAAGCGAATCGAGCGCCTTGATGGCGTAAAGGCCGGCCCGCGCATCGCGCAGCGCGTCGTCGTCGACGTCGGTGCCGTATATCTTGACGCGCTTCGCGCACTCTTCGACGCCCATTGCTTCGGCGAACGCAATCGCCAGGGAGTACGCTTCCTCGCCGCTGGCACAGCCGGCGCTCCATACCCGGATCTCGCGCTCTTGCCCGGCTGCGGCCAGCAGTTCGGGCATGATCTCCCGCTGCAGGTAAGCCCAGGTTTCACCATCCCGGAAGAAGCTCGTCACGTTGATCAGCACGGTGTTGAACAGATGCCGGAACTCTTCGGTAGTGCTCTCCAGCTGGTCCCGGTAGTCGACGTAGTCGGCTGCCCCCGCCTCGTGCATCCGCTTGCGGATGCGCCGCGCCAGCGACGAGCGCTTATAACCGGTCAAGTCAAAGCCGCGCGCGTCCCGGATGAATTCCAGCAGGTCTTCGAGGCTGCCGTCCGCTTCGTCGGGGTTTGGCTCCTCCGTCATAATGCACTCTATTCCTGTTCCACGAGCCCGCGGATAACCGTAGCTATCTCGTCCAGGGGCAGGATGAAGTCGGCCGCGCCGGCCGCGATGGCGGCCTGCGGCATGCCCTTGAACTCCGCGAGTTCGGGGTCCTCCACGATGACCGTCCCGCCCCGCGCCTTCACGGCGGAGGAACCCATGGCGCCGTCGCTGCCTGTTCCGGTCAGCACGCAGGCGAGCGCTCTGGGCCCGTAGGCTCCGGCGACGGACTCGAACAGCAGGTCGGCAGAGGGCCGCACGAAGTGCACGAGCTCGCTGCTGGACAAGACGAGCACTCCTCCCGCTTCGACCAGGAGATGATGATTCGGCGGCGCCACGTAGACCATGCCAGCCCTGGCCCGGTCGCCTTCGCTGGCGAGCACGACTGGCAACTTAGTGCGCCGGCCAAGCACGTCGGCAATGATGGTCTTGTGCCGGGGATCGAGGTGCTGGACGACCACGACCGGGACCGGGAAGCCGGCTGGCAGGCCGCCGAGCACGTGGCCGAGCGCGCTGATCCCGCCGGCCGAGGCTGCGATCGCAACTATCCGGTACGGCTCTCCCGAGTCAGCGGGGGCTGACTCCGGCACGCTCATGGCACCGCCGGAGGCGGCTGGTAACGCACAGGTTCAGCGTAGCGACCCCCGGTGCCGGGGAGTAGCCCGGCGGCAACTGACCTTAGTAGCGTGCCATGGCCGGCTGCTGGCGCTTCGCCGACCGGCCGGGAGCCGCGGCGAGTCGGCTGGGACTACTGAGGGTTAATGACAATAGCGCAGTCGTTACTCGGTGTATCAGAAGTGCGAAAGATCGCATCGGCAAGATACCGGCAATGGCAGGAATAGTTGTCGGCTAATTGTCTAATCTAGAGTCTCAGATGGGCGCGGGGTATCATCGCAATGCCCCCGTAGCCCAAGGGAAGAGGCGGTCCCCCTAAAAGGGTCCCCAGTGTCGGTTCGACTCCGACCGGGGGTACCGCTTAGCTGCGGCTAAAGGCGCGCGTGCCTGGAATCGACCTCAGTTTCCTATGCTGACGCGCCATTCAACCGACGCTAATTGCCTGCTGAGATCGCCGGGATTAGGCCGGGCGAGCAACGGCAGATTACGCGCGGATTCTGCGCCCGGCGCGTTTGTGGTCAATCACCCGCTCACGTCCGGCCCGGCCCGGTCGAGCGTAATCCTGACGATCAGGCGTTTTTCTCTGCGCATGGCGTCGCGGTAGTCATCCCAGTCCGGGTGCTCGCCCGAGATCCGCCGGTAGTAGTCCTCGAGGAGCGGCAACGCGTCCGGCAGGCGGATGAGCTCGGCATTGCCCTCGGCCTGGACCCACTCGCCGAAGAAGCCGTCGTTGAGCACGCACAGCGACGCTCTCGGGTCTCTCGCCAGGTTCTTCGCCTTGACTGCCGTTTCCCTGGTGCTGATCAGCACGCGGCCGCCATCGTCCACCGCCGCGACCACCGGGGAAAGCTGCGGGCGGCCGTCTGACCTGGTGGTAGCCAGAACTGCCCGCGGATGACCGGACAGGAACGCGGTGGCGCGCCTGATGTCCACCGCGCGGTCAGGCGCGGTTGAGCCTGGTGCGGCGCTGGAGTTCGTACTCGTGCACGATCGCGCTGGCGTACCCGTGCGACAGCCCGTGCTCGTCAGACAGCCAGTTAGCGCGCTCGCTGCGTCTCAGGAACGCCGGACCCGATTCAAGACGGCTGAACCACTCTCGGAGTTGCAGACCGGTCACGGCCGGAATGCGGGCGATCAGGTTCTGATGCATCTCCGGAGAGTGGGTCATGGACAATGCGCACCTCCAGGTCGTCTCCCGGGCGAGGGAGTCCCTGGAGTCGAGCGTGCACCACTCGGCGCGCTGTGACAACCCCCAGATGAAACCGTTCCGTAATGCCCTGTTTGGCGCAACGCCGCCTGCCGGGCACAGCGTCACAGGCCCGTATCCGGCTTCGTTAGCTAACCGGGGCTAGCTGAGCCGCTCGAAGATCATCGCCATGCCCTGTCCGCCGCCTACGCACATCGTCTCCAGCCCGATCGACTTGTCGTGGAACTGCAGGCTGTTCAGCAGGGTGGAGGTGATCCGCGCGCCGGTCATGCCGAACGGGTGGCCGACCGCGATGGCGCCGCCGTTGACGTTGAGCTTGTCGATGTCGATGCCCAGGTCTTTGCAGGACGGAATCACCTGGGCGGCAAACGCCTCGTTGATCTCCACCAGGTCGACGTCGTCGATCGTCATGTTCGCCCGGCGGAGGGCCTGGCGTGACGCCTCGACCGGGCCGAGGCCCATGATCTCCGGCGAGAGCGCGGTGACTCCGGTCGACACGATCCTGGCCAGCGGGGTGATGCCCAGCTCGGCAGCCCTGGTGTCGCTCATCACGATCACGGCGGCGGCACCGTCGTTGAGCGGGCAGCAGTTGCCGGCCGTCACCGTCCCGTCCGGCCGGAACACCGGCTGAAGCTGCGAGACCTTCTCCAGCGTGGTGCCGGGCCGGGGCCCGTCATCGGCGGCGACGACAGTTCCGTCGGGCAGCGTGACCGGGGTGATGTCCCGCTGCCAGAAGCCGTTGGCAAGGGCCTTCTCGGCCAGGTTCTGCGACCGGACGCCGAACTCGTCCTGCGCCTCGCGGCTAATGCCGCGCAGCTCGGCAACGTTCTCGGCGGTCTGGCCCATGGCGATGTAGATATCGGGCACATTGCCGTCTTCGCGTGGATCGTGCCAGCTGAAGCCGCCCTTGGCCATCTCCCCGGCGGTGGCCTCGGCGGCCGCGAAGACCGGGTTCTTGGTGTCCGGCGCTCCGTCGCTGCTGCCCTTCCCGAACCGGCTGACGGTCTCCACGCCAGCCGAGATATAGATGTCGCCCTCGCCCGCCTTGATCGCGTGGAAGGCCATCCGGGTGCTCTGCAGCGAGGACGAGCAGTACCGGGTGATTGTGGTCCCCGGCAGCGTGTCGTAGCCGAGCATGACCGCGACCACCCGCGCCATGTTGTAGCCCTGCTCCCCGCCGGGCAGCCCGCAGCCCAGGATCAGGTCGCTGATCTGCGCGGGATCTACCTGCGGCACCTTGGCCAGCGCGGCCGTCACCATCGCCGCGGTGAGGTCGTCGGGACGGATGGTGGTCAGCGATCCCTTGAACGCCCGGCCGATGGGCGAGCGGGCGGTGGCGACGACGACTGCCTCGGGCATGATTGCTCCCTGCGAGACTCTCTGGCTGGCTGTCCTGCGCTAGTTGTCCTGCGCTAGTTAACCCGACAGTAGCTTACGTAAAAGATACTGCCATCCCCCTGGCCTGCCTGGTGCCCGCGCGGGCTGGTGCCCCGGTCCGGTAGCGTCGATTACCTGGGAACATGGTGAGCCGGGAAGAACCAGAAGGCGGCAACACGATGCAGGTGCATGACTCCCTGATCGGTCTGGTCGGGAACACCCCGCTGGTTCGGCTCCGCAAGGTCACCCGCGACTTGCCGGGAGCCGGCGCCGGGCCGGTCGTGCTCGCCAAGGTCGAGTATTTCAACCCCGGAGGCTCGGTTAAGGACCGGATCGCGCTGCGGATGGTCGAGGCCGCCGAGAAGTCGGGTGAGCTGCGGCCGGGCGGCACGATCGTCGAGCCCACCTCGGGCAACACCGGCATCGGACTGGCCATCGTGGCCCAGGAAAAGGGCTACCGCTGCCTGTTCGTCTGCCCGGACAAGGTCAGCCAGGACAAGATCAGCGTCCTGCGGGCCTACGGGGCGGAAGTGGTGGTCTGCCCGACGACCGTCTCGCCGGATCACCCCGACTCTTACTACTGCGTCTCGGACCGCCTGGCCGCCGAGACGCCCGGCGGCTGGAAGCCGAACCAGTACGCGAACCCGGAGAACCCGCAGTCGCATTACCTGTCCACCGGCCCGGAACTCTGGGCACAGACCGACGGCCGCATCACGCACTTCGTTGCCGGCGTCGGTACTGGCGGCACGATCTCCGGCACTGGCCGGTACCTCAAGGAGATCTCCGGCGGCCGCGTCAAGATCATCGGCGCAGATCCCGAGGGCTCTGTCTACTCTGGCGGGACCGGCCGTCCGTACCTGGTCGAGGGGGTCGGCGAGGACATCTGGCCGGAGACCTACGACAAGAACATCTGCGACCAGATCATCGCCGTCAGTGACGCGCAGTCCTTTTTGATGACCCGCCGGCTGGCACGCGAGGAAGCGCTGCTGACAGGCGGGTCGTGCGGCATGGCGGTGGTGGCCGCGCTCCGGGTGGCCGCGACCGCCCGGCCGGACGACGTGATCGTCGTGCTGCTGCCCGACGGCGGCCGCGGCTACCTGGCCAAGATCTTCAACGACGAGTGGATGGCGGATTACGGCTTCCTCACCGAGGAGACCACCGAGCCACGGGTCGGCGACGTGCTCAAGCGCAAGGCGGGATCGGCGCTGCCCGCGTTCGTGCACGCCCACCCGACCGACACCGTCAGGAACGTGATCGCCAGCCTGCGCGATTTCGACGTGTCGCAGTTGCCGGTACTGAGTGCCGAGCCACCGGTGATGGCGGCCGAGGTCGTCGGCTCGATCGTGGAGCATGACCTGTTGGACGCGCTGGTCCGCGGGGTGGCCGCGCCCGACGACGAAGTAGCCGGGCTGATGTCGCCGCCGCTTCCGTCGGTCGGTTCCGGCGAGCCGGTCAGCGTGGCGGCGCGCGCGCTCAGCGCTGCGGGTGCCGCCGTAGTGCTCGTCGACGGCAGGCCGGCCGGCGTGATTACCAGGCAAGATGTCCTGACATTCTTGTCTGGCGAGCCCGGGTAATGGCGCAGGGGACAATGCCCGTTCCCGGTCGGAGCAGTCGGCAGGGACCGCCGCCGCAGTGAGCAAGGCACGCGCAAAGGAGCGCTTGATGGACAGCCGCGATGCGTTCGAAACCCTGGCGATCCATGCCGGCCAGGATCCTGATCCGGTCACCGGCGCGGTGGTGCCGCCGATCTACCAGGTGTCGACGTACAAGCAGGACGGCGTCGGCGGCCTGCGCGGCAAGGAACTCGGCGCGGCGGCGCGCTGGATCGAGGGATACGAGTACTCGCGCACCGACAACCCGACGCGGGGCGCGCTCGAGGAATGCCTGGTCGCGCTCGAGGGCGGCGCGCGCAGCCTGGCGTTCGCGTCCGGGATGGCCGCGTCCGACTGCCTGCTGCGGGCCGTCTGCGCGCCCGGCGACCACGTGCTGATCCCCGACGACGCCTACGGCGGCACCTTCCGGCTGTTCGACAAGGTGCTCACCGGGTGGGGCGTCAGCTACCGGCCGGTGCCGATGTCCGACCCGGCGGCCGTGCGCGCCGCGCTGGCCGAGCGTCCGGCGCGACTGGTCTGGGTCGAGACGCCGACCAACCCGCTGCTCGGCATCGCCGATATCGCCGTGCTGGCGAAGCTGTGCCGCGGGGCCGGCGCGTTGCTGGTGGTCGACAATACCTTCGCCTCGCCCTACCTCCAGCAGCCGCTGGCACTCGGCGCCGATGCCGTGGTCCACTCGACCACCAAGTACATCGGCGGACACTCTGACGTGGTCGGCGGCGCTGTCGTCGTTGCCGATCCCGGCCTGGGCGAGCGGCTTTACTTCACCCGGAACGCGGTCGGATCGGTGCCCGGCCCGTTCGACTCGTGGCTGACGCTGCGCGGGGCCAAGACCCTGGCGGTCCGGATGGACCGGCACTGCCACAACGCGCAGCGCGTCGCCGACATGCTGACCGGGCACCCGCGGGTCAGTCAGGTCTTCTATCCGGGCCTGGCGGCTCATCCCGGCCACGAGGTGGCCGCTAAGCAGATGCGCGGGTTCGGCGGGATGGTGTCGTTCCGGGTGCGCGGCGGCGCGGGCGAAGCGGTCGAGATCTGCGGGCGGACCAGGCTGTTTGCCCTCGGCGAGTCGCTCGGCGGGGTCGAGTCGCTGATCGAGCTGCCGGCCAGGATGACGCACGCCTCGGTGACCGGCTCCGCGCTGGAGGTGCCAGCGGACCTGGTCCGGCTGTCAGTCGGGATCGAGTCGGCCGACGACCTGATCGAGGACCTGCGCGCGGCCCTTCAGCCGTGATCACGTAAACAATGCGTCGCCGGCGGTGGCAAGTGCTTTCGCGATCATGATTCCCATGCGGTGAGAAGATCGTCGGGGCCGAGCGCCACCGGGCTTCTGGCCGACACGCCGCCGCGTGAGACCGCCACGAGGTGGGTGTCTTCACTTGCCCCCGGCACCCGGGACCGCGCGGCGATAAGCGCAGCGAGGTCACGCTCGTCGAACGGGTGGCTGTCCCGCCACTTGATCGAGCCGGCGAATGCGATCCGCTGCGCGACCGCGGCAGGCCCCGAGCAAGCCGCTCGCGCGCTCCGGCGGGTACGGCTGACGCCAGCATCGGCGGCGCGCAATCATGGGTCGGGTGAGCGGATCCGGCCGCAGCGGCCTGTTCGACGCGCTTTTCGCCCGCGGCGCCGTCGGCGTCGGTGACCTGGACTGGCTGCAGGCGCTCCTGGATGCCGAGGCCGGGCTGGCCAGGGCGGCGGAGCGGGCTGGCCTCGCGGAATCCGGCGCCGGCGCGGCGGTCACCGCCGCCGCCAGGGCGGAGCGATTCGACGTAGCCGAACTCGGCCGCCAGGCGGCACTCACCGGGAACCCGGTCCCCGCCCTGGTGCGCGCGCTGACCGCGCTCGTGCCCGCCGAGGCGAAGGCGGCCGTGCATCCCGGGGCCACCAGCCAGGACATCATCGACACCGCCGCCATGCTGCTGGCCAAGCGGGCGATCGCCGTCATCGGCGCTGACCTCGACGTGGCGGCAGCCGCCGCGGCCGGGCTTGCCCGCGCCCACGCCGGCACCGTGATGGCCGGCCGGACGCTGCTGCAGCAAGCGGTACCCGTCACGTTCGGCCTGGTCGCGGCGGGCTGGCTGGCCGGCATCGACGAGTCCGGGCGGGAACTGCGCCGGCTGGCCGCGACCAGGCTGGCGGTTCAGTACGGCGGCGCGGCCGGCACGCTGGCATCGCTGCGCGCGGACGGGCCCGCCGTCGCGGCGCTGCTCGCCGCCGAACTCGGCCTCGCCGAGCCAGTGCTGCCCTGGCACACCAGCCGGCAGCGGATCGTGCAGCTCGCCGCCGCGCTGGCCGGCGTCTGCGCCGCGCTCGGCAAGATCGCCAGGGACGTGACGCTGCTAGCGCAGACGGAAATCGCCGAGCTTGCCGAGGGCAGCGATGATCCGCGGCAGGGCGGATCATCGGCCATGCCGCACAAGCGGAATCCGGTCGCGTCCGTGCTGGTGCTCGGCTGCACACGGCGCGCGCCAGGCCTGCTGGCGACGCTGGCGCAAGCGGCCGAGCAAGAACATCAGCGGGCCGCCGGCGCCTGGCACGCGGAATGGGAAACGCTGTCGGATCTGCTGCGGCTGACCGGATCGGCGGCCTCGTGGTCGGCTGCCCTGCTGACTGGCCTGCGCGTGGACGCGGTCAGGATGCGCGCCAACCTGGACGCGTCTGGCGGCCTGATGCTGGCCGAGCACGTGGCGGCGCAGCTAGCGCCGGCGGTGGGCAGGCTTGCCGCGCACGACATGGTGGCCGCTGCGGCAGCGCGCGCTGCCCGGCAGGGCACCCGACTTGCCGAGGCATTGCTTGCCGACGCGGCCGCCGCAGGTGCATTGCGCGCGGCGGGCCTTGGCGAGCGCGAGCTTGCCAGCGCGCTCGACCCGGCCCGCTATCTCGGGGCGACAGCGGACTTCATCGGCCGCGCGCTCGCCGCACACGAGCCGGAAGGGAGTTCGCCAGTTGAACGATGAGGAACGCGCGGCAGCGGGCACGCGCACGCGCCGTGAGGTACTCGGCGATGAGCACGTCGACCAGGCCGCGGCGAACACCACCGACTTCACCGCGCCGTTCCAGGACTTCATCACCCGGTACGCCTGGGGCGAGATATGGACCAGGCCCGGCCTGTCCCGGCCGGAGCGCAGCATGATCACGATCGCGATGCTGGCGGCCCTCGGCCGTGACGAGGAGCTCGCATTGCACATCCGGGCGGCACTGCGCAACGGCCTGCGCCCGGACGATATCCGCGAAGTCCTGCTCCAGGTGGCCGTCTACGCCGGCGTCCCGGCCGCCAACCGCGCGTTCGCGATCGCCGCTTCCACGATTGACAGTTATTCGTAGTACGCACAACTGTTCAGATAGCGGTGGTCTTTAGATATCGTTACGGTAAAGCAGACGGGAGGACAGGTCGGAAGTGGCGCAGATCGTGACGCTAGCCGAAGCGATCTCGGCGGCCATCCGTGATGGCGACACCGTGGCGATGGAGGGCTTCACCCACCTGATCCCGCACGCCGCCGGACACGAAGTCATCCGGCAGCGGCGGCGAGATCTGACGCTGGTGAGGATGACCCCGGACATCATCTACGACCAGCTCATCGGCGCTGGCTGCACGCGCAAGCTGGTCTTCTCCTGGGCGGGAAATCCCGGTGTCGGTTCGCTGCACCGGTTCAGGGACGCGGTGGAGAACGCCTGGCCGCGCCCGCTCGAGCTGGAGGAGCACAGCCACGCCGGGATGGCCAACCGGTTCGCCGCCGGCGCGGCGGGCCTGCCGTTCGCGGTACTGCGCGGTTACCGGGGTACCACCCTGCCCGCCCATACCGCCGGCGTCGCCGACATCGTGTGCCCGTTCACCGGCGAGACCCTCACTGCGGTGAGCGCCCTGCGGCCCGACGTCGCGGTGATCCACGCCCAGCGGGCCGACGCGCAGGGGAACGTGCAGTACTGGGGAATCAGTGGCGTGCAGAAGGAGGCTGTGCTGGCCGCGAGCCGCTCGGTTGTCACGGTCGAGGAGATCGTGGACCGCCTTGACCCGCGCCCTGGTGCGGTGGTGCTGCCGTGGTGGGCCATCAGTTACATCGCGGTCGTCCCCGGTGGCGCGCACCCGTCCTATGCGCTCGGTTACTCCGCCCGCGACAACGACTTCTATCAGGCTTGGGACGCGATTTCGAGAGACCGGCAGCGGTTTGCCGACTGGCTGGACGAGCATGTCTACGGCCGCGCCGCAGCCGGGCACGCGAGCCGGAGCGTGACCGCATGCTGACCTACACAGCGGACGAGATGATGACCGTTACCGCGGCGCGATCGCTGCGCAACGGGATGACCTGCTTCGTCGGCATCGGCCTGCCGAGCGAGGCGGCAAACCTGGCCCGCGCGACGCATGCGCCGGACCTCGTGCTGATCTACGAGTCGGGAACTATCGGCTCGAAGCCGGGTCAGGTGCCGCTGTCCATCGGCGACGGCATCCTCGCCGAGACGGCTGACTCGGTCGTGAGCGTGCCGGAGATCTTCAACTACTGGCTGCAGCCAGGGCGCATCGACGTCGGCTTCCTCGGCGCCGCCCAGCTCGACCGGTACGGCAATATCAACACCACGGTGATCGGACCGGCCTACGACAGCCCGGGTGTGCGCCTGCCCGGCGCGGGCGGCGCGCCGGAGATCGCCGGGGCGTGCAAGGAGGTGACGGTGGTGCTGCGCCAGTCGCGGCGGACGTTCGCCCGGCAACTCGACTTCGTCACCTCGGTCGGGTTCGGCGACGGGCCAGGGTCCCGGCAGCGGCTCGGCCTCTCCGGCGGCGGCCCGCGCCTGGTGATCACCGATCTCGGCGTGCTGCGTCCCGATCCGGACACTTGCGAGCTCGTGCTGACAGGCATCTACGCTGGAGTTCCGGTCTCGCGGGTGCAAGAGAACACTGGCTGGGACCTGAAGGTGTCGGCCGAGCTGGCCGAGATCCTGCCGCCGACGGAGGCTGAGCTGGCGGCGCTGCGCGACCTGCTTGCCAGCAGGTCCCCGGCAGCGAGCCCGGCAGCGCCAGCGCCGGTCGCGCCAGCGCCGGTCGCGGCTGCCGGAGTCGGCGACTGAGGCCCGGCTGCCGGATCCGGTGAGCGAGAGAGGAAAGAATCCATGACTGCCAGTGATCAGCGGGCTGCGGGCCGGCTCGCGTTGCCGCGGTACTCGTCGGCGGCCGGCGTTCATCCGCCGCTGGACTGCCCGGGCTACAAGTCGTCCCGGCTGCGCGCACCGAGTCAGCCGCTGGTGCCGATGCCGCAGCGGCTGACCGAGATAACCGGGCCGCTGTTCGGCGCGGAGCGGGTCACCGCCGGTGACGCTGACCTGACGACCGGCCGCGGCGGCGAGCCGCTTGGCGAGCGGATCATCGTCAGCGGCCGGGTGCTGGACTCCGACGGGCGCCCGGTGCCGGACACGCTCATCGAGATCTGGCAGGCCAATGCCTCCGGCCGGTACGCGCACAAGGTCGACGACCACCCGGCGCCGCTCGACCCGAACTTCACCGGCGCCGGCCGCTGCGTCACCGACTCGCTGGGCCGGTACCGCTTCCTCACCATCAAGCCAGGCGCCTATCCGTGGCGGAACCACTTCAACGCCTGGCGGCCGGCCCACATCCATTTCTCGCTGTTCGGCCGGGCGTTCACCCAGCGCCTGGTCACCCAGATGTACTTCCCGGCCGACCCGCTGTTCCCGCTGGACCCGATCTTCAACTCGATCCCCGATCCGGCGGCCCGCGCGCGGCTCATCTCAGCGCTCGACATGGAACTGACGCAGCCGGACTGGGCGCTCGGCTACCGCTGGGACATCGTCCTGCGGGGCCGGACCGCGACCGTGTTCGAGACGGAGGGAAAGTGAGCGAAGGCATCACCCCGTCCCAGACCGTGGGGCCGTTTCTTGCCATCGGCCTGCCCTGGGCCGACGGGCCATTCGTTGTGCCGCCGGGAACCCCTGACTCGATCGTGATCGAGGGCCGGGTGCTGGACGGCGACGGCCAGCCGGTCCCGGACGCGCTGGTGGAGACCTGGCAGGCCGACCCGGATGGCCGGTTCGACCACCCCGACGACCCGCGCGGGCGGGCCGTTGCCCAGGGCGGCTTCCGCGGATTCGGCCGCTCCGCGACGAACCCGAGCGGGAACTACCAGATCGTGACCCTCCGGCCTGGCCCGCTGCCCTGCCCCGACGGCGGGACCGAGGCACCGCACCTGGACGTCTCGGTGTTCGCTCGCGGTTTGCTGGACCGGGTCGTGACCAGGATCTATTTCGCTGACGAGGCACAGGCCAATGCCGCCGACCCGGTGCTGGCATCGATCACGGACCCGGCCCGCCGGGCAACTCTGATCGCGGCTGAGGCCGGTGATGCTGCCGCCGGTGATGCTGGCGCCGGTGATGCTGGCCGGACGGCCGGCGATGGCACGTGCGGCCGCTTCAGGTTCGACATCCGGCTGCAAGGCGAGCTGGAGACCGTCTTCTTCGATGCCTGAGCCAGCCCGGCCGCCGGCGCCGCTCGCGCTCGCGCTCGCGGCGCCGGTCACCGGCCCGCCTGGCGCGCCGGTGCTCGTCCTCGGCAACTCTCTTGGCACCAGCGCCGAGGTCTGGGACCGGCAGTTGCCCGCCTTCGGCGAGAACTTCAGGCTGGTGCGCTATGAGCTGCCCGGCCACGGCGGCTCGGCCGCCTGGCCCGGCCCGTATACCATCGCCGGGCTTGGCGCCGGCGTGCTCGCGCTGCTGGACTCCCTCGGCGTGCCTCGAGCCGGCTACTGCGGGATCTCGCTCGGCGGCATGATCGGGATGTGGCTGGCGGCCAATGCGCCCGGCCGGATCGCCGCGCTCGGCCTGGTCTGCACCGCCGCGCACCTGCCGCCGGCCGGTGACTGGCTGGACCGCGCCGGCCGGGTCCGGACGGCAGGCCTGGCCCCGATCTCGGCGGCGGTCGTCAGCCGCTGGTTCACCCCGGCCTATGCCGCGACGGAGCCGGCCGTCGTGGCCCGGTTCCGGGCCGGGCTCGAGCGGACCGATCCGGACGGGTACGCAGGCTGCTGCGAGGCCATCGCGGACATGGACCTGCGGGGCGCCCTGCCCGCCATCACCGCGCCCGCGCTGGTGATATCCGGCGCCGAGGATCCGGCGACGCCGCCCGAGTGCGGCGCCGCCATCGCCAGCCGGATTGCCGGCGCGCGCCTTGAGGTGATCCCCGGCGCGGCACACCTGGCGGCTGTCTCGGCGCCTGATCTGGTCACCACCGCCCTGCGCCGGCACCTGACCGCAGCGGCAGCCTGCGATGCTGGCTGGGGACACGAGCGCTAGCATGCGCTGGAGATGACAACTTCCGGGCGCAGAGCGAACACCTTGGGTACGCGCGAACAGCAGGCGAGAAGCCAGCCGGGCGCAGGCGGCCGCGTGACCGCCGACGGCGCGGGCCGCCGCGATGCCAACGAGCCAGCCGGCACCGGCCGCGACAGCGACTTCGTTCAGTCGCTCGACCGCGGGCTCGCCGTGATCAGGGCCTTCGGCCCCGGCCGGGAGCGGCTGAGCCTCAGCGACGTGGCCAGGGAGACCGGCCTCACCAGGGCTGCGGCCCGCCGCTTCCTGCTCACCCTGGTCAAGCTCGGCTACGTGCGCAGCGACGGCCGGGAGTTCTCGCTCCGCCCCCGAGTGCTCGAGCTCGGCTACGCGTTCCTGTCCGGCCTGGCGATGCCCGAGATAGCCTCGCCGCACCTGGAAGAACTCGTTGCCCAGGTGCGGGAGTCGTCGTCGATCTCGGTGCTGGACGGCCACCACATCGTCTATGTCGCGCGAGTGCCGACCAAGCGGATCATGACGGTCGCGATATCGGTTGGCACCCGGTTCCCCGCGCACGCGACCTCGATGGGCCGGGTGCTGCTGGCCGGGTTGAGCCCGGAGGACCTGGAAAAATACCTCAGCGAAGCGAACCTCGAGGCGCTCACCGCGCGAACGGTCACCGATCCGGCCCGGCTACGGGACATTGTCCGCGAGGCCGGCCGGCAAGGTTACGCGATCGTCGATCAGGAACTCGAGGAAGGGCTGCGCGCAATCGCCGCGCCCATTCACGGTGCAGGCGACGCGGTCATCGCGGCGATCAATTTGTCCGCGCACGCCAGCCGGGTCAGCATGGCCGCGATGCGGACTCAGCTGCTGCCCGCACTGCTGGAGACAGCCAGCCGGATCGAGGCAGACCTCAGGTCGCAGGGCGCGAGCTGACTAACCTGCGGCGTTCCTGAGGCCGCAGTGGCTTTCCCGGCGATACGGTCCCGCCGGCCGGTAAACGTGACCCGTTGACACCGATACGCAAGGCTGATTAGGTTTCTACATTGCGCATAGTCGTGCGCCACGCGAACATTCGGCTCGGAACCAACCTGGAGTGCCCGGCCATCGCCTTACTGTCCGGGGCAATGCCAGACAGGCCGGCTGGCGCGGGCGCTGGCCTTGAGGAGACGGTATGGAAGATCAGGAATCCGGCCGGCTGGCTGGCCAGGATCTCCAGCTCAGCAGACGCTCGGTGCTGCGGGGAATAGGGTTCGGCGCTGTCGCGGCGGGCGCGAGCGGGCTTCTTGCCGCTTGCGGCTCAGGTATCAAGGGGGCCGGCTCGGGCGCGGCCGGCACCATCAACATCGGCTTCATCACACCGCTGACCGGGAACCTGGCCGGGTTCGCGTCCGGTGACCAGTTCGTGCTGAGCCTGGTCAAGGGTACGTCGATATACAAGAGCGGGATCAAGATCGGCGGCAAGACGTACAAGATCAACGTCAACGTCCAGGACAGCCAGTCGAGCCCGACCCGCGCGGCTCAGGTGGCGCAGCAACTCATCGCGAACCACGCCGACCTGATCCTGACCACATCGACGCCGGAGACTACCAACCCGGTAGCGGCAGCCTGCCAGAAGGCCGGCACCCCGTGCCTGTCAACGGTCGTGCCGTGGGAGTCCTGGTACGCCGGCCTCGGCGGCAACCCGCTGAAGCCGACCACGGACTTCAAGTACGTGTCGACGTTCTTCTTCGGGCTGAAGGAGTTCAACGGCACGTTCGAGCCGATCTGGAACCGCATCCACACCAACAAGGTCGTGGCCTGCCAGTACCCCAATGACGCGGACGGCAATGCGTTCCGCTACGGCTTCGAGCCGCTGATCAAGGCGGACGGCTACACGGTCGTGGACGGCGGTGCGTACACCGACCTGACGGCCAGCTTCACCTCGATGATCTCGCTGTTCAAGAGCAAGAACTGCGAGGTGTTCAGCAATTGCCCGCTACCGCCGGACTTCAACACGTTCTGGCACCAGGCCTCCCAGCAGGGCTTCAAGCCGAAGATCGCAACGGTGGCCAAGGTGCTGCTGTTCCCGGCCGACTGCGACGCGCTCGGTCCCGCCCTGGTCAACAACATCGCCACCGACTCGTGGTGGGGCCCGTACATGCCCTACAGCTCATCGCTGGACGGCATGACCGCCGGCGCCCTCGCCACGGCGTACCAGGCCAAGTCCGGACAGCAGTGGCTGCAGTCGCTCGGCTCCACCTACTCGCTGTTCGAGGTGGCCAAGGAGGCGCTCAGCAAGGTCAGCGACCCGCATGACAAGGCTGAGGTCGCGGGCGCCCTGCACAACGTGAGCTACTCCGGCATCTGCGGGCCGATCAACTTCGCCGCCGGCCCGGCCCCTGGCGTGGGCATCATCCGCCCGGTCGGCGTTCAGTGGAAGGCTCAGCCCGCTGGCAGCAAGTACCCGGTCGAGATGAAGGTCGTGGACAATTCGCTGAACCCCAGCGTGCCGATCGGCGCGAACCTCGTGGCGACGAATGCCTGATCCGGCAACTGCCGGCCAGGCCGGTACCGGGGTTGCGGGTGCCGTAGCCCCGGCTACCGGCGTGGCCGGCACCGGCGCGTCACCAGCCTTGCTGGAACTCGATGCGGTCTGCAAGAGCTTCGGCAAGGTCGTTGTCGCCGACAACCTGTCGCTCGCGGTCGGCGAGGCTGACCTGGTCGGAATCGTCGGCCCGAACGGCGCCGGCAAGAGCAGCCTGTTCGGGCTGATCGCCGGCGACCTGGCACCGTCGTCGGGCCACATCAGATTCGCCGGGAAAGGTGTCACCAAGGCGGATGCGGCGGCCCGGTGCCGGCTCGGCATCGGCCGCACGTTCCAGGTGCCCAAGCCGTTCGGGGCGATGACGGTCTTCGAGAACGTGCTCGTCGCGGTGCAGCAAGGCGGCGGCCTGCGGGGCCGGTCGAGCTACGCGGCGGCCGTCGAGGTGCTGGAGCGTACCGGGCTGGCCGCCGATGTCAACCTCCCGGCAGAGCGGCTCAGGCTGCTCTCCCGGAAGCGGCTGGAGGTCGCCAGGGCCATCGCCACCCGGCCGAAGCTGCTGCTGCTCGACGAGGTAGCCGGCGGGCTGACCGATCCGGAAGTTGCGCAGCTGGCCGGCATCGTGCGAGCGATTTCCGCCGAGGGCATCGCGATCATCTGGATCGAGCACGTCGTGCACGCCCTGACGGCGACGGTCGGCCGCCTGCTCTGCCTGTCCGGCGGGCTGATCATCGGCGACGGCGAGCCCGAAGCGGTGCTGGCCATGCCCGCGGTCCGCGAGGTATTCCTCGGCACCGAGGTCACCGCGGAACTGCGGGCGGCGGGCCCTGTGACCGGTCCCGCGGCGGTTAGCGCGGCCGGCCGGGAGCCGGTATGACCACGGCCGGGACCACCGACGCAAGCCCGCTGCTCGAGGTGGCCGGGCTGAGCGTTCACCACGGCCAGCTGCAAGCGCTGCACGACGTCAGCATCGCGGTGCCGGCCGGCCAGGTGCACGCGATGATCGGGGCGAACGGTGCTGGCAAGTCCACCTTGCTCCGCACCATCGCCGGCCTGCACGCTCCTACCGCCGGCTCGGTCCGGCTGGACGGTCGCGACATCACTGGCCTTCGGCCGGAGCGACGGGTGGCGGCCGGCATCGCGCTGGTGCCCGAGGGCCGCAGGCTCTTCCCGTCGCTGTCGGTGGAGGAGAACCTGCTGGTCGGTGCCAGCAGCCGGCGCACGGGCGAATGGAGCATCGATGCCATCTACGACCTGTTCGGCTGGATGCGAGACCGGCGTCGGCAGCGCGCCGCGCAGCTATCCGGCGGCGAGCAGCAAGCGGTGGCCATCGGCCGGGCGCTGGCAGCTAACCCGAGCGTGCTGCTGCTGGACGAGCTCTCCCTGGGCCTGGCGCCAGTCGTCGTCCGCCGGATCTACGCGACGCTGCCCCAGCTAGCCGCATCCGGAATGACGATCCTGCTGGTCGAGCAGGACGTCAGCCAGGCGCTTGCGGTCGCTTCGCACGTGCATTGCCTGCTCGAGGGCCGGGTCACGCTGGCCGGACCGCCGGCCGGGCTGACCGGCGCGCAGATCGAGGCGGCCTACTTCGGGGTCTCCGCGGCCAGCAACGGCAACGGCGACGGCTCGCCGCCCGGTACGCCCGCCAGCGCGGGGCCGGCCAGCGTGGCGCCCGCTGGTTCAGTGCCCGCCAGTTCAGTGCCCGCCAGCTCAGGGCCAGCCCGGCAGGCTGATCAACCGCCAGGAGTGCATATATGACCTGGGTCAACGCGGTGATACAGGGCGTCATGCTCGGCGGCTTGTACGCACTGTTCGCGTGCGGGCTGTCGCTGATGTTCGGCGTCATGAAGGTGATCAACCTCGCGCATGGTGACCTGGCCATGGTGGCCGCCTATATCGCGCTCGGCGTGGTCACGATCACCCACGTCCCGGCCGTCTGGTCCTTCGTGCTGGTCGTGCCGATTTTCGCGGCCCTCGGCTACGTGCTGCAGCGAACGCTGCTGCAGGCGTCGCTGAACCGTGGCGTGATCACCACGCTGCTGGTCACGTTCGGGCTGTCGGTCGTCATCGAGAACGCGCTGCAGCAGTTTCTGTCCGCGAACAGCAGGGAACTGAACATCGGCTCGCTGGTCTCCGACTCGTTCAGCATCGGCTCCCAGATCACGATCGCCTACCTTGACCTGGCCATCCTGGTGGTCGCGGTGGCCGTTTTGCTGGGCCTGCAGTACTTCCTGTCGTCCTCCCGCAGCGGCCGGATGATCCGCGCGGTGGCCGACGACCGCGAGGCGGCGCAACTCTCCGGCATCAACTACCGGCACGTCTTCGGGATCGCGACCGCGATCGCCTTCGGCACGGTGGCACTGGCTGGCCTCGCCTACGGCATGTACACCCAGTTCGACCCGACGACCGGGACCACGGCCCTGCTGCTGTACGCGTTCGAGGCGGTCGTCATCGGCGGCCTCGGGTCACTGTGGGGCACGCTGGCAGGCGGCATCCTGCTCGGCGTGGCGCAGCAGGTTGGCGCCCAGTACCACGCGGCCGATCAGGTACTTGCCGGGCAGTTGCTCTTCCTCATCATCCTGGTGCTCCGGCCGCAGGGCATCACCAGCCGCAGGGAACTCGCATGAGCGCAGTCGGACAGGACACCCAGGCCGCCGGCGGCCAGCACCCGCGGGTCGCCGCCCGCGGGCCGGCCGCCGGCCGGGTGGTGACGCGCTCACGGCGGTCAGCCCTGTGGGCCGGGCTGGCCGCGGTCGTCGCGATCGCCATCCTCGGCTACCTGCCGTACCTTGTCTTCTCCGACACCACAGGACTGATGGTCCAGTTCTTCCAGTTGCTGATCATGGCCAGCATGTGGAACCTGCTGGCCGGCTACGCGGGCCTGGTCTCGGTCGGCCACCAGGCGTTCATCGGGCTCGGTGCCTACTTCGTGGTGCTGCTGGCCATGCACGGCCTCAGCCCGTTCACGGCCATCCCGATCGCCACCGCGGCGACCGGCGTGGTCGGCCTGCCGGTCTGGTGGCTGGTCTCGAGGTTGCGCAGCGGGTACTTCGCGATCACCATGTGGGTCATCGCGTCGGTCTGCATGCTGATCATCATCCAGATCTCCTCGCTCGGCAGCGGAACCGGGATCGCGCTGAGCGGCCTGACCCAGAGCCCGACCCTGCTTGCCGCCGACACCTACTGGGCCACGCTCGCGGTTGCCGTGCTGGCCATTGCCGGCATCTACGCGCTGCTGCGCAGCCGGCTAGGCCTGGCGCTGACCGCGATCAGGGACGACGAGGCCGGCGCGAAGAGCATCGGCGGCCGGGTCGGCTCGGTGCAGCGCCTGGTCTTCCTCGTGACCGCGCTCGGCTGCGGCGCGGCCGGCGCGGTGTACGCGATCGGCCAGCAGTTCATCGTCCCGACGGCCGCGTTCGACGTGTCGTTCACCGCCGAGATGATCTTCATTACCATCATCGGCGGGATCGGCACCATCGAGGGGCCGATCATCGGCACCATCGTGTTCTTCATCCTGCAGCAGACGCTGTCCGCGGACGGCACCTGGTACTGGATCGTCCTCGGCCTGGTGGCCATCGCGGTGGCGATCTGGGCGCCGCGCGGCATCTGGGGACTGGTCTCGGAGCGGTTCGGGATCCGGCTGTTCCCGGTCGGCTTCTACGTCTGGCCGGCTGGCGAGCAGCCGCGCCGCTTGCTGGCGCGCTCGGCCCGCCCGTAGCGTCGCCGGGGTCGTACGAGCCGATAAGTACGTCCTACCCGGCTCCCGAGAGGACGCAGTCAACGTCGGCTGACTCAGTGCGGAGCACCAGGTCCCGGTGGGTAAGGCCGGCCCGTGGGAGATTGTTGAGGTGCTCCGGCTCGTGCGCGATGAGCCAGTGCGGCGGACCCGGGGCTGGCGTCGTTGTGACCTTTGCGAGCGCCCCAAGGGACCCGGCCAGGCGCGACCTCTCAATCCCGCTGTCCAGATGGACCCCGATGGCAACCCGGTCTACCTCGGCGGCCGTGGAATCAGGGTGCGGGGCGGATCTGCCGTGGTTACGCGGCACCGTCAGCATCCGCTGACACAGGCATTACTGCTGCGGCCAACGTGCTCATCTGCCGCGTTCAGCGCGCTATCCGGCGAAGGTGACGGCCAGGATGTCAAGGCCGTCGATACGGTCGAAGTGCCGGGTGCTGGCTGTTCCGACGCGCCACCCGGCCATGACGGCGGTCGCTGCGACGAGCCGGTCGTGCGCGCCGACGTCCTGGCCCGTGGCGGCGAGCTCAGCCCAGATTCGGGCGTGCGCGCGGGCGGCGAGGAGCCCGAAGGGCACCGTGGGAAATGCGGCTAGCACTGCCTCGACGAACGCTTCGCGGCGGGCTCGGCGTTCCGCGGACGCGCGGTGCACGCCATGCAGCAGCGCTGAGGCAGTGATGGCGGCTATCGCGACCTCTTCGTCCGGGCCGAGCTGTTCTTCCAGCCGCTCGCTGACGGCGGCCATGGCCGTGGCGGGCGGCAGGCGCCGGACTGCCCGTTCAAGATCGATAAAGACGGTCGTGTCTAGGAGCGTGCCCACGGGTCACCCGGAACCGGCCCGGTATCGGCGAGCACGGCCTCCATGTCGTCCGCGAAACCCGGATCGGGCGGCGCGGCCACGGCGAGCAGCCCAAGAGCCTCCCTCAGCGGGCGGCCGTGCCGCGCCGGCGCAGGGCCTGCTGCCGTGTCGTCGGGATGGATGATCACGAATGTCGGCCGTTCGTGGTTCATGACAACCACACGTTCATGCCGGGCGACGGCCTCGCGGGCGTGGCGGGGAATTCGGACCTCCTCGGCCCTGATCGTGGTCATGCGTCACCTATAGCACCTCACCGTACTGAAGAGTACGGTTCCGTACGGGCCGAGCCGGGGTACTCGCTGACAGTCGCAGGCCCACGTGGAAACGCACTCTTCTGCCGCACCCCGGCCGCCGAGTAGCTGACGGGCTCGACTGGCGCCGGACTAGCCCGTTTCCCCGGTAATTAACTCTCGCCCCAGACCTCGTGCGCGACTTGCACCACGAGACGGAGCTTCGCGCGCTGCTGTTCCTGGGTGAGCACGTTGCCCTCGACGGTGGAGGAGAAGCCGCACTGCGGCGACAAGCACAGCTGATCCAGCGGGACGAAACGGGCTGCTTCGTCGATCCGGCGCTTGAGCGCGTCAACGCTCTCCAGCTCACCGCGCTTGGTCGTGACCAGGCCTAGCACGACCATCTTGCCCTTCGGCACGAACCGCAGCGGCTCGAAGCCGCCGGACCGCTCGTCGTCGTACTCCAGGAAGAACCCGTCGACGTCAAGCTGGCTGAACAGGGCCTCGGCGACGAAATCGTAGCCGCCTTCGGCGGCCCAGGACGACCGGAAGTTGCCGCGGCACATGTGCGTGGTCACCTTCATGTCCGCAGGCCGGCCGGCTATCGCCTGGTTGACCTGCCGGATGTAGCGCAGGTGCAGGTGCTCGGCGTCCTCGCCGCGCTCGGCGATCTCGGCTCGCTGGGCCGGGTCGTTCAGGTAGGCCAGGCTGGTGTCGTCAAGCTGCAGGTAGGTGCAGCCGAGCTGGCCCAGGCGCTGCACCTCCTCGTGGTAGGCAGCGGCCAGGTCCGCCCAGAACTGCTCCATGTCGGGGTAGACGCTCGCCTCGATCGAGGCCGGGCCGCCGCGGTAGTGCACCATGTTCGGCGACGGGATGGTCAGCTTCGGCGTGATGCCGCTGACCACGGACTTCAGGTAACGGAAATCGTCCTTGAAGATCGTGTGGTCCAGGTGGATCTTGCTGCCGACGTGCAGCGCAGCCGGGGTGAACTCGATCTCGCCGCTGGCGTTGCGGAAGTGAACCGCGAGGTTGCCGGGCGCCTTGGTGATCCCGCCGAGCTGGTAGATGAAGTCCATGTGCCACGACGCGCGGCGGAACTCGCCGTCTGTGGCCGACTGCAGCCCGACATCGGACTGCATCATGACCACGTCCGCGATCGAGGCATCCTCGACGGCCCGCAGGTGCTCGGCCCCGATCCTCCCCGCCGCGAAGTCGTCGCGGGCGGCCAGCAGCTCGGGCGGGCGGAGCAGGCTGCCGACGTGGTCGGCACGGAACGGCGGCGAGGTGTGCATGGAAGTCAGCATCCCTTTCTTAGCGGGTTAGGCGGATCCGGACGCCGGCTGCGGAATCGCGAAGCCGGTGTAGTTCTCGGCCAGCGAGGTGGCCGCCGCGGTCGAGCTGGCCACGTAGCGCAGCTGTGAGAGCTGCAACTGCGCTTCCATCTCGTCGGCGCCCGGCGAGCGGTGCAGCATGGTCGTCATCCACCAGGAGAAGTGCGTTGACCGCCAGACCCGGCTCAGGCAGGTGGCCGAGTAGGCGGCGGCGAGTGTGCCGTCGCCGCGCAGCATGGCGTCCAGGGCAGGAGCCAGCACGGCTACGTCGGCCAGCGCCAGGTTGAGGCCCTTGGCTCCGGTCGGCGGCACGATATGGGCCGCGTCGCCGGCCAGGAACAGCCGGCCGTACCGCATCGGCGCGCTGACGAAGCTGCGCATGGGCGTGATGTTCTTGTCCAGCACCGGCCCCTGCTGAAGAGTCCAGCCCGGCAGCTCGAACCGGCGGCTCAGCTCGGCCCAGATGCGATCATCGGGCCACTGGGCGATGTCGGCGTCCGGGGCGACCTGCAGGTAGAGCCGGCTGACCGACAGGCTGCGCAGGCTGTGCAGCGCGAACCCGTTCCGGTGGTGGGCGTAGATCAGCTCATCGGTGGACGGCGGCACGTCAGCCAGGATGCCCAGCCAGGCGTACGGATACTCGCGCTCCCAGGTGGTCAGCGCACCGCCCGGTATCGCGGCCCGGCAGATCCCGTGGAATCCGTCGCAGCCGGCGATGACATCGCAGTCGACGTCATGACGTGTTCCGCTGGCATCGGTGTAGCTGAGCCGGGGCCGGCCGGTGTCGAGGCGGGATACCTCGGTGCCGGTGACGCCGAACTCGACCGCGCCGTTGTCGGCGAGCCTGCGGGCGATGAGGTCCTTGACCACCTCGGTCTGCGCGTAGACGGTCACGGTCCGGCCGCCGGTCAGCTCGCGGAAGTCGATGTGCCGCCGCTCTCCGTCAAACTGCAGGTAGATGCCGCCGTGCTCGAGGCCTTCGCGGTCGAGCCGGCCGCCCAGGCCGACCTCGCGCAGCAGCGTCACGCTGCCGTCCTCCAGCACGCCGGCGCGCTGCCGCGCCTCGCAGTACTCCCGGCTGCGGATCTCGACCAGCACCGAGTCGATGCCGCGGAGCGCGAGCAGGTGCGAGAGCAGCAGCCCGGCCGGACCGGCCCCGACGATTCCTACCTGCGTGCGAGTTCGCATGGTCGTAACGAAGTTGCGGCTGCGGCCGGGTTAGAACGGGTATGGCGCGATATCGCCGCGGATCGTCACCCAGCGAGTGTCGGTGAAGGCATCGAGGTTGGCAGAACCGCCAAAGCGCGCCCCGGTGCCAGATGCGCGAATGCCGCCGAATGGCGTGTTCGGCGCGTCGTCGACAGTCTGGTCGTTGATGTGCACGATCCCGGTCGGAATCTGCCGCGCCAGGTCAAGGCCGCGCATCACGTCCCTGGTCAGGATGCCGAGGGACAAGCCGTATTCAGAATCGGCGGCAAGCTTGGCCACTTCGTCCGCAGTGCCGAAGCGGATCACCGGGGCGACCGGGCCGAATACTTCGCTGGCGTAGGCGGGCATCGATGGCGCGACGTCGCTCAGCACCGTGGGCTGGTAGAACAGGCCCTCGTAGGTACCGCCTGCCGCGAGGGTGGCGCCTGCCTGGATACTGCCCGTTACCAGGGTATGGATCTTGTCCCGCTGCCGCTCGTCGATGATCGGACCGATGGCCGCCTGACCCGACGCCGGGTCGCCGACCGGCAGGTGACCGGCCTTGGCCGCGAGCCGGGCGACGTAGTCGTCGTACACCGACTCGTGCACCAGGTGCCGGCCCGTCGTCATGCAGATCTGGCCCTGGTGCAGGAACGAGCCCCAGGCGCCGGCCGACGCGGCCTTGTCCAGGTCGGCGTCTTCCAGCACGATCAGCGCGGAGTTGCCGCCGAGTTCCAGGTGCACGCGCTTGAGGAGCTGGCCGGCCAGGGCGCCGACGCGGCGGCCGGCGCTGGTGGATCCGGTGAACGAGATGACGCCGGTCCTTGAGTCGGCGACGAGCGCCTCTCCGACGTCCGGGCCGCCGGGAAGCACATGCAGCAGGCCTTCGGGCAGGCCGGCCTCTTCGAACACCCGCGCCAGCACCACTCCGCCGCACACCGCCGTGCGCGGGTCGGGCTTCAGCACCACGGCGTTGCCAAGCGCGAGCGCGGGCGCGACCGAGCGGATGGCCAGGATCTGCGGGAAGTTGAAGGGCGAGATGACGCCGACGACACCGACCGGCACCCGCTCGGCGAAGCTCAGGTGCGGCTGCTCGCTCGGCAGCAGTTCACCATATGGCCGGGACGGCAGGGTGGCCGCTTCGAATATCTCCTCGGTCGCGACGTGAGTCTCGAACTGAGCGGCGGGCGGGATCTTGCCGCCTTCCCGGATGCTCCAGTCCTCGATCTCGGCCGCGTTAGCCAGCCAGATCTCGGCGGCCTTGCGCAGGATCGCGGCGCGCTGCGGGTATGGCGTCGCCGCCCAGGCAGGCTGTGCGGCGGCCGCCACGGCCGTCGCCGCCGTGATGTCAGCGGCTGACGCAATGCCGACGCGGGCTAGCTCGCTGCCGGTGGCCGGCTCGATGACGGCCGCCTGGCCGCCGCCCGCTTCCTTCCAGCCGCCGGAAAAGGCCTTACCCATCCAGATGGATCGGTCCAGCAATGTCACCAGCGCACCCCTTTGTGAAGTCCGTTTAACTGACGCGCGGCGGTAACGCCAGGGGAGTGAGAACTCCGTGCGCTCCACGAACAACAGTTACGTGCCCGAACACTGGCAAATCTAGGTGCGCTGGCAGCCGGGTGTCAACGCCGCCCGGTCACCGCCGCCGGGTGTCACCGCCGCGACGCACCCGGGCCGATTCGCAACCCAGCCCGAGCACGTCGCAGCGGCTCGACCGCAGCGGCGGCCGGTTACTGCTTCTTGCTGGTCCACCAGGCGCCGACGCCGCAGATGACGGCGACGACGACCCCGACGATGCCGCGGTAGAGGTGGCCGCCGCTCTTCACGTGGCTGCCGGAGTTAAGGAACGACGGTGCCGCGCCGGCGAACCACAAGATTCCCAGGATGAGCGAGATGACGGCGATGACCGCGAGAATGATCACCAGCGAGCGCTTTGAGCCGCCGCTGGACACGCTTTGTGAACTCACAGTTCCTCCTTGGCAGCTGGCCGCCTATGACAAGAGAAGGGCTCGGCGTTACCAGCGATGATTTACGACCGGCACGGTACTACCGGTTGCCATCCCCACGGGGCTAAATAACTACAAAGAGTGCAAAATTTTTGGCGACAGGAATGCGTCGCGCCGATTACGGCTGCCAGACCATCAGGACGAGTATTACCAGCCAGATCAGGTTCACCACGCCGCCCATGGCGGCGATCCGGCCGCGCTCGACCGAGGCGACGTGCGCAGCCACAGCGGTATTGCCGCCTGGCTGGCCCGGACCTAGCTGGGCGGGACCCGGCTGGCCCGTGCCCGGCTGGCCTGTGCCTGGTGGTTCGGGCCCGGCCGGTCCGGTGGCGTCGGCATCACCTCGGGCATCCGCCTCGTCAGGAACGGCTGCCTGTAGCGGCGGCCCCGCGGGTGCCAGGGCCCTGATGGCGCGGCGCTGATCGCGGATGACGAGCACGAGCAGCACGATCGCGACGACGAACAGCGTCATGGAGACCGTCAGCCACGGGCGCGCGAAGTCGTGCTTCAGCTCGCCAAGCACGATGCCGAAGACCAGCACCAGCAGCGAGGCGGCAGTGAAGATCACGGTAATCCGGCTGAGGTAGCGCACGACCGCCACGTCGCGCTGGCGGATGTACCGCGGCGTCGAGGAGATCGCCAGCGCGACCGGGCCGATCGTGAAGATGGCGAATCCGATGTGCAGCCAGAGCACGAGCCGGTCGGAGAACGACATGGAGTCGATCGTAGGCCCACCGGCCGGGCGCGCGCCCACCGACGCCGACTCTGCCCCGCCTGTCTCACCTTCGACCGTCGCATGCATGCTCACGGCGCTCCGCGCCAGTTCGCGCCGGCTTGTCCGAAGAACTCAGCGACCTTCTGCAACTGCGTGTCGACGTGGTCACGGACGAGCTGCGCAGGGAGCCGCCGTGCTGGCTAACGCCGCGCTGCCTTACTCAGCGGCCGCCGTTACTGTCCGCAGCAGGCAGTCGGTTACCTGGCGTACTGACGCCGCGTCCGGAGGAAGTCGGTGACCACGTACTCGCCGAGGCTGTCCGGTAGTGCCCGCAGCACGCGGCCGCCATTGCGCCGGGCTACCTCGTCCACGAACGCGGACAGCCGCTCGTCGTCGGCGAGCATGAACACGTTCATCGTGGCGCGCCGCCTGGTCATCTTGTCGACTTCCGCCAGGGTGAGCTCCAGCGTCTCCGGGGAGGGCGGCCAGTCGAACCAGAACCGGCCGTCTCGCCGCAGGTGCGCGGTCGGCTCACCGTCGGTGATGACCATCACGACAGGATTGTGCTCGGGCCGGCGGTCCAGGAACCGGCCGGCCAGGACGAGCGCGTGGTGCAGGTTGGTGCCCTGCACCATGTCCCAGCTCAGCCCGGCGAGCTCGGTCTCGCCCAGTTCGCGGGCGTAGTTGGAGAAGCCGATGACCTGGATCGCGTCTTGCGGGTACTGGCTGCGGACGAGCGCGTGCAAGGCCAGCGCGGTCTGCTTCGCGGCTCCCCAGGTGCCGCGCAGCGCCATCGAGTACGACAGGTCGACGAGCAGGCAGACGGCCGCCGACGCGCGCCGGTCGGTCTCCGCCACCTCGAAGTCATCGACCGAGAGCCGGACCGGCCCACGGCGCCGGACGGGGTTCGCGGCAGCCGGCGCGACCGGCCCGTCAGGGAGTTCCCGTCGTGGTGCCGCCTGGCGAAGCAGCGCGTTCCGCACGGTGGTGGCGGCGTCGATTGCCTGCTCGTCGCCGAAGCGCCAGGGCCGGGTGCTGCCGGTGTACTCCCCGGCCTGCCCGGCGTCGCGCTGATCGTGGTCGCCGGTCCCGCCGTCCGGCAGCCGGGCGAATACCTTCCGCAGGGCGGTCTGGCCGAGCCTGCGCACGGCCTTCGGCGTCAGCTCGAGCTTGCCGCCGGTGCGCTGCAGGTAGCCCTGCTGCTCGAGCTCGCGCTCGATCTGCCGCAGCGCCGTGACGTCGTCGACCGCCTGCCGGCCCAGCGCGCGCCTGATCGCTTCCTCGTCGACGTCGTCAAGCCGCGCACCCGGGTAGTCCTGGCGCAGCGCGTCCTCGAGGTCAGCCAGGTCAGCAAGCTCAGCCAGGGCCGCGGTCGCGTCGCTGAGGCCAAGCGGTTCGCTGCCGGTCATCCCCGGCTGCGGCCCGCCCTGGTCCATGTCCGGGCGCCTGGCTCGCAGCGAGTCGGCAAGCCGGGCCATCTCAGCAGCCAGGCCCGCGTCCTCGAGCGCATGCGCCATCAGCCCGGACAGCTCGTCGCGCTGCGCGTCGGTCAGCGAGTCGAGCAGCCGCTCGGCCGCCGCCATCTGCCGGACCAGCGCATCCACCAGTTCTTCCAGGTTGGCCGGCCGGCCGGGGAACATATCGCCAAACCGGCTGGAGAAGTCGTCGAAATCCCGCTGCGTGTGCTCGCCGCGCGCGTCGGCCTCCAGCATGGCGTTCAGCGCGGCCATCATGTCCTTGACCCGCTTCAGCGCCTGCGGGTCGGGGTCGGCCAGCGCCTGCCGCATGCCGCGGAACTGGCTGTCAAGCACCTCACTGCGCAGCAGTGACTTCAGCTTCTCGAACGTCGCGCGAGCCGCTGCCGACTGCCAGTCGTAGTCCGCAAGCTGCCTGATGGCCTGCGCGGTATCCGATGGCAGCGCGTCCAGCTCGGCCTCGCGCAACCGCGCCGAGTCGGCCGGGTTCGGGAACAGCTCAGCGCGTTCCTGGCCGATGGCGGTGTCCAGCAGCGCCCGGACCTGCTCGAGAATGCCGTCCAGGCGGCCGCGGCCGCGGATCTCGCGCTGCCGTTCCCGCACCCGCCGGAGCAGGTCGTCGAGCCCGCGGTGGCCGGACAGCCCGCGCCGCAGCAGGTCCGCGAGCGCGCTGGCCGGATCGGTGCCCTCCAGCACTGACTCGCCCAGTGCGTCGACGGCGCCGCGCACGTCATAGGGAGGCTCGAGCGGATCCGGGCCGCCGGCGTAGGGACCGTAACGGTAACCTCTCACCCTCGCTCACCTCCACGCTCCGGTCCGTTCGCTCCGGTCCGTTCGCTACCGTCCGTCTGGCCGGCTCGCATGCGGGCGGCCACCGAACGCCTGCTGGCCTCAGGTTCGGTACACCGCCCCGCCGTCGATCGCGTCCTTCGACAGCCGGCGCATCAGGTACAGGCCTTCGAGCGCGAACTCCAGCGCCGCGGCGGCCTGGCCGAGCGACTCGCTGCCGTCCATCTTCAGCCGGTCCATGATCTTCGCCAGGCCGGGCACCTCGCCGATCCGGCGCAGCAGGTCAGCAGCCGGAACCAGGTCACCGGTCTCGACCACGCCGCCATCGGCGAACCTCGCCAGCAAGCCGGAAAGGTCGGCGTTGCCAAGCAGCGCACGGAACGTGTCACCGGAGGCGCGACGCAGCAGGTGGTCAAGGACTTCCTGCTCGCGCCCCTCCTCGCTGACCTCGAACTCGACCTTCCCGCGCAGTGTGCTGATCACCGACGGCAGGTCACATGCCCGCGCCACTGGCTGGTCCTCGCCGGTGATCGCGGCCCGGCGCACCGCGGAAGCGGCCACCGACTCGGCGGCCGCGATCGCGAACCGCGCCGACACGCCGGACCGGGAATCAACGGCCGGGGAGGCCCGGACCAGCCGGGTAAACCGTGCGATCACCTGGATCAGGTGAACGGGAACGAGGGCTCCGGGGTCAGCCCCGTCCCACGCGAGCCGCGCTTCCTGGTCGATCAGAGCCAGTTCGGACTCGAGCGAGGCCGGGTAATGGGTGCGGATCTCCGCCCCGAACCGGTCTTTCAGTGGCGTGATGATCCGGCCGCGGTTGGTGTAGTCCTCCGGGTTCGCGCTGGCGACCAGCACCAGATCCAGCGGCAGCCGCAGCGCGTACCCGCGCACCGCGATGTCACGTTCCTCCAGCACGTTCAGCAGCGACACCTGGATCCGCTCGGCGAGATCGGGCAACTCGTTGAGGCAGAAGATGCCGCGGTTGGTCCGCGGCAGCAAGCCGAAGTGGATGGTCTCCGGGTCGCCGAGCGTCCTGCCCTCGGCCACCTTGACCGGGTCGATGTCACCGATGAGGTCGCCGACGCTGGTGTCCGGCGTCGCTAGCTTCTCCCCGTACCGGTCGGCGCGAGGCCGCCAGCTCACCGCCAGATCATCGCCCTGGCCGGCCAGCAGCCGCTGGCAGCGCGCGCAGACCGGAGCAAACGGGTGGTCGTTGATCTCGCAGCCGGCGACGACCGGGGTCCAGTCGTCGAGCAGGCCGGTCAGGGTTCTGATCAGCCTCGTCTTGCCCTGCCCTCGCTCGCCGAGGAGGATCACGTCGTGCCCGGCGATGATGGCCCGCTCCAGGTGCGGCAGCACTGTCTGGCCGAAGCCGATGATGCCGGGGAACGCGTCTTCGCCCGCGCGCATGCGCTCCAGCAGATTGTGCCGCAGTTCCTGCTTGACGGTGCGAAGCTGATGACCGCTGGCGCGTAGCTGGCCAAGCGTGCTGATCTCCGGCGGAACTGTGCCCGGCGGCTGGGCGGATGCTGGCTGGTTGCGAGTCTTAGGCTGCACCATTCGACACTATGTCGAGGCACTTGGTGCTCGCATCCTGGGAGGCGTGAATGGCTGAATCCCGTCCGGCACTTGCGGTGGACATCGGCGGGACGAAGCTAGCGGCCGGCCTGGTGGAGCCGGCCGGCCGGGTTCTTGCCTGGTCTGTCGTGCCCACCCCGCCCGGCCTGGACGCCGAGCAGTTGTGGCGGACCCTGGACGCGCTGATCTCAGCCGTCCTGGACGGCGTGGACCCGGCCGAACTGGCCGGCTGCGGATGTGGTTGCGGTGGCCCGATGGAATGGCCGGCGGGAGTGGTGTCACCGCTGAACATCCCGGCGTGGCGCGACTTCCCGCTGCGCGGCAGGCTGGCCGAACGCCTCGGCATCCCGGTGAGGGTGCACAACGACGCCGTCTGCCTGGTGGCCGCCGAGCACTGGCGAGGTGCCGGGCGCGGCCGGGGCAACGTGCTCGGCATGGTGGTTTCGACCGGCGTCGGCGGTGGCCTGGTGCTGGACGGCAGGCTGGTCCAGGGCGCGTCCGGTAACGCCGGTCACATCGGCCACGTGGTGGTGGATCCGGAGACCGGTCCGCCGTGCGGCTGCGGCGGACGCGGCTGCGCCGAGGCTATCGCCCGCGGGCCGGCGCTCGTTGCATGGGCGCAATCGGAGGGCTGGCGCCCCGACCAGAGTGACGCGACGGCCAGGGACCTGGCTGCCGACGGGGCACTCGGCCATCCAGTCGGGGTCGCCGCGATGCGGCGGGCCGGCCGCGCGCTCGGCATCGCGATCGCGTCCGCCACCTGCCTGTGCGACCTTGAAGTCGTGTCGGTCGGCGGCGGGCTTTCGCAAGCCGGCCCGCTGCTGTTCGACCCGCTCGAGGAAGCGCTGCGCGCGCACGCCAGGCTTGGTTTCGCGCGCCAGGTCAGCGTGGTCCCGGCCCTCCTCGGCCAGAGCGCGGGCCTGGTCGGCGCTGCCGCGCTGATCTTCGCGGCCGACCGTTACTGGGCTGGCGACTGAGCTAGCGGACAACTGGGCCGGAACCGGTGAGCGAGGCCGGACGCGCCTGGTGCGACAATCCAGGCATGAGTTCCTCGGCGGCCGCTCGGCGAGACGCCCTGCCGGTCCGGCCGGCTGACGTCGTGGCGGCGCGCGCCTTGCTTCAGCCGATCGTCAGGCAGACGCCGCTGCTTGAGTCGAGCGCGCTGACCGCGATGATCGGCGGCCCGGTCTACGTCAAGTGCGAGAACCTGCAGCGCGGCGGGTCATTCAAGGTGCGCGGCGCTTACCTGCGAATCGCGCGGCTGAGCGAAGCTGACCGAGCGCGCGGCGTTGTCGCTGCCAGCGCCGGCAATCATGCGCAGGGCGTCGCGCTCGCCGCTACCGCCCTCGGCGCCAGGGCGACCGTGGTCATGCCGGCCGCCGCGCCGCTGCCGAAGGTTGCGGCGACTCGTTCCTATGGCGCTGACGTCGTGCTGCATGGCGCGAGCGTCGAGGACGCGCTGGCAAGGGCCCGGCAGTTGGCCGAGGAGACCGGCTCGATCTTCATTCATCCCTTCGATCACCCTGACGTGATAGCGGGGCAGGGCACCGTCGGGCTCGAGATCGCTGAGCAGTGCCCGCAGGTACGCACGATCGTGCTGCCCGTCGGCGGCGGCGGGCTCGCCGCCGGCGTCGCAGTCGCGGCCAGCGATATGCTGCCCGGCGCCCGGCTGATCGGCGTCCAGGCCGAGGCGATAGCCCCGATGCGCAGCTCCATCGAGGTCGGGCATCCGGTGACTGTCACGCCGGCTGCGACGATGGCAGACGGCATCGCGGTTGCCCGGCCCGGCGAGCTGACCGTGCCGATCCTGGCCGCCACGCAGGTGCAGATCGTGACAGTGACCGAGGAGAACCTGTCCCGCGGGCTGCTGCTCTGCCTGGAGCGGGCCAAGCAGGTCGTCGAGCCGGCCGGCGCGGCCGGGGTCGCCGCGATCCTGGAGCATGCCGCGCTGTTCGAGCCGCCGGTCGTCGTCGTGCTCTCCGGCGGCAACATCGATCCGCTGCTGCTGTCCAAGGTGCTGCGGCACGGACTGTCAGCGGCCGGGCGGTTCCTGGCGTTCCGCTGCAAGCTGCCCGACCGGCCCGGAGCGCTGGCAACTTTGCTGATGGAACTTGCCGCGCTCGGCGCCAACGTGCTCGACGTCGTGCACGAACGGGTCACCGCGGACTTGCGGGTCGACGAGGCGGAGGTCAGCCTGCACCTGGAGACCAGGGGGCCCGAGCACACCGACTCGGTAATCAGCCAGCTGCGCAAGGCCGGCTACACGCTGCTGTTCGGCTAGCCGGCTCCGCTGCTACCGGTGGCTGGCACGGCCGGCCTGCTGATCGAGCCAGCGCTGCCGGATCACGATGGTCCCGGCCAGCTTGTCGTGCAGGCACTGGGCACGCGGGTCGAGCAGCGTCATGGCGGTATCGGCGGCCCAGAGCAGCCCGCCGGGGATGTTCAACGGGCTTACCAGCAACAGGAAGATGACGGGGCCGACGAGAAAGGACACAGTCCGGATCCCGGCCGCGCGGATCCCGATTGCGGAACGGTCAGCGGCTGTGACGACCCGGGTGCCCAGCGCTCGCTTGCCGAGGGTGGCGCCCCAGGCCGCGTGCTGGATCCAGTAGTAACCCAGCGCGATGCCGAACATGGCGAGGAACCAGAAGAGCAGCGCACGCTGGTTCGACGGATCACGGGCGATGCCGTTGACGGCCGCCTGTGCACCGGGCGAATTCAGGTTCGTGTACTGAGTCGTGACGGCCTGCAGCTGGCGCCAGATCCGCAAGAGCGGCGAGATGAACGTCACGGTGGCTATGCCGAAGATGACTATCCAGTCCAGGACAGACGCGGCCAGCCGCTCCCAGGGCGCCGCGATGACCGGATCACGAAGCGCCTGCGGTCCGAACGCGCGGCGTGAGCCGCCGCCGGGGCGCTCGTACCCCGGCTGCTGGAAGCCCGACTGGCCGGTTGCCTGGCGACCGGGTCCGGAGCCCGCTGAGCCGAACTGCCGTCGTCCCGGCCTGGACGCTGGCGGTGCCCCGTACTTCGGCTGACCTGGCTGTGGCGGGGCCAGATAGGCCTGCGGCATCGACCCGCCGTCTAGGTACGGTGACGGCGGCAGCGGCTGAGCCGTTCCCTGCTGACCTGAGAACTGAAGCTGCTGGCCTGGCGGCAGTCCTGGCTCGTCGGTCGCGGTGCTGGTCTCGGCCGCGGCGCTGGTCTCGTCCTGCGGTGTCATCCTGGCGCCGATCCGTCATGCGGCCGGGCTTAGCGAAGTAACCCCTGGTGTAGCGGCGACAGCCTTGACGGCAGCCGGTCCCGCTACCAGGCGCCGCCTTGCGGCCGGGATAGCTGGTAGTCCTTCTTGATGACAACTGTATGCGCGGCTTTATCGTGCAGGCACTGCCGGCGCGGATCCCAGGTCAGCCACAGCTCGTTGACCAGGTCGAACAGCCACCCTACGAACGGCACGAGTGGCGACAGCGCATAGATAGCGGCCCGGCCGCAGGCCGGCCCTGCGCCTACCGCGGGGTTGCCGTCGGCCTTCACCACTTTGGTGCGGAGCGCCCGCTTGCCGATGGTCTGGCCCCACCGCCAGTGCTGCACCCAGTCGTAGAGGAAAGCCACCAGGTAGAAGGCCAGACCGACGGCGAAGAGCTTGCCGATGAGATGGCTGTCGGCGCTCGCCAGGGCGCTCCTGGCAGCGGGGACGGTGCTGAGCCTGGTCCCCGGGTACTGGTTCGCGAGCGCGGTGAGCTTGCGGATGAAGGTGCGCCAAGGCGGTACCCACAGCGGCGAGAAGATGACCATGAGAATCAGCCCGTCGATGACGCGCGCGAGCAGCCGCCGCCACCATTCGGCCAGCGCCGGATCCTTGCCCGTCGCCCGCTGACCGTACGGCTGATAGGGCTGCCCGTAGCCGGGCGGGGTGCCGTAGCCAGGCTGGGGGTAGCCGGGCGTGGTTTGCGCGGAGCCGGGCTGGGGGTAGCCGGGTTGGGGGTAGCCGGGGTATGCCTGGCCGGGCGGGGCGGCGTAGCCGGGCGTGGCTTGCGCGGAGCCGGGCTGGGGGTAGCCGGGGTCGTATGCCTGGCCGGGGTCGTATGCCTGGCCGGGGTCGCCGAAATAGGGCTGGGCCTGCGCGCCAGCTCCGGAGCTCGCGCCGCTCTCGCCGACGGCCGGATCGGGCTGCGGGCCGGGCGACGCGGCGGAATCATGTGGCTGATTCACCTGGTCATGATGCCCTATCGGCTTAGCCCGTGCATAGCCGTACGTCAGCCCTGGCACTGGCCGCTGGTACCTGGCAGTGCAGCGCCGGCCGGTCCAGCCGGATAGCACGGCACGTCACCGGCTGTACCTCAGCGCGCCGGGCAGCGTCACAAGTTGCCGCGGCGTGCC
This sequence comes from Actinomycetota bacterium, assembly GCA_027314515.1. GTDB lineage: Bacteria > Actinomycetota > Actinomycetes > Streptosporangiales > Streptosporangiaceae > JAJYUU01. The sequence goes on from DAHVAR010000052.1 coordinate 57,611, forward strand.
TGCTCACGCTCGATCGCCTCGAACAGTGCCTTGAAGTTGCCCTTGCCGAATCCCTGGGAACCGTGCCGCTCGATCAGCTCGAAGAAGACGGTCGGCCGGTCCTGCACCGGCTTGGTGAAGATCTGCAGCAAGTAGCCGTCCTCGTCCCGGTCGGCCAGGATCTTCAGGTCGCGCAGTTCACCGAGCGGCACCCTGGTGTCCCCGACCCAGTCGCCGAGTGTCTCGTAGTAACTGTCCGGGGTGTCGAGGAATTGCACGCCGGCGGCCTTCATTCCGCGGACCGCGCCGACGATATCGTCGGTGGCCAACGCGAGGTGCTGGACGCCCGGCCCGCCGTAGAACTCGAGATACTCGTCGATCTGCGACTTCTTCTTCCCGACGGCCGGCTCGTTGATCGGGAACTTGACCTTGCGGCTGCCATCGGCGACGACCTTGCTCATCAGCGCCGAGTATTCGGTGGCGATGTCGTCACCGACGAACTCCTTCATGTTCGTGAAGCCCATCACCCGGTGGTAGAACTCCACCCAGTCGTTCATCCGGCCTAGCTCGACGTTGCCGACGCAGTGATCGATCTCGGTGAAGAACGGCCCGGGCGGCTCGGCTGTCAGCGGCCTGGCGGCCACGTAGCCAGGCAGGTACGGACCTGCGTAGTCGTTCCGCTCCACGAGCGTGTGCCGGGTGTCGCCGTAGCTGGCGATCGCGGCGAGGACGACCTTGCCGTGCGCGTCCTCGATAACCTCGGGCTCCCGGAGGCTGCGCGCGCCATGGGCGATGGCGTACTGCCAGGCAGCCGCCGCGGACGGCACGCTGATGGCCAGATCGATGACACCGTCACCATGCGCGGCCACGTGCGCGCCTAGCTCCGTGCCCGCGCGCACCGGTCCGCGGAAGACGAACCTTGCGTTGCCGGACTCCAGCACGTATGCCGCCTCGTCCCGGCAGCCAGTCTCCGGTCCGCGGTAACCGATGCACCGCATGCCAAACGCGGTCGAGTAGAAGTGCGCCGCCTGACGGGCATTGCCGACGGCGAAGACTGCCGCGTCCATCCCGTTAACCGGGAACTCATCGGTTGCTAGCGATTGCGCGTACCCTGCCTCGGCGGTCATCGGCTCGCTCCTGGGTGGTCGTCGGCAGAACAGGCCAGGTCAGCAGCATCTGCTTGCAAGTCAGGATGTGCAACTGAGCCCTACTGCGGCAAGCAATATGCTCAATCGCCTGACGATGATGCTAGCCTGCTTGTACAGGTTGTAGTGGGGTTCTCTGTCATGATCGATACGCTGGACGGGCGGCTGATCGGGCTCTTGATGGCCGAGCCGCGGGTTGGCGTGCTCGAAGCTTCGAGACGGCTCGGCGTCGCGCGCGGCACTGTTCAGGCCCGGCTCGACCGGATGCAGGCCCGAGGCGTCATCACCGGCTACGGCCCGGACATAGCCCCGGCCGCCCTCGGTTACGGGGTGATGGCGTTCATCACCCTGGAGATCAGGCAAGCCGGCGGGCACGACCCGCTGGCCGACCGGCTGGCCGCCATCGCCGAGGTGCTCGAGGCGCACACGATCACCGGGGCGGGCGACATGCTGTGCCGGGTAGTCGCCCGCAGCAACGCCGATCTCCAGCGGGTGATCGACTCGATCGTCGGGCTCGACGGCGTGGTCCGGACATCTACCGTCATCGTGCTGGACAGCCCGCTGCCGCACCGCGTGCTGCCGCTGGTCGGCGCCGCGGCCGCCGGCTCGGGCCAGGTCTAAGCTCGTCACCCGCCGCCTGACCAGCACGGCCCCTGATCAGCACGGCCCCTGATCAGCACTGGCCCGGAGCGAGATAGAGCCGGTGGCCATGAAGGACTCGGTGCGGTCTACTCCGGGATCGTCCCGCAAGCCGTCGACCCGCTGCGGGCCGCGTTCGGCATTCCGGCCGACCATGAGCCGATCGGCGCCATCGCGGTGGGCCATACCGCCGGCACCGAGCAGATCGACCTAGCCTCCCGTCGCAGGCCGTTGACCGAGATGGTGCATTACGGGCACTGGCGGGGCTAGACGCTGAGTTAACAGCGGGGAGGGCGGCCCAGGGCTCAGCTCGCGCCGGCGTCGGCGAGCTTGAGGGCCACGTCCAGCACGGCTTGTTTCAATTCGGCCGGGTCGGCCACCCGGTCTTGGTAATGCATGCAGCAGAAGCTGATGCTCATCAGGCACGACGCGGCCCTGACCTGGTCGTGCACCGGAGCGCCCGGCACAGTCAGCAGGTCGACGAGGGCATCGAGCCGCTCCCGGAAGAGCTCGCCCCGCTCTTTAGCCGCCGCCAGCGAGCTGACCGCGGCCTGATTCTGATGCAGCAGCCGGAACACTTCCGTCCCGTTGACGATGATGTCCAGGTAGCGACGGACGATCCCATCCCGGCTCTCGGCCGAGCGGGGCTGCTCCTTCCCCCAGGCGATCAGCTCGTCGATCTCGGCCATGTAGTCCTCGACCAGGCTGCGGACGATGTCTTCCTTCGACTTGAAGTAGTAGTACAGCGCCGCCTTGGTGACGCCCAGCCGCTCGGCGATCTCCCTGAGGGACGTCTGCTCGTAGCCCTGCTCGGCGAAGAGCTGAAGGGCAAGCTCACGCAGTCGTGACCTGGTATCGCGGCCGCGATCGTGGCGGTCGCTGTCGACGTTGGCGCTGTCGACGTTGGCGGCGTTGATGTTGCCTGACATAACCTCGCGCGTTAGTCCTTCCGCCGGCCCGGGTAACCTACTTGACGGCCGGTTAGTACCCAGCTTAGCCTGCAGCTGACCGAATACTAACCGGTCGGCAAGTAAATTTTGAGGCGTCGCTGACTCCAGGGTGCGCGCGTTCGGTCGGGTGCGCGAGTCCGGGAGAGCGGAGCAAGGAGCCCTTTCGTGACAGACAACCAGGCTGCCCAGGTAACGGGCGATGTGCCAACCGGGCCGAAGCGGGAGATACTCATCGTCCTGCCTGGCCTGCTGCTGACGCTCATCATCGCGATGCTCGACCAGCTGGTCGTCTCGACGGCGCTGCCGCGAATCGTCGGTGACCTCGGTGGCCTGAACCACCTGGCCTGGGTGGTGACTGCCTACATCCTGGCGTCGACGATTACCACGCTGTTCTACGGCAAGCTCGGCGACATGTACGGCCGCAAGCGGTTCCTCATGATCGCGATCGTGCTGTTCCTGATCGGCTCGGCGCTCTCCGGGCTGGCGCACTCGATGGACCAGCTCATCGCGTTCCGGGCGCTGCAGGGCCTCGGCGCGGGCGGCTTGATGGTAGGCGCCATCGCCACCATCGGCGACCTGGTGTCGCCGCGGGAGCGCGGTCAGTACATGGGCTACATGATGGCGGCGATGATGCTGGCCATGATCGCCGGACCGCTGGTCGGCGGCTACATCACGCAGCACTGGTCGTGGCGGTGGATCTTCTACATCAACATGCCGATCGGCGGCGCGGCGCTGGTCTACCTGTGGGCGACGCTGCACCTGCCGCGCAGGCGCGTCGAGCACAAGATCGACTACCTGGGCGCGACGGTGATTGCCATCTTCTCCACCGCCGTGGTGCTGCTGACCAGCTGGGGCGGCAGCCAATACGCGTGGGGATCCTGGCAGATCATCATGCTCGCGGTCATCGCGGCGCTGGCCCTGATCGCGTTCTTCCCGGTCGAGGCCAGGGCCGCCGAGCCGATGCTGCCGCTGCACGTCTTCAGGAACCGCAACTTCTCCCTGGCCTCGGCGATGAGCCTGCTGCTGGGCATGGCCATGCTGGGAGCCCTGACGTTCCTGCCGCTCTACCAGCAGACCGTGCAGCACGCATCACCCACCGGGAGCGGCCTGCTGCTGATCCCGATGATGCTCGGCTCGACCGTGACCTCGCTGATCGCCGGCCTGGTGACAAGCAAGACCGGTCGTTACAAGGTCTTGCCGATCATCGGCGCGGTGATCATGACGGTCGGCCTCTACCTGCTGACGCACCTCGGGGCCGGTACCAGTCGCCTGGAGTCTTCGCTGTACTTCGTCGTGCTGGGCATCGGCATGGGCTTCCTGATGCAGATCACCTCGCTGATCGCGCAGAACAGCGTGCCGCAGCAGGACATGGGCGTAGCGAGCAGCTCGCGGAGCTTCTTCCAGCAGATCGGCGGTTCGCTGGGGGTGTCCTTGTTCGGCGTCATCTTCTTCCGGCGCTTCGCCGCCACGATGGCGACCCTGCTGCACACGCATCAGCAGGTCGGCGGCGGCGCGAACCTCGACCCGGCGACCATCGACAACCTGCCAGCCGAGGTGAAGAGCGTCGCCTTCCACGCCATCAGCAGTGCCATCACCGGGGTTTTCTGGTGGACGATACCCGCCACGGCGGCAGTGTTCTTGCTGGCTCTGCTGGTCAAGGAGATCCCGTTGCGCGGCCGGATCGAGCCGGCTGCGCAAGAGGCGCCGGCCGAAGCGCAGCTGGTCCACGGCGCCTAGCCGGACGTAACCGGAAACGAGTTGACGCCGGCCCCCGCCACTGCGGAGGCTGGCGTCAGCGATCTTGGAGTGAGCCTTACCCGCCGGTGTACGGGACGGCCTCGAGAATCTCGACCGTGGTAGCGCGGCCGTTCGGCAGGGTGTAGGTCGCGGTCTCGCCCACCTTCTTGCCGGAGATCGCGCTGCCAAGCGGCGACTTGGGCGAGTAGACGTCGATCGGCGAGCCGACCTCTTCGCGCGAGGCGAGCAGGAAAGTCACCTCGTCCTCGTCGCCCGCGAACCTGATCGTGACCGTCATGCCGGGGCCGACCACGCCCTCGGCGTACGGAGCCTCGCCAACCCTGGAGGTCTCCAGGATCTGCGTCAGCTGCCTGATCCGAGCCTCCCTCATGCCCTGTTCGTCCTTGGCCGCGTGATAGCCGCCGTTTTCCCTGAGGTCGCCCTCTTCCCGCGCTGCCTCGATCTTCTTCGCGATCTCGACCCGGCCGGGGCCCGACAGATAGTCGAGTTCAGCCTTGAGCCGGTCGTACGCCTCCTGAGTGAGCCAGGTAAAGGTGTCGTCGCGAGTCTCGGTCACGGGTACTCCTCGGATGGGTGCGGAGTTAGGTCCGCTGGGCCGGTCGGCCCATTGGGGGTAATCCTTCAGGCTAACAAGGCTCTGCAAGTACGTCGTACCTGTCAATGCCCCAGGCTAAACAAGTCAGGTCGAAACTGGGCAAATAATGCACGTCCCCGGGGATCTCGCAGTCTGCGGATGGGCCACGCTCGCGCCGTTCCTGGCGGGGCCAGGTTCGTCGCCCCGGTGCCACCAGCCGAGTGGATTCCGGAATAGTGTCTTATTTCGTATGCCTCGGCGCGACCTGGAGGTCGGGATGGCCAATCATCCGGTTCTTGGTTATCTGGTATGGGCGGTGCTGTTCGGTGCCGTATTCGCCTGGGAGGGCCTGGCCCTTAGCGGAATCAGCGGTAGCGTGCCCACGCTGAGCGCGACATTCCGCTTCATAATGCGGTACCCGCCCGGCCGGTGGGCGCTGTTCGCGCTGTGGCTGTGGGTCGGCTGGCACCTTTTCGTGCGCGGCTGGCACTTCCTGCTGCGGTCATGACCGGCCAGGCGAGTCCCCGGCCTGCGGAGCAGTGAGATGTCGTCACACCTGTTCCGATCCGACCTGGATCCCATTCTGGGCGGCTATGTCATTTTCATGGTGGTGCTGGCTGTCAGCCTGTGGGCGCAGCGCCGGCGGGCGGCAGCGGGTAAGCCCGCCGAGCGGCTCACCGGGCGCCGGGACCACGGCTGGCCGGCGCTGATCACGCACGTCCTGACCGACGCACTCGGCGGCTACCTGGTGCTGATGGTCGTCGTAGTGCTGTACTACTACGGCGTCGCCAAAGTTGGCGGCAGTTTCCTGGCCAGCGCCGCCACCGGAACCCTGCTGCTCCTGGGGATCAGCCTGCCGGTTTTCCTCGCGGTCTCGTGGCTGACCCAGCGGCCGTCCGGGCGATCGTTCCCCGGCGCCAGGCTCTCTCCGCGCGGCCCGGGCCGCCGGAGGGACAAGGCGGGCAAAGCGCCACAGTGACCGGGCGGGCCCGGCAATCGCACCGATTATCCTGCGATATGGACCTTTTCCCCGCCCCGCGCTCATGGTCGCAGTACGTCGCGTTCGGTGACAGCCTGACCGCCGGCCGAGGCGACGTCGGCCCGGACGGGCGCCCGATCGGCTGGGCGAGGCGGCTGGCCGCCCTGCTCACTGACCGGACCGGGGTGAACTGCGCGCTGACGAACCTGGCGGTCGACGGCGCCACCGTTAGCCGGGTGCTGGCCGACCAGCTGCCCCGGCTCGGCGACCTCGCCCCCGACCTGGTCAGCGTTACCGTCGGGATGAACGACATCCGGGGTCCGCAGTTCAGTCCGGATCGGTTCGCCGCCGACGTCGGCCGCCTTCTCGGCGCCCTCACGCAGACCGGGGCCACCGTGCTGACCTGCACGCTGCCGGACATTGCCGACGTGGTCCCGCTGCCACCCGAGTACGTGGCGGCCGCTCACCGGAGGCTGTCACAGGCCAGTGACGTCATTCGCGAGCAGGCCGCCTCCTGCGGAGCGCTGTGCCTCGATACCTGGGCCATGAAGGACGTGACGGCGCGGCCGGACCTCTTCACAGCCGACCGGCTGCACCCCAACGCGAACGGTCACCGGATGCTGGCGGCCGTCTTCGCCGACTTGCTGCTCCCGGCTCAGTCCGCCGCGTGAGCACTCGGCGTGCCGTCGGCCGCCGCTGGTGCTCTCGGCTATGCAGTCGGCGAACTGGCTCCACTGCCTGAGCTCGGACTGCCCGTTTCCATCGCGAGGGCGCCGCCCGCCGGCCACCGGGGGAATGCGCCGAGCGGACCGCTGCGTTGCAGATTCCGTGGTCCTGGCGCTAGCCCGGCTGGCAGCGCACGGCCCCGGCAAGTCCGGTTCCCCCGGCCAGACGATGTTGAGGTGACTTCCGCGTGCTCTCGGTTCCCGACCATGGCGCCGCCGACAGCAAGACGATCATCAGCCAGGATCAGCCGGGCCGCGAGCCGCTGCGGTTGATGGCGGTGCATGCTCACCCGGACGATGAGTCGAGCAAAGGCGCCGCGACCATGGCGAGGTACGTCCGGGAGGGCGTCGACGTACTTGTCTGCACACTGACCGGCGGCGAACGCGGCGACATCCTGAACCCTGCCATGGAGCGCCCGGACGTCCGGGCGAACCTGCCTGCCATCCGCCGGGCCGAGATGGCCAGGGCGCGCGAGATCCTCGGCGTTCAGCAGCGATTCCTCGGCTTCATCGACTCGGGGCTGCCTGAGGGCGATCCGCCGCCGCCGCTGCCTGAGGGCTGCTTCGCGCTGGCGCCGCTAGCGGAGGCGGCCAGGCCGCTGGTCAAGGCGGTCAGGGAGTTCCGGCCGCATGTCATGCTCACTTATGACGAGAACGGCGGGTACCCGCATCCCGACCACGTCAAGACGCATCAGGTCTGCGTGGAGGCATTCGAGGCGGCGGCCGATCCGGACAGGTATCCGGGCTGCGGCGAGCCGTGGCAGCCGCTGAAGCTCTACTACTTCCTCACCTTCCACCGCGAGCGGATGCTGGCGCTGCACGAGGCGATGCTCCGCATCGGACTCGAGTCGCCCTACGCCGACCGGCTGGCCGAGTGGGCCAGGCAGGACGACGCGGATGCCGCGGCGGCGAAGAAGCCGCAGTACGAGATCACCACCCGGATCCAGTGCAGTGAGTACTTCGAGGTCCGCAACCGCGCCCTGATCGCGCACGCCACCCAGGTCGATCCGAACGGCGGCTGGTTCGCCGTTCCGACGGAGGTCCAGCGCAGCGCATGGCCGACCGAGGACTATCATCTGGCCAGGTCCCTGGTGGATTCCGGACGGCCGGAAGACGACCTCTTCGCCGGGATCCGGGAGAAGGTGATCCTGTGACGGAACTCGCGGCAGCAGCGGCCACATCGGTGAGTGCCTGGGATGAGCCCGGCACGCTCGGATTCCTCGTCGTGTTCGGGATGGCCGTCATCCTGTTCTTCGTGTTCAAGTCGCTGGCCAGGCACCTGCGCAAGGTCAACGAGGCCGCCCGGCTCGACGCGATGAGCACGCAGACCGGGGCAGCGGGGTCCGGGGACACGCCCGGCAGCGCCAGTCCGCCGAGCGAGCCGCATAACCCGCTGGTGCAGTCTGACTACGAGCGGCAGCAGTCCGAAGCGAACGCTACCGTGATGGACTTCGAGTTCTAGCTCGTGCTGATCAAGCAGTACAGGAGCACGGCGCCGCAGCCGTCCCTGGCGGCCACAGCACGGCTTACCGCGGGTTATCAACTGCTGCTGCTGCGCGATGAGACGGTGACGACGATCGTGGCGGAGCACCGGGACCGGTTCGCCCTCGATCCGGCACCCGCGCAGGAACGCATGCTGCGGCAGCTGGCGGCTGCGGGACGGGGGCTTACTCATGCTCACTGACCCGCAACGGTGTAGCGTCATGCCGGCGACGACGATCCACGGAGTCTGGTCCGATGGCCGGCTGCACCTCTGGGCCGAGGACGCTGACCGGATCCGGCCGCGCGCGCGTCCGCGTCCGGCCGGTTCCCCTGGTGCCGTCGGGCAGCATCCATTCGCCGCGAGCACTGGCCTGCTGGCTGACGCGCTTGCTGAAATGGGCGAGCAGGTAGCTGACCTTGCTCGCAAGGCAACGGAGACCGACCTGGTCCTCTGGCTGCCAGGCACTGTCGGTGCGCCGCTGAGGTCGCCGCATGCCGCAGCCGCCGATGCTGCTGCGGCTAGCTCGCCCCTGACGTCCGCGGATTCTCCGGCAAACGGCATTCAGGCCGGGAACGGGCAAGTATCGCCGGCTCCCGCCAGCATCAGGCGGCCGGGTCGGCTCGCCCTGCACCCGTGGCAGGTCCCGGCCGTCAGCTTCGATCCGGCCGCTGCGCTCGCGCTGCTGACGGCGATCGGGCAGCCAGACGCTCGATCTGAGCGCGGCGTGCTGGCCGACAGCGTCCAGTTGCTGGCTGCGATCGCCTCGCTGGCGGCTGACCTGACCGCACGCGGCCGGGTGCTGCCGGGCCTGGACGAGTGCGGTGACGCAGGCCACTTCGGCACGGCAGGCGACCCCGCCATCCCTAGCCATCGCGACGCCGCCAGCCACGTTGCCAGCTGGCGGCCGGTGCTGGCCGGCCCGGACGCGGTGCGCGCCCGCGAGCTGGCCCAGGCCCTGCCGCCGCTGTGCCGCGCCACCAGCGCCGACGGCGAGGCGCCGGAGGAGGTCGTAGCGGACGCGCTCGGGTCGCTGACCGACGCAGCTGTCCGCGGTCGGCTCACCGCGCAGCCAGGGTTCAGCCTGCTCCCTGCGAACCCGGCCGGACCGGTGACCGACCGGTGGGTGGCCGCGCTCACCGGCGCGGATGGCCGGCTCAGCGTGACGCCGGCCGAGACGGCCAAGGCCGCGCAGCTCGCCTTCGCGCTGTGGGCCTGGCATGACGCGGCGCAAGAGCCGCCCGGACCGGTGCGGACCTGCTTCCGGCTGGTCGAGCCGGAAAGCGACCCGCACACCGGGACAGGCTGGCGAGTCGACTTCGCGCTGCAGTCTGCCGATGACCCGAGCCTGCTGCTCCCTGCCGCGGACATCTGGGCTAGTGACACCGCCGACGGCTGGGCCGCGGTCGGCCTCAGCTATCCCGAGGATGACCTGCTGGCCGGGCTTGGCCGCGCGTCGCGGCTGTTCCCCGAGCTCGACGGCGAGCTTCAGGGCGCGGCGCCGGCGTCGGTCGCGCTCGACACCGCCGGCGCGCTTCGCTTCCTGAAGGAGACCGGGCCGCTGCTGGCCGCCGCGGGCTTCGGCGTGCTGCTGCCTGACTGGGTGCGCAGGTCGCGGCTCGGCCTGAGGCTCACCACTCGGTCCAGGTCGGCTGCCGCTCCCGGCTCGGCCAGCGCGCCCGCGTTCAGCCTGGCCGACCTTGTCGACTTCCGGTACGAGCTGGCGATCGGTGACCAGACGCTAGACCCGGCCGAGCTTGCCGAGCTGGCCCGGCTCAAGGTGCCGCTGGTCCGTCTTCGCGGCCAGTGGGTCGAGCTCGACGAACGGCACCTGGACGCGGCGCTCCGGTTCCTGGAACGCGGCGGCTCCGGAGTGATGAGTTCCGGCGACGCGCTGCTCGCGGGCCTGAGCGAGAGCACGGTCGAGCTGCCGCTCGTCGGCGTGGACGCCGACGGCTGGCTCGGCGACCTGCTATCCGGGCAGGCAGACCGCCGCCTGGCGCCGATGAGCACGCCAGCGTCCTTCCGGGGCGAGCTGCGGCCGTACCAGGAGCGCGGCCTGGCGTGGCTCTCGTTCCTGGGCACGCTCGGCCTGGGCGCGGTGCTCGCCGATGACATGGGCCTGGGCAAGTCGCCGCAGACGCTCGCATTGCTGCAGGCTGAGCGCGACGCCGGAACCGCTGCCGGGCCGACGCTGCTGATCTGCCCGATGTCGCTGGTGGGGAACTGGCAGCGGGAGGCGGCCCGGTTCACTCCGGAACTCGCGGTGCACGTGCATCACGGCGCCGATCGGCTGGCCGGGCCCGAGCTGGCGACCGCGGTCGCGGCTGCCGACCTTGTGATCACGACCTACGGAGTTGTCGTCAGGGACCGGGCCGCGCTCGCCGGGGTGGAATGGGCGCGGGTGGTGTGCGACGAAGCGCAGAACATCAAGAACGCGGCTACCCGCCAGGCACAGGCGGTGCGCGCGATCCCGGCCGAGTCCAGGATCGCGCTGACCGGCACGCCGGTCGAGAACCGGCTGGCCGAGCTGTGGTCAATCATGGAATTCACCAGTCCCGGCTTGCTCGGCCCGGCCGAGAAGTTCCGCCGCCGGTACGCGATCCCGATCGAGCGCAACTTCGACGCCGCGGCGACCGAGCAGCTGAAGAGGATCACCGGGCCGTTCATCCTGCGGCGGCTGAAGACGGACAAGAGCGTGATCGCCGACCTGCCGGACAAGCTGGAGATGAAGGTCTGGTGCAACCTGACGCCGGAACAGGCATCGCTGTACCAGGCGACCGTGGACGACATGATGCAGCGCATCGAGGCTGCTGAGCCCGGCATCCAGCGGCGTGGTCTCGTGCTCGCCACGATGACGAAGCTCAAGCAGGTCTGCAATCACCCGGCGCACCTGCTGGGCGACGGTTCCTGGCTGGCCGGACGATCAGGCAAGCTGGCCCGGCTGGAGGAGATCTGCGACGAGATCATCGAGGCGGGGGACCGGGCGCTGTGCTTCACCCAGTACGCGGAGTTCGGCGCGATGCTGCAGTCGTACCTGGCTGCCCGGCTCGGCTGCGCCGTCCACTTCCTGCACGGCGGCACGGCCAAGAAGCGGCGCGACGAGATGGTCGGCGACTTCCAGGAAGGCAGCGGGCCGGCTGTCTTCCTGCTCTCCCTCAAGGCCGGCGGCACCGGCCTGAACCTCACCGCGGCCAGTCATGTCATCCACATCGACCGGTGGTGGAATCCGGCCGTCGAGGACCAGGCGACTGATCGCGCGTTCCGGATCGGGCAGCGGCGCGATGTGCAGGTCCGCAAGTTCGTCTGCGTCGGTACCGTCGAGGAGCGGATCGACCAGATGATCGAGGAGAAGAGAGCGCTGGCGCAGGCGATTGTCGGTACCGGCGAGAACTGGCTGACCGAGTTGTCGGTTGCCGACCTGCGCCGGGTGATCGAGTTGTCGCCGGAAGCGGTATCCCAATGAGGCGAGCCCAATGAGGCGGGCACGGTGAGCGGCTGGGACGACGAGCGCTTTCCGCCGTCGCGACCGCGCAAGGCCGCGGGCGGCATCAAGGCGCGCAGCAAGCGCGGCTCCATCGGCGAGCAGTGGTGGTCTCGCCGCTTCATCGACGTGCTGGAGTCGTTCGGGCTGCGCAGCAGGCTCAGCCGCGGCCGGAACTATGCCAGGTCCGGCCAGGTCCTCACGCTGGACATCGGCACCGGGCACGTGACGGCAAGCGTGCAGGGGTCGCGGGTCAAGCCGTACCGGGTGAAGCTGACGGTCGATCCGCTCACCACGCCGCAGTGGCGGCGGGTGGAGGAGGCACTCGCCGCGCGGGCCGTTTTCCGTGCCCGGCTGCTCGCCGGGGAGATGCCGGCCGAGATCGAGGAGGTCTTCGCCGACTGTGGCACGCCGCTGTTCCCGAAGTCTGCCCGCGACCTGGAGATGACCTGCTCCTGCCCGGACTGGGAGGTGCCGTGCAAGCACCTGGCCGCAGTCTGCTACGTGCTGGCCGAGACGTTCGACGACGACCCGTTCGCGATGCTCGCGTGGCGCGGCAAGGGCCGGGCGGACCTGCTGGCGGCATTGCGGAGCAGCGGAGCGCGGGCTAACCGCAGGCACGGGGCTAGCGCACCCGGTGCTGGCGGGCGCGGGGACGGCCGGCGCGGTGCTGGCGGGCGCGAGGACGACGGGCGCTCACCGGCCGGTCCGCGGCAGGCCGCCGAGGTTGCCGGCAAGCCGCTGGCCGAGTGCATCGCCGGGTTCTGGTCCACGTCGCTCAGTGCCGCGCGCCTGCGAGCGCTGCCGCCCGCCGCCCCGGCTCCCGCCGACTTGCTACTGCGCAGCCTAGACCCGCCGATGATCACGGCCGGCGGCGTGGACCTGGTTACCCTGCTGCGCCCGGCCTACCTGCTGCTGGCTGGCGAGGATCCCGCTGCGGGCGAGACTAGTGCCAGCGACGGCGAGGCCAGTGACGGCGAAAGGGCGGCCGCCGAGTAGCCCGAGCGCGACTTGGCACGCCATACGTGCGCTCAGAAACCGGCATATGGGTCGATAAGGTCGCTAGCGACGGCGGTATCGAGTAACAAGTGCCGGGCAGGGGTCAGGGTGACCGGCCCCGCTGCCTCATCCGATGCCCGGTTGGGCTGATTAAATGTCGGAATGCTCATCAGAGACGCACATCCGGACGAGTTTGCCGAGATCGGCGAAATCAGGGTCAGTGCCTACCTTGCGGACGGATTCCTGCCGCCGGACTCGGGTTACTTGCCGAGATTGCGCGAGCTTGGCTCGGACGGACTCAGCCCGGTGCTGGTCGCAGCCGACGATTCTGCGATTGTTGGCACGGTCATGCTGCAGGCCTGGCCGAATGGCGGTGACCTGCTTCGCGGGCCGGCCGATGCGGAGATCCGGGCGCTAGCCGTCCGGCCCGAGGCTCGCGGCCAGGGCGTCGGCCGGGCGCTGGTCAGCGCGGTGATCGGGCGGGCTGTCAGCCTCGGCGTCAGGCATCTGCTGCTTCGCACCCAGCCAGAGATGAAGACCGCGCATCTCATCTACGAGGCGGCTGGATTCACCCGGCTGCCGGACCGCGATAGCTCTCCCGAGCCGGGAGTCAACCTCCTTGCGTATGAGCTCGACCTCGCCGTTCGCTGACGCCGCGGCCCGCCGCGGGCACTGCTGCCTACCGGTTAGGGTTAGCGGAAGCCAGGCGGTACGCAGCAGGTCCGGCAGGCCGGCGCCGGGTCAGCTGCGGACGGGCCGCCGACGGCGGCGGACAGGCCGGGGAGCCCGGAAACCGGGGAGCGGTGGTTAGCGTGGCGGACGCACTACCTGAGGTGCCGGCGGCCAGCGTGCCAGCGCAGGGCTGGCTGCTCGACGTCCGGGAGAACGACGAGTGGGCAGCAGGCCATGCGCCGGATGCTACCCACATTCCGCTCGGCCAGCTAGGTGCGCGCACCGCCGAGATACCCCTGGATCAGCAGATCTACGTGATCTGCCGCGCTGGCTCGAGGTCGGCCATGGCAGCGCAGGCGCTCAACCGGGCTGGCTGGCAAGCGGCCAACGTGGCCGGCGGCATGCAGGACTGGGCGGCCGCGGGCAGGCCGATGGTCAGTGACTCCGGCGCTGTGCCGTTCGTGGCCTGACTCGCTATGGCGGCCGGCGTCAGCCAGACCGCTCCGGCAGCGGGTACGGCAGCCCGATCATCGGCGCCAAGTCGGCCAGCATCAGCTCGAACATCGGTGAGGGGTCGTCGAGCGCGAACCGCATGTGCCCGAACGCCTCCAGGCTGACAGTCCCGTACAGCAGCACCCAGCAGCGCAGGAAGGTCTGCAGCGCGCCAAGCGGCAGGTCCGAGCCGGTTAGCTCGCGGTAGCGGGCAAGCTGCGCGGCCAGTGCCGGGTCGATGTCATCGCCGGCGGGGATCGGGAACGGCCGGCGGCGGTACAGGTCTGCGAACAGGTCCAGGAACACCCGGCCGAACTCGTAACCGCCGTCAACGGTGGGATCCCGGTGCATCTCGTGGAGCACCTCAAGGCCCGGCGGCGGACTGCCGAAGATCATGCTGAACTCCGGCACGTGCGCGAGCGTCCAGGCACGGAACTCGCGACAGCCGGCAATCATCTTGACTGCCATGACCTCGGCCTCGCCGCGTCCGGCTGCCCGCCCGGCGGCGTCATTGATAGCCGCTCGCACGTGGCCGGCCAGTTCGGTGAAGATGTCGGCGACCACGTGCCGCAGCAGTTCCTCGTGGCTGCCGAAGTAGCGGTAGAGCGCGGGCGCCGTCATGCCCATGTCGCGCGCGATCGCACGCAGCGAAACCGCGTCTGGGCCCTGCTGGACCAGCAGCCGCCGTGCGGTCTGAATGATCTCCTGAGTCGTCGCGGCCCGGACCCTGTCGCGCCTGCTCGGCGCCTGAACCATGACCGTCATCCACCTCCGCCTGTCCGGGCCGCCGCCAGAGAACTGGCCAGGGCCCCGCGCCGACTGCCGCCGCTCGCGGCTCCAACGCTGTTCACTGCGTCTGCCAAGGTTACGCCGCTATCAATTAACGGCGTTAACCAAACAGGGATCGCTCCCGAGTCTAGCCGCCGAGGTGAGCCATGTTCGAGGCCGCGGAACATCAATTCCCTTGCCGCTGGCGCCCGTTCAGCCCTGCGAGCCGACGGCTGGCGGGCCTGCTGCGCCGACTAGCGCGCCAGCATCGCAGCGCGGGGGACAGCAGCGGCAGGCGGAATCGGGTCGCGCAGGCGGAATCGGGTCGCGGCAGGCGTGGTTGTGCCTGCACGTCAACAGCCATCGAGCTACGGAGAGCAATCGTGAAGTATGTCAACCTGGGCGCAACCGGAGTCCGCGTCTCCCGCGTCTGCCTCGGCATGATGAGCTACGGGGATGGCAGCGAGCGCCCGTGGGTGCTTGACGAGGGCGCTGCCGAGCCGATCGTCAAAGCCGCAGTCGAGGGCGGCATCACCTTCTTCGACACGGCCGACACGTACTCAGGCGGGGCGAGCGAGGTAGCGACCGGGCGGTTGCTGCCCAAGTTCCTCGACCGGGAGCAGTTCGTGCTGGCGACGAAGGTCTACAGCCCGATGGGGCAGGGCCAGAACGACCGCGGGCTATCCCGCAAGCACATCATGTCCGGCATCGACGCATCGCTGCGGCGGCTCGGCATGGACTACGTCGACTTGTACCAGATCCATCGCTTCGACTACCGCACGCCGATCGAGGAGACGATGGCGGCACTGCATGACGTCGTGCGGGCGGGCAAGGCGCGGTACATCGGCGCGAGCAGCATGTTCGCCTGGCAGTTCGCCAAGGCGCAGCACATTGCCGGCCAGCACGGGTGGACCCGGTTCGTGTCCATGCAGAACCACTACAACCTGATCTACCGTGAGGAAGAGCGGGAGATGATCCCGCAGTGCATCGACCAGGGCGTCGGCGTGATCCCTTGGAGCCCGCTGGCGCGCGGCCTGCTGGCCGGGAACCGCACCAGGTCCGGCGAGCGGCGGACGGTGCGGTCCGGCTCTGATCCCTTCGGCGACTCGCTCTACACGCTCCCGGCTGACTTCGACGTGGCCGAGCGGTGCGCTGAGGTCGCCGCCGAGCGCGGCGTCCCGTCCGCTCAGGTAGCCCTGGCCTGGCTGTTGCATCGGCCCGGCGTGACCGCGCCCATCGTTGGCGCGACCAAACCTGGTCACCTGGAGGATGCGCTCGCTGCCGAGGAACTGGTACTGACCGACGACGAGATGCGGCGACTGGAGGAGCGTTACGTTCCGCACCCGGTGCTCGGGCACAGCTAAGTCGGGCGCCGTCCGCGGACCGGCCGGCCAGGGCATCGGCCCTGGTCGGCCAGCAGGGACAGCCGGCTCGGGCGCGCTGGCTGCGGGCGCGCTGGCTGCGGGCGCGCTGGCATGCTCGGGTGATGGGCCGGTGACTGCCCGTTCCCGTCCTGAGCGGGGCTGTAAGGAGCGCGATGGCATTCCAGGGCTGGCCGGAGGAGGCCCTCGAACTTTCATGACGGCCTGGCGGCCGGCAACTCTCGGACCTACTGGCGGGCGCACAAGCAGGTCTACGAGGCCTGCGTGCTGCAGCCGCCGGCCGGTCAGCCGCCGGCCGAGCAGTCCGGGCACAGTCCGAACAGCTCAACGGTGTGGCCAACCTGAGTGAAGCCGGCATCCGCTGCCACCTGCTCGGCCCAGCGCTCTACGGCCTTGCCCTCGACCTCGACGCTGCGGCCGCAGTCGCGGCAGGTCAGGTGGTGGTGATGCGAGTCGGTGCGGCAGCGCCGGTACAGCGCCTCGCCGCCGGAGTCCCTGATCGCGTCGACCTGGCCGGCTTCGGTCAGAACTTGCAGATGCCGGTAGACGGTGGTCAGGCCGACGTGCTCACCGCGCTGCCGCAACTCGGCGTGAATCTGCTGGGCGCTGCAGAATCCGGGCAGGCCATCGAGCACGGCGGACAGCGCTTCGGACTGGCGGGTGCCCCGGACCCGGGTGCCGCGCGCGGCCGACGGCGATGCTGGCTGCGGTGAACTCACACTCGCACCGTAGCAGCCCGAACGCTGCGCTCCGACCGCCTCGCTGGCCCCGGCGCGGCAGCCAGCAAGGGGCCCGCAGCGCCCGGCAACAGGCCGCGGCGACCGACTGCCTCCCGGCGGATGGCGGCCTGATGCTGGTGGTGGAACTGCTACTGCTGCGGAACCTCGGTCATCAGGTCTGCGGCGGTTTCCATCCCGGCGCGCCAGACCGACCGCGCGATGATCTTGTGCGGGTCCACGCGGTGCCGGTACCGGCCGGCGATCTCGGTGATCTCCTCCAGCAGGCCTTCCGACAGCGTGGTCGGCTGCAGCCCGAGAGCCAGGAACTGGTCATTGCGCACGATCAGGTCGTTCTCGTCGGCTTCCTTCCGGGGGTTCGGCAGGTAGGCGATCTCGCTTCCGGTCATGTCGCCGATCATCTTGGCCAGGTCGAGCAGCCGGTGCGTTTCGGTGACCTGGTTGCGTACCAGCACCTTGTCGCCGGACTCGGGCGGGTTGTTGATGGCGATCTCGATGCACCGGACGGTGTCCCGGATGTGGATGAAGGCGCGGGTCTGGCCGCCGGTGCCGTGCATCGTGAGCGGGTGGCCGATGGCCGCCTGCATGAGGAACCGATTGAGCACGGTCCCGTAATCGCCGTCGTAGTCGAACCGGTTGATGAGGCGCTCGTCCTGCGCGGTCTGGTCGGTCTGGGTGCCCCACACGATGCCCTGGTGCAGGTCGGTGATCCGGAGGCCGTCATTCTTGGCGTAGAACGAGAACAGCAGCTGGTCGAGCGT
This sequence comes from Actinomycetota bacterium, assembly GCA_027314515.1. Lineage (GTDB taxonomy): Bacteria > Actinomycetota > Actinomycetes > Streptosporangiales > Streptosporangiaceae > JAJYUU01. The sequence continues at coordinate 75,135 of DAHVAR010000052.1, forward strand.
CTTGGTCATGTGGTAGACCGAGCCGGGGTTGGCCGGGTGCAGGATCTCCCGCTCGAGCTCACCGTCTGGCGTCGGAACCTTGACGGCTAGGTAGCCCTCCGGGATCGGCGCGCTGCCTGACCAGCCGTAGCCGTACACGCCCATCGTCCCGAGGTGCACGAGCGAGACATCGAGGCCGGTCTCAACCAGGGCGGTGAGCAGGTTGTGGGTGCCGCGGACATTGTTGTCGACGGTGTAGCGCTTGGTCTTCTGGGTCCGCATCGAGTACGGCGCGGCGCGCTGCTCGGCGAAGTGCACGATCGCGTCCGGCCTCAGCTCCACCAGCAGCGCGACCAGCGCGTCGTAGTCCGTGGCCAGGTCCAGGTTCACGAACCCGATCGTGCGGCCGGACACTTCCTGCCACGCTGCCAGCCGATGGCTGATTGGCCGGATCGGCGTCAGCGAGTCGACTTCGAGCTCGACGTCGATCTTCCGGCGGCTCAGGTTGTCCACGATTGTGATGTCATGACCATGATCGGACAAGTACAGCGAGGTGGGCCAGCCGCAGAAGCCGTCACCGCCGAGGACCAGAACGCGCATAAGTGCTCCAAAGTTTGCTTCACTGCTCCCGGACCGTGCCCGGCGCCGTGTCGCCACGGCGGGCAGTCAGAGCTTAAGAGCCAGGCTCCCAAGGTTGGCATCCGTGGCAGTGTACCGGGCGATATCCGCCGCGTTGCTTGTTTCCTTACCACTATGTGAGGCGACTGACACTTCAGTCCAGCCCTCTTCTCTCGGCGACCGCATCCCGTGCCCCTGCTGAGCCAGCCCGCGAGGACAACTTCTCCCAAGCATGATTCGTCAGCGTCCAGGCGGCCAGGGTCGACAGCCGATTGACAGCTGGCACTCAGCATGGCGCGGCGAAAAATTAGCATTCTCTACCGCCGAAACGAGCCGCGACCGGCCTGGCCGGGCCGCGCAGCCACGAAGGTATACCGCCCCGGCACCGACGCCGTCAGTTGCGAGCCTGGATGGGCCGGGGCCGCGGGATGGGCCGGGCCGAGCCGCGCCCGGGGCCGCGGGATGGGCGGGGCCGAGCCGCGCCCGCGGCCGCTGGTACGTAGGCGGCGCGACGCCACGGCCGTCACGGGGCAGGATGGGACCTATGGCAGATCGGCTTCGCGGCGCAACCAGTCCGTATCTGTTGCAGCATGCGGACAATCCCGTTGACTGGTGGCCCTGGAGTGAGGAGGCGTTCGCGGCGGCAGCAGAGCGCGGGGTGCCGGTTCTGCTGTCGGTCGGCTACTCGGCCTGCCACTGGTGTCATGTGATGGCTCATGAGTCATTCGAGAACGAGCAGACGGCCGCGATCATGAACGAGCACCTGGTCTGCATCAAGGTGGACCGGGAAGAGCGGCCGGACGTCGACAGCGTGTACATGACGGCGACACAGGCGATGACCGGGCAGGGCGGCTGGCCGATGACCGTGTTCATGACGCCCGGCCGGGACCCTTTCTTCTGTGGCACCTACTTCCCGCGCGCGCAGTTCGAGCATCTGGTGCTGGCTGTGGCGCGAGCCTGGGACGAGGACCGGGCCAAGGTGTCCGCACAGGCCAGCCAGATAGCGGCAGCGCTGGCCGAGCGGACCAGTCCGGCGTCCGGAGGGCCTGCGGCCGGGGCCGGAGCGGCCGGGGCCGGAGCGGCCGCGGCCGGAGCGGCCTGGGCCGCGGACCCGGCCAGCCGGCTCAATGCCGCGTGCGAGTCGGCCGTCACCACGCTGGCCAGGGAGTTCGACGCTAGCCGGGGCGGGTTCGGGGGCGCGCCGAAGTTCCCGCCGTCGATGGTGCTGGAGTTCCTGCTCCGCCACTCCGAACGCGTCACCGGGCCCGATTCGCAGCAGGCGCTGGCCATGGCCGAGGTCACCGCCGGCGCGATGGCCAGAGGCGGCATCTACGACCAGCTAGCCGGCGGCTTCGCCAGGTACAGCGTTGACGCCGGCTGGGTCGTTCCGCACTTCGAGAAGATGCTCTACGACAACGCGCTGCTGGCGCGCGTCTACGCGCACCTGTGGCGGCGTACCGGCAGCGCGCTTGCCCGGCGCGTCGCGGAAGAGACCTGTGACTGGCTGATCGCTGAGCTGCGGACGCCTGAAGGCGGTTTCGCCGCCGCGCTCGACGCGGATTCAGCGGGCTCGGAGGGCGCGTTCTACCTGTGGACGCCGGCCGAGCTCACCGCGGCGCTAGGGGCCGAAGACGGCGGCTACGCGGCCGGGCTGTTCGGCGTGACCGAGGCGGGAACGTTCGAGCATGGCGCGTCGGTTCTGCAGTTGCGGGCAGATCCGGCTGACTCTGCCCGGCTGGCCAGGGTACGGGCTAGCCTGCGCATGGCGCGGGCGGAGCGGATCCGGCCTGGCCGGGACGACAAGGTGGTCGCGGCCTGGAACGGCCTGGCTATCGCGGCACTGGCCGACTGCGGGCTGCTCTTCAGCCGGCCCGATCTCATCGCCGCCGCGACTGCGGCAGCGCAGTTGCTCACCACCGTGCACCTCAGTGCCGGCCGGATCGCGCGGACATCGAGGGATGGCCGGGCGTCAACGGCACCGGGCGTGCTCGAGGACTACGGCTGCGTCGCGGCTGGCCTGATCGCGCTGGCCGGTGCTGCCGGGCCGGACGGTGCTGCCGGGCCTGCGGCACCCGGTGCGGCGCGCTGGCTAGCGGTAGCCGGCCAGTTGCTGGACACGGCCCTGACCCGGTTCAGTACCGGAACGGGCGGGTTCTACGACACCGCCGACGACAGCGAACAGCTCATCTACCGGCCAGCCGAGGCGGCCGACGGACCGAGCCCGTCGGGCACGTTCGCGGTGGCGGACGCCCTGCTGAGCTTCTCGGCGCTGACAGGTTCCAGCCGCCACCGCGATGCGGCCATCGCTGCCCTGGCCGCCGTCGCTGACCTGGCATCCAGGTTTCCGCGCGCGGCCGGGTCCGGGCTGGCAACGGCCGAGGCCATGCTGTCCGGCCCGGTAGAGATCGCGATAGCCGGGCCGCCAACACCGCGGCGGGCCGAGCTTCACCGGATCGCGCTGATGGAAGCGCCGCCCGGAGCGGTCATCGCGGTTGGCGATGGCGACGGCGAGCCGATCCCGCTGCTCGCGGGGAAGGCGCCGGTCGACGGCGGCCCAGCGGCGTATGTCTGCCGGAACTTCAGCTGCCAGGCGCCGGTCACCGAACCCGAGCAGTTGCGCGCGGTGCTGAGCGCGCCGGGCTGACCGGCGCGGCCGGGCCAGGCACCTGACGCGGTCCGGCCGGCAGCTGATGCGGCCCGGCCAGGATGCCGCCCGGCGTTTGCCGTCGCCGGCCAGAAATTTGCCGTTGATTTCGCCCCGCATATGGGCTAGCGGAAATTCCCTGCGCGATGATCGGGAATCGAGAGGTATGGACGCGCGCCAACGGCGCGTGCATCGTAGGACAAGAGCGCGGAACGCCAGCAGGGGCCTTCGAGCAGGGCCGGGAGGGGGTGACGGGTGCGCGTAGCAACCCGCCGCCTGCGCGCTGGCTTGTGGATAGCCGTCGCAATGGGCGCCGCGGCCGCGCTGTCCCTGGAAGTCGCCATTCCCGGGCTGTCCGGATCTGTCGTTGCCGGCGGCCGGCTCGCCAGCGCCGCCGCCAGCAGCGGCGCGAGCCAGGCAAGTGCGAGCCGGGCCGCGGCCGCCGCGGATCGGCGGTACGCCGCGGTTCTCAGCGGCATCGGCGCGACCCGGGCACCGTCCGGCGCCGGCGCGATCGCCGCGGCCACGGCAGCGCGCAAGGCGGCTGGCCAGACCGAAGTGACTGCTGCCCGGCAGGCCGGCGTGCTGCTGCCCGGCCAGGGCAGCTCGCCAGCCTCCGCTGTGACAGTGGTCAGCCTGCCGGGCACGCGGACAGCGCCGATAGTCCGGCCGCTGCGCAGGTTGCGGCCGGCCGACTTGCTCGTGGTCGGGCCGGCCGCGCTGCCGCCGAGTGCGATCGCGGCGATCAGGAAGCTGCCGGGCGTGGTGGCCGCGAACCTGCTCGACGCCGCCCGGATAAAGGTCAACGGCGGCTACGTGGCCACGCTCGGCGTGGACCCCTCGACGTTCCGAGAGTTCGCGGCGGAACCGACCGCTCAGTCGACGGCACTGTGGCGCAGCGTCGCCGCCGGGGACATCGCCGTCTCGTACCTGATGGGCCAGCAGGAAAAACTGAGGCTCGGCGGGACAGTGCAAGTCGCCGGAGCGCGGACGGAGGAATTGCGGGTCGGCGGTTTCGGCACCGCGGGCATCAGCGGCGTGGACGCAATTGTGTCCGGCTCGGTAGCCCGCTCGCTTGGCATGCCCACCGGGAACGCGATCGTCGTCAGCGCGCCGCGCGCCCGGCTGAGTTCCCTGATGCGGCGGATCAAGCGCGTGCTGCCTCAAGCTGCCGCCGTCGCTCCGCTCGTCGGGCAGGCAGCCCTCAGCGGCCTGCCCGGCTCGGCTGGCGCCATCGGTACTACCTCATCCGACGGGCCGGGCCTCACGGCCGCGCAGACCAGGGCTTTCCTGGCCGCGGCGCTTGCCCAGGTGGGCAAGCCCTACGTCTGGGGCGGCGACGGGCCGAGCGTCTTCGACTGCTCGGGCCTGGTGCAGTGGTCGATGCGGCAAGGCGGCATCGTCATGCCGCGCGTCGCGGCGAGCCAGGCGCAGACCGGACCCCAGGTCCCGCTGTCCGACCTCGTTCCCGGTGACCTGCTCTTCTACCACACCGACCCGACGGCGCCGGCGTACATCTCGCACGTCGCGATCTACCTCGGCAACGGCCTGATGCTGCAAGCACCCGAGCCTGGTGAGAACGTGCAGATTGTGCCGGCCATTTTCACCGGCGGCTTCGCCGGAGCGGTCGCGGTCTATCCGCGGCTTGCCGCCGCCGTCGCCGCTGATCCGGCTGGTTAGCGCGGGCACCCAGCGAGGACGAGCCACTTTCAGCGCCGGCGGGCGAATTCCGTCAGCGTTCACGGCCAGCAGCAGGCGTGGACACCGGAGCGCAGCTGTGTAATTATGATTACATGGATACCGAAGAGCTTCGCGCCTGGTTCGCCGGCCGCCTCCCGGCTGGCTGGTTCACTGCCGAGCCGGAGATCACGGCAGACCGCGAGGAGATCACCGTCATCGGCCCGCTCGCTGACACCGAGGCCGCGGCCGGCCATAGCGATGCCGAGGCCGCCGCCGCTGCCGAGGGGCGCAGTCGCCGGTTCCGCGAAGAGACCCGCGAGCACCGGATCGAGATCGCGCGTGAGGCTGAGCACAGGTTCGGCCGGAAGGTTTCCTGGGGCGTCGAGTGCAACGGCCGCAGGGTGATGTTCACCACGTTTTCCGTGCCCGTTATGACGCGACTGCGGCAGCCCGAGCGGCAGGTGCTCGACACCCTCGTGGACGCCGGCGTGGCCCGCAGCCGCAGCGACGCGCTCGCCTGGTGCGTGCGCCTCGTCGGTCAGCACCAGGACCCATGGCTAGCCGACCTGAGGGCGGCGCTGCGCAAGGTTGAGCAGGTCAGGGCCGACGGTCCAGGGCAATAACCCGCATCGTGATGGCTGGCGCGGGCGTCGTGCTGGCGTTCGCGCCACTGGCGGTCACCAGGCGGGAACGCGGCTGACGCGGCCCGCCCAGCCCGGCCGCGGACCGAGTCTGGGCCAATCCGCTGGAGTTGCTTGACGACGTTTCTTCTGCGGAACGTGACTGCGATTGCTCCTTGCCGGTCCGATTAGCCGTGACCAGTCAGAATTGATGCGGTCACGCCGGGGTACACTCCCCCAATCCCGGCTCTCAGGGTCTTGCAGGCCCTGCGTGCATCCGGGTCCCCCCGCAGCGGAGCTACCGCAATGCCCTTGAGGAGGACCAGTCGTGGCGTATGACGTGAATGCGGCCCCGGATCTGGCTGACCTCGAGACAAGTCTCGACGATGCTGGCCTGAAAAATCCCCGCGTGCGTGAGTACGTGCGGCACTGGGCGGAACTTACCGGCGCTGAGCGCGTCGAGGTGATCGGCGCATCCGATGACGCTCGGCTCATCAGCGAGTCGCTCGAGGCCGGGGAGATCTGGCCGGCGGGTGAGGGTCGCTACTACGCCCGCAGCTACGCCAAGGACACCGCGCGCTCGGAGGAGCGCACGATTGTGGCCACCGCCGACCCGGCGGACAAGGGCACCTACAACAACTGGCACCCGGCCAGCGAGATGCGCCCGCTGCTGGAGAGGCTGATGCGCGGCGCGTCGGCGGGCAAGACCATGTACGTCATCCCGTACCTGATGGCCCCGCCGGGCTCGCCCCTCGAACCGTACGCTGTCGGCGTCGAGCTCACCGACCATCGCACCGTCGCGCTGCACATGATCAGGATGGCGCGGTGCGGTGTCGAGCACGTGAACAACCTGGCCGACTCGAACCGGTTCGTGCGCGGCGTGCACGTCACCGGTGACCTGGAGAACCTGGGCCAGGGCACGCCTGATGACCAGCGGTACTTCGTGACGTTGGCGGACGAGCGGACGATCCTGCACTTCGGCTCCTCCTATGGCGGCAACGCACTGCTGGGCAAGATCGCGCACGGCCTCCGGCAGGCGGCCTATGACGGCTGGGTCTCCGGCGAGTTCCTGGCCGAGCAGTTCATGCTGATCGGCATCACCGACAAGCAGACCGGCCGCACCTGGCACATCTGCGGCGGTTTCCCGAGCGCGTCCGGCAAGACCAACCTCGCGATGATGCTTGCCCCTGACAGCCTTGGCGACCGGTACCACGTCTCGTTCTACGGCGACGACGTCGCCTGGCTGCGTGCCGATCCGGCGGACGGGAAGGTCTACGCGATCAACCCCGAGTTCGGCGTCTTCGGCGTCGCTAAGGACACCAACGAGGTCACCAACCCGACGGCGGTCCGCGCGGTCGGGCCGGGCACCGGGGTCTTGTTCACTAACGTCGCTTACAACGACAACACCCACGACGTGTGGTGGGAAGGCAGGACGCCGCAGCCGCCCGCCGACGTGACCGGCTGGCGGGACTGGACCGGGCAGCTCATCTCCGAGCGGTCAGCCGACGAGCAGGACAAGCCCTGGGCGCACCTGAACAGCCGTTTCACGACGTCGCTGACAAACGTGCCGAATATCGCCGCGGACTTCGAGGCTGGCAAGGGCGTGCCGATCGACGCGGTCATCTTCGGCGGCCGCACCCGTGATCGCGAGCCGCTGATCCGGGCCATTACCGACCTCGCCGAAGGCGTTTACGACGGCCTCACGCTCGGCGCCGAGGCGACCTTCGCGGCCGAGGGCGTGGACGGCCAGCTTCGCTACGACCCGATGTCGATGCGCCCGTTCATGTCCTACCCCGAGGGCGCCTACGCTGCTCACTGGCTCAAGATCATCGGTTCCGCTGCCGAGCAGCCGATCTTCGCCCATGTCAACTGGTTCCAGCGGGATCCGGGCGACGGCCGCTTCCTGTGGCCTGGTTACCGCGAGAACCTGCGTCCGCTGCTGTGGCTGCTGCAACTGAAGGACGGCGAAGTCCAAGGCGAGCAGACGCCCGTCGGGATCGTGCCGGCTAAGCACGAACTGGACCTCGACGGCGTTGAGATCAGCGCAGACGACCTGGACAGGATTCTCAGCATCGACACCGACCGGTGGATGTCCGAGATGGCGCATCGCGAAGCGCACCTGGACCAGTTCGACGGCCTGCCTGAGGAGATCTGGGCAGCGCACCGTCGCATCACCGCAGCGCTCGCCGCCGCCAGGGAGGACTAGCGGGGCGGCTTGCCCGCGCGTTCGGCCGGCCTCCTGCCTCAACCACGGAAAGGCGGCGTAACGGACCGCCCAAATCTACCAGTGCGGGGGTGCCGCGCTCGCCCGGGGCGATGTTAACGTTCCGTTATGGTAGCACTACGCTGCGTCGACGGCTCTGTGTTGTCCGTGCACGCTGTCAACTGCCGGGACGCCGTTGGCCGGCCGTACGAGATCACCCTGAGGCTGGCCAGGGACTGCGTCCCGTTTGCCGCCGTCGGCCAGCGCTGCGGCTACCAGTTCGCCGAACTGGCAGAGCGGGTCAGCGCAGCCCGGGCCGACCCGGAGCAGGCTGCCGCGTGGCCAGACCCGGACGACCGGTTCCCCGGTGCGTGCGGCGGGCCAGAGCCCGGCCGCCTGCCCGGCGATCATGAGTACTTCACGCTGCGATCCCGTGAGCGCAGCGACCTGCCCGGCGGCGGTGAACTGCGCTGCGTACTGCGGTCAACCGCGGTGTGGCTAGGGGAGTGCATGGGCACCGGATATCACGGCGAGCCGGCCGCCCGCGGGCAGTTCCCTCACCAGGGCCAGCACGGGCTCGCCGGCCACCACCTAGCCCAGCACGCACTGGCCGGCCAGCACCCGGCCCAGCATGGGCTCCCCGGCCAGCACCAGGACCAGCAGGGTCTGCCTGCGCCGCCAGCCGGGCCGCATGGCGTTCCGGGGCAGCGCACCTGGCCGGCCCGGCGCCCGGCGGGCGGCGCCGGCCGGTGGCACCTGACCAGGCGGGCGTTCATCGAGGCGTGGGGCGACGGCGGCGTAGGCGTGCGGGCTGTCCTGACTTCGGCCGAACTGGTGGCATTCTTGGATACGGTGCTGACAGAGCCGGGGAGTCCTGAGGCAGCAGATGCTGCTGTCTCAGCCGGGACCGTCCCGGCCGGGGGAGTATCCCGGCCGGCGGAGTGACGGCGACCGCGGGCGCAACGGCCGGCCTGTCGCCGGCCTGCTTCCCGGACCGAACCGGCCGACGGCCAGTCAGCGGGCGGACAACCAGGCGGCAGCCGGGTGGCGCCATGGCGGCAGCGAGGAAGGGTGCCGGATGGGATTGCGCGATCTCGTCTACCGGGTATACGAGCGCAGGCTCGAGGCGACGCTGGCCCCTCAGGCGATCCCCCGGCACGTCGGGGTGATGGCCGACGGTAACCGCAGGTGGGCGAGATCAGCCGGGCTCGCCGATGTCAGCAGCGGTCACCAGGCTGGTGCCGACAAGATCTTCGAGCTGCTCGAGTGGTGCCAGGAGACCGGGGTCGAGGTTGTCACGCTGTGGCTACTGTCTACCGACAACCTGAGCAGGGAACGGGCAGAGCTTGAGCAGCTGCTGCGCATCATCGAGGACACGGTCCGCGAACTTGTTGCGCAGGGGTGGCACGTCAAGCCGGTCGGCGCACTCGATCTGCTGCCCGCTGACACAGCGCAGGTGCTCAAGGACGCGGCTGAGGTCACCGCCGGGCACAGCGGACTGCTGGTGAACGTCGCGGTCGGGTATGGCGGCCGCCGGGAGATCGCCGACGCGGTCCGCTCGCTACTGCAGGAGCATGCGACCAAGGGCACGACGATCGAGGAGCTAGCCGAGATCCTGGATGTCGAGCACATCGCCGAGCACCTGTACACCGCCGGGCAGCCGGATCCGGACCTGGTCATCAGGACCTCGGGAGAGCAGCGCCTCGGCGGCTTCCTGCTGTGGCAGAGCGCGCACTCCGAGTTTTACTTCTGCGACGCGTACTGGCCCGCTTTCCGCCGGGTCGACTTCCTCCGCGCGCTGCGCTCCTACGGCGAGCGGCACCGGCGGTTCGGCGCATGACCCTTAGCGGGGCCCGTCGTGAACAGCTAGTTACGGTACTTCCGCCGCTCGGTTCCCTTAGGTACCGTCTGAACTGACGGGCGGTGCCTAGCCGCCCGCCGGGAAGGCCCTTGAGATCCTCGAGCTTCGCGTCCTGGTGCGCAGGCGAGATGAGCGATGGGCCGGGTTCCCGGCCTCTCGCTGGCCGGACCCGGTCCCGCCGACACGTCTGTGTCCGACCGCGGCGCCTGGCGCCCAGGGGAGAGCGAGTGGCCAGTTCCTCAGCACGCCGATCAACGCAAGCCTCGCGGGGCAGCGCGCCCGCAGTCCCGGAGAAGGCGGGCCCAGTCAGGGCAAGCACAGTCAGGGCAAGCCCAGTCGAGGCAAGCCCAGTCGAGGCAAGCACAGCCAAGGCAGGATCCGTCCCGCCTGTCAGCATCGCGACCGGTACCGGCCGGGAGCCGGCTGACTTCGTCAGTTCCGGTCACCCGCGCCGTACCTTCGTCCTGGACACCAGCGTGCTGCTGGCGGACCCGGCGGCAGTCGGAAGGTTCGCCGAGCACCGCGTGGTGCTGCCGGTCGTCGTTATCACCGAGCTAGAGGCCAAGCGGCATCACCCTGAGCTCGGCTACTTCGCCCGGCAGGCGCTGCGATACCTCGATGATCTCCGGGTCCGTCACGGCCGGCTGGATGCCGACCTGCCGGTCGGCGACTCCGGCGGCAGCGTCCGGGTCGAGCTCAACCACTCCGACCCCGCGGTACTGCCGGCCGGCTTCCGGCTGGGTGACAACGACACCAGGATCCTGTCCGTCGCATGCAGCCTGGCGGCTGAGGGCCAGAGCGTGATCCTGGTCAGCAAGGACCTGCCATTGCGGGTCAAGGCGGCGGCGATCGGGCTGACGGCGCAGGAGTACCGTGCGGAGCTGCCACCGGACTCCGGCTGGACGGGCATGGCTGAGCTGGAAGTCACGGCTGCCGAGATCGGCGAGTTGTATGAGACCGGCCGCATCGATCTTGCCGCGGCACGTGACCTGCCCTGCCACACCGGCCTGGTGCTGATATCGGGGCTGACCGGCGCCGGCAGCGCGCTCGGCAGGGTGCAGCCGGATAAGTCCGTCAAGCTGGTCCGCGGCGACCGGGAGGCGTTCGGGCTGCGCGGCCGGAGTGCCGAGCAGCGGATCGCCCTTGACCTCCTGCTGGACAGCGAGGTCGGCATCGTGTCGCTTGGCGGCCGGGCCGGGACCGGCAAGTCCGCGCTGGCTTTGTGCGCTGGCCTGGAGGCGGTGATGGAGCGCCGTCAGCACCGCAAGCTTGTCGTCTTCCGGCCGCTCTACGCCGTCGGCGGCCAGGATCTCGGCTACCTGCCGGGCTCCGAGGCGGACAAGATGAACCCGTGGGCGCAAGCGGTGTTCGACACCCTGTCGGCGGTGACATCGCAGGCCGTCATCGAGGAGGTGCTCGACCGGGACATGCTGGAGGTGCTGCCGCTGACCCACATCCGCGGCCGGTCGCTGCACGACTCCTTCGTGGTCGTCGATGAGGCGCAGTCGCTCGAGCGAGGCGTGCTGCTGACCGTGCTGTCCAGGATCGGGGCCGGCTCCAGGGTGGTGCTGACCCATGACATCGCCCAGCGCGACAACCTGCGCGTGGGCCGCCACGATGGCGTGGTCGCCGTGATCGAGAAGCTCAAGGGTCATCCGCTGTTCTCGCACGTCACGCTAGTCAGGTCGGAGCGCTCGCCGATTGCCGCGCTGGTCACCGAGATGCTGGAGGACTCAGGCATCTAAACCCGAGTCCGTGCCTGACTGATAGCGGCATGCTGGTTCCGTGCTGGTCTCGGGCCGTCCGCCCGGAACTATGCGCCGGGCAGCACAAAACTATCGGCATGGACCCGCGGATCGCCCGTACGCTCAGCGGAAGCCGCGCCGCAATCCCTGACGCGCTTGAGGCAAGTCGCCCAGGGCAGCCTTGCTTGACTCTATCCGGGTCATGGCCGCTGCCTGGGCGAGACTCTGGCCCTGGCCGGAAAGATCCCGGCGCGAGGGAGCTGGGCCGGTACTTCGCGCCCGACCAGCTGCTGCAGATTATCCGCGAGAGACAGATAAGCTTCGATATCCAGGCCGGTGCGCATGCCGCTGCCATGCAGCAGGTACAACAGATCCTCGGTGGCGATGTTTCCGGTGGCCGCGGGCGCGAAGGGGCAGCCGCCGATTCCGCCGGCGCTGGCGTCGAGTGCCGTTGGCCCGGCCGCCTGCTCGGTCGCGGCGATCGCGTTCGCGTAGCCAGTGTTGCGGGTGTTGTGGAAGTGCCATCGCACCGGGACGCCATCCGCCTCGCGTGCGGCGACATCGGCGAGCGCCCGGACTTGAGCCGGGACTCCGACCCCGATCGTGTCCGCGAACGCCACCTCATCGGGCTGCGCATCCACGCACCGCCGCAGTGTCGCCGCCACCCGGCCCGGCCCGACTTCTCCCTCGAACGGGCACCCGAACGCGGCCGCCAGGGTCACGGTCGCGCGGAGACCGCCCGCATGCGCGCGTCGTGCGATCCGTTCCCATGACCTGATCGCGCCATCGACGTCCATGCCCTGGTTTCGCATGCTGAATGTCTCGGTGCACACGACCACCACGTTCACCTCGTCCATACCCGCCGCGATAGCCCGATCGAGACCGCGCTCGTTGAGGACCAGCCCGATCCAGGTGACCTCGCCTCGCGGGAGCCGCCGCGCCAGCTCGTCAGCGTCGGCCAACTGCGGTACGCGCTTCGGATGCACGAAACTGGTCACTTCCATGCGGCGCACTCCACCAGTGATAAGGCCCTTGATCAGGGCGAGCTTGTCATCGGTCGACACGACGGCGGTTTCGTTCTGCAGCCCATCGCGTAGTGCGACCTCGACTATCTCGACATCCACGCCGCCTCCAGATTGCATGCATAGAGCGCTAGTTCGCTCGAGCGTACTATCAACATGTCACGACTTTTTAGCGCTTGCTCTTGCAAAATCGAATAGTGACAGGCCACGATTGCATACATGCAATTGACTCCTCCTTGGCCGGTGGGTGTGGCAGGGGCGCGGCTGTGACGCTGCCCCTAGACGATCTTCGCGTCGTGGAGTTCGGGCAGCTCCTGGCCGGCCCATTGTGCGGGCAGCTGCTTGGCGACTTCGGCGCCGAGGTGATCAAGGTCGAGGATCCGGGTGGCGGCGATCCGATGCGCGAATGGGGCCGCGAGAAGCCGCACGGCAAGTCGCTCTGGTGGCCTGTTGTGGCCCGGAACAAGAAGTCGATCACCTGCAACCTCCGCGATGCCGAGGGTCAGCGCCTCGCGCGGCAGCTGATTGACACCGCCGACGTCCTGGTCGAGAACTTTCGCCCCGGAACGCTGGAGCGGTGGGGGATGGCGCCTGACCGCCTCTGGGAGTCCAACCCTGCACTAGTCATTACCCGCGTCACCGGCTACGGGCAGACGGGGCCGTACGCGCCGCGGGCCGGCTTTGGCTCGATCGGCGAGGCGATGGGAGGCATCCGTTACGTTATGGGCGACCCTGACGGTCCCCCGGTGCGTGCGGGAATCTCGCTCGGCGACTCGCTCGCCGCGACGTTTGCATGCCTGGGAACCCTCATCGCGCTGCACAGCCGCGAGCGGTCCGGCCGCGGGCAGGTCGTCGACTCGGCGATCTACGAGGCGGTCCTGGCGATGATGGAGTCACTGCTGCCGGAGTGGGCCGTTGCGGGCTACCAGCGCGAACGCACCGGTGCCACGCTGCCGAATGTCTCTCCGAGCAACGTCTATCCGACTGGCGACGGCGACCTCGTGCTGATCGCCGCCAACCAGGACAGCGTCTTTGCTCGCCTTGCGCAAACAATGGGCGAGCCTGAACTCGCACACGATCCTCGCTATGCGACGCACTCCGCCCGTGGCGCATCGATGGCCGAACTCGATGCCCATATCGCTCAGTGGAGTTCCTCGAGACCAGCTGAAGAGATCCTCAGCGCGCTGCACGCATCCGGCGTTCCGGCCGGACGCATCTTCCGCGCCAGGGACATGTTCGCCGACCCGCATTTCGCTGCCCGGCAGGCGATCGTGACGGTGCCACACCCGGAATTCGGCGAACTGCCCATGCACAACGCCACACCGCGCCTGTCCGAGACGCCGGGCGCGGTGCGCACCGCCGGGCCCGCGCTAGGCGAGCACAACGACGAGATCTACGGCGGCGTCCTCGGCCTCGACGAATCCGAGCGGGCCCGCTTGCACGCCGCCAACGTCATCTAGAGAGATAAGGACACGATATGCCGTACAGACTCGGCGTAGACGTCGGCGGAACGTTCACCGACGTGCTGCTCATCGATGAGAACTCGGGCGGGACGTGGCGCGCGAAGACCGCCTCCACCCCGGCCGATCAGTCAGTCGGCGTGCTGCACGGCATCGACAAGGTCTGTGCCGCTGCGGGCGTGGATCGCACCGAGGTCGCGAATGTGCTGCACGGCTCGACAGTCGCGACGAATGCGATCCTGGAGGGCACGGGAGCGATTGTCGGCCTGGTGACGACCGAAGGGTTTCGTCAAGTGCTGCAGATCGCTCGCTCGTTCGTTCCGGGCGGACTGGCCGGCTGGATTATCTGGCCCAAGCCCGAGCCACTGGCCGCGCTCGAGAACACCGTCGAGGTAGCCGGGCGGATCGGCAGCGACGGCTCGGTAGTGCGCGAACTCGATGAGGACGCCGCCCGCGCCGCACTCCGCAAGCTGAAGGCCAACGGGGTGCAGGCACTCGCCGTCTCGCTGATCAACGCATTCGCGAACGACATTCACGAGCAGCGGATCGCCGAACTCGCCCGCGAGGAACTCCCAGGTATCGAGGTGTCTGTTTCCAGCGTCGTCTTGCCTGAAATGCGCGAGTACGAGCGGGCCCTCACCACCGTGGCCAACGGATACGTTCAGCCCCAGGTCGCGCGGTACATCACCAGCCTCTCGGACAAACTGCGGGCCGACGGAGTGCCGGCCGAACTCTTCATCCTGCGCAGTGACGGCGGGCTGACGGCGGCCGACGCGGCTATCGCGGCCCCGGTTTCGATGCTGCTGTCCGGCCCCGCTGGCGGCGTCGCCGGCGCAGTGTGGGTTGCCGAGCAGGCCGGGTATACCGAGCTGCTGACCTTCGACATGGGTGGCACTTCGACCGACGTGGCACTGGTGCAAGGCGGCAAGGCCCGGATCGGCCGCCAGACTACGGTGGCTGACCTCACCGTGCGTGCGTCGGCCGTCGATGTCCGCAGCGTCGGAGCTGGCGGCGGCTCGATCGCGCACGTCCCGGAGCTCACCAAGGCGCTGCGTGTTGGGCCGCGGTCTGCCGGTGCCGAGCCGGGCCCGGCCGCCTACGGCAAAGGCGGTACCGAGCCGACCGTCACCGATGCGAACGTAGTCCTCGGATACCTTCCGACGACTCTGGCCGGAGGCGAGATCACCCTGCAGCAGGACGCGGCCCGGGCGGCAGTTCAGACGATCGCCGACGCAATGGGACTGGCGAGCGCCGAGGCAGCGGCCGCGGGCATTGTCGACATCGTCAACGAGAATATGCTCGGCGGGCTACGGCTTGTCAGCGTCCAGCAGGGCTTCGACCCTCGCGATTTCGCGCTCGTGGCGTTCGGGGGGGCCGGGCCACTGCACGCGAACGCACTCGGGCGGCTCACGGGTGCCTGGCCGGTAATCGTGCCGCCGTCGCCGGGCGTCCTGTGCGCGCTCGGGGACGCGACGACCTCGGCCCGCAACGAGTCCGCTCGCACGGTTCTGCGCAAGCTCGGTGACCTTCAGCCAGACGACTTCCGCTCCATTTTCCGTGAGCTGGCCGCTGCCACTTCGAAAGGCCTGATCGAGCAAGGAGTCCCGGCTGAGAGACAGTCCACAAGCTATGCCGCCGACGTGCGGTTCGTCGGCCAGGGCAATGAGCTTCAGGTGACCTTCGACGCGAGCCTGCTTGATGCCGGGGATGCGCTCGCCCAGCTCGCCAACCGCTTCGACGCCGAGCATCAACGCCTGTTCTCGTTCACGCTGTCGGTCGACCACGAGCTGGTCAATGCCCGGGCGACGGTCACTGGCGACCGTCCCAATGTCGCGCCGATCCGACTCGAGGCGGGCGACGGCGATCCGGCCGCGGCCCGCCTCGGCGGGACGCGGATTTACGTCGACGGAGAGTTCGTCCAAGCGGCGCTCTACGACCGGCTGAAGCTCCGAGCCGGGGATGTCATCAGCGGGCCCGCGGTCGTCATAGAGATGGACTCCACGACCCTCGTCCTTCCGGGGCATGCCGCCACCACCGACCCGAGCGGCAGCCTCCTCATCCGGCCCGTCAACCACCTGGGAGATTGACCAATGGCACGCATCATCGCGCCCAACGCCGCTCCGGTCGGTCGTGTCGAAGTAGACCCGGTCACGCTCGACCTCGTCGAGAACAGCCTGCGCAACGCCCGCTACGAGATGGACGAGGTCCTGTTCCGCACCGCCCTCTCGCCCGGCATCCGCGAGCAGCACGACGAGTTCCCGCTCATCGCCGACCCGAGCGGGAAGATGGTTGTCGGCCAGTTCGGCCTGTCCATCCCCGACTTCCTGGACGGCTTCGACGGCGACATCGGCCAGGACGACATCTTGCTCACCTCGGATCCATACGCATGCGGCGCCGCGATCAGCCACGCCAACGACTGGCTGGTGGTCATGCCGATCTTCTTCGAGCATCGGCTGGTCGGCTGGGCGTCGATGTTCGGGCACATGTCCGATGTCGGCGGCAAGACTCCGTCGTCCATGCCGACCGACGCGAAGACCATCTACGAAGAAGGCGTGGTCATCCCGCCGTTCAGGCTATACACGGGTGGTGCAGTCAACGAGGACGCGCTGCGCATCATACTGAACCAGGTCCGTGTGCCTGACTGGAACCGGGCCGACCTGAATGGCCTGGTTGCCGCGGTGCGGACTGCATCTCGCCGGGTCCAGGAAATGTGCGCCCGCTTCGGCGTCGAAACCTATCTGTCGGCGCTTGAGGCGCTGCTGCAGCGCAACTATGACGCGATGAAGTCGCTCCTGCACATCGTGTTCGAGGAGGGGCGCACCCTTTCATTCACCGACTACATCTGCGATGACGGCGTTGGATATGGCCCGTACGAGCTCAAGCTGTCGCTGACCCGTACGGGAGAAAAGGTGCACCTTGACTTCACCGGCTCGTCGCCGCAGGCGATCGGCCCGGTGAACTACTACCTGAATGAGAACCTCGCGCGGATGTTCTTCGGCATCTACATGATCACGGTGGCCGATCCGCAGATTCTCTGGAACGACGGCTTCTACCCGCTCGTGGACGTGACGATTCCTGACGGCTCCTACTGGAAGCCCAGGCACCCCGCTGCCCTCAACGCCAGAAACCATGGCATCGGGCGCGTGTTCGACCTGTTCGGAGGCCTGCTCGGGCAGACCAACCCCGCATTGCTCAACGCCGCCGGATTCTCCTCGTCACCGCACTTCATGTACTCCGGCACCTACTCGAGCGGAAACCGGGCGGGTGAGTGGTTCCAGCTGTACTCGATTGGGTTCGGCGGCATACCCGGCCGGCCGCTCGGTGACGGACCCGACGGGCACTCGCTGTGGCCGAGCTTCGTCAACATCCCGTGCGAGTTCCTGGAGTCCTATTACCCGCTCCGCATCGAGAAATGGGAGACGGTCGCCGATACCGGCGGAGCCGGCTTGCACCGGGGGGGCAACGGAGTCGATGTTGCGTATCTGTTCCTGGAGCCGGGCACGATCGCAATTCACGACGATCGCTGGCTGACCTATCCGTGGGGAGTCAACGGCGGCGAGCCCGGCGCCCGCGGCCGCAAGTGGATCGACCACGGGGACGGCAAGCGCGAGGTGCTGCCCAGCAAGTGCCACGACGTGCGCGTCGCGCCCGGCGACGTGCTGCACTTCGTGACCTGGGGCGGCGGGGGCTGGGGCGACCCGCTCGAGCGCGACCCGGAACTGGTCGCGCTCGAGGTACGTCGCGGGCTGGTGACCGCGGCCGGAGCGCGCCGATACGGCGTCGTGCTCACTGAGCAGGGCTTGGTCGATGGCGGCGCCACGGAGTCGCTACGGGCCCAATTGCGGTCCGGACGGCCAAGTCCGCTGCCGGTCTTTGACATGGGTCCCGGCCTGGACGAAATACTGGCCAGGTGCGAAGAGGAGACGGGCCTGCCCGCACCGATCGCCCCCGTCTGGACATGACCGGCTCGCCGCCGACCTTCGGCGGCACTCTAGGCTGGGGCGAGCGGCCTGCGCTGCTGCTGATCGACATGATGAAGGGCTATTTCACGCCCGGCAGCCCGTTTTACCTAGGCTTGCGCGCCGCCGTCGATGGCTGCGCCGAGTTGCTGGCCACCGCGCGCTCGGTCAGCGTGCCGATTGTCCACACGCGCGTGCAGTACTCGGTCAGCCTCCTGGACGGCGGCCTGTTCGTCCGGAAGATCCCCGCGCTCGCGGCCCTCGCCGACGGCGCCGGCGACCTCGGCGAATTCGTGCCCGAGCTGGAGCCTCAGCCAAGCGAGTTGGTGATCGTGAAGCAGTACGCGTCGGCTTTCTTCGGTACTACGCTCGCCGCCACGCTGACCGCGGCGGGCGTGGACACGGTCGTTGTCGGCGGAGTGTCCACATCGGGGTGCGTGCGGGCCACGGCCACCGACGCGATTCAGCATGGTTTTCGTCCGATCGTCGTGCGCGAGGCGTGCGGCGATCGGACGGAGGCCATTCACCAGGCCAACCTCGCGGACCTGGCGGCTAAGTATGCGGACCTGGCGACGGCGGCGGAGGCCCGCGCCCGACTGGTCCGACGGTGACCGCAACAGACCGGGCTTACGCCTGGATACGCGACGCTATCGCGAACGGCGTCTATGGTGCTGGCGACCGGCTGCCTGAGGTGGAGCTGGCGAGCGAGGCGGGCATCAGCCGGACGCCGGTGCGCGAGGCGCTGCGGCGCCTCGACAGCGAGGGCATTGTGGAACTTTTGCCGAACCGCGGGTCTCGGGTGGCGGGATGGTCTGCTCATGACCTGGACGAGGCATTTGAGCTGCGGAGCCAGCTTGAGGGATACGGGGCGCGGCTCGCAGCCCAGCGCGCGGGAACCGGCGAGCTGAGCGAGCTGACGCAGCTGGTTGAAGGCATGGAAGAGGTTGTGGCTGGCCGGGCGCCCGGCCGCCTCGATCGGATCGCTGAACTCAACGGCAAGTTCCACTCCGGAGTACTCGAGCTCGCAGGCAACCGGCGCCTGGCCTCAGTCGTGCAAGCGATCGTGCAGCGCGCCCTGGTGGCGCGGACGTTCCATCTCTACACACCCCAGGAGCTCGCTCGAAGCTCCGGGCACCATCGCGAACTGCTGGACGCGCTCAGTGCTGGCGACCCCGACTGGGCCGAAGCCATCATGCGCGCGCATATCTATCATGGCCGTATGGTCGCCCGGCGCGCCGCACGGTGACACCCGGCGCTGGCCCGGGCGCGCCCGAACTCGCGCAACGGTGCGCGGGAAGGTACCGTGACTCGCGTCATGAGCCCGCACGACGCGACTAGCAGCACGCCCACCGCCGCCGAACGCCACGTCACTGGCGTGCCGGAGCCGGTCTCGGTGGTCATGCCGGTGCGCAACGAGGAGCGCTACATCGCCGAGTCGGTCGGCCGCATCCTCAGCCAGCGCTACGACGGTGAGCTTGAGCTGGTGATCGCGCTCGGCCCGTCACGTGACCGGACGGCCGAGGTCGTCCGCGATCTGGCCGAGTCCGATTCGCGCATCACGGTTGTCGAGAACCCCGCCGGCCAGATCGCCGCTGCGATCAACCTGGCCCTGGCCGCATCCAAGCACCCGGTCGTGGTGCGCGTCGACGGCCACTCGATGCTCCCGGATGGCTACATCCAGACCGCCGTCGACACCCTGCGCGAGACCGGCGCCGTGAACGTCGGCGGACTGATGGCAGCGGCCGGGATCACCCCGTTCCAGCAGGCAGTCGCGTGGGCCATGACGTCGCCGTTCGGGGTCGGCGCGGCCAAGAACCATACCGGCGGCGAGGCCGGCCCCGCCGACACGGCCTACCTGGGGGTCTTCAGGCGCGAGGCGATCGAGCAGGCCGGCGGCTACAACGAGGACTTCGAGGTCGCCGAGGACTGGGAGCTCAACCACCGGATCCGCAAGGCCGGCGGTCTCATCTGGTTCCAGCCGGCCATGCGCGTGACGTACCGGCCACGCGCGACGGTGGCCGAACTCAGCACCCAGTACTTCCGGTACGGCAGGTGGCGCCGCGCCGTCGCGCGTGCCCACGCCGGGACCATCAACCTGCGTTACCTCGCACCGCCCGTCGTGGTCGCGCTGCTGGCTGCCGGGAGCCTTGCGGGCCTGGCGGGTCTCGTCGGCCTGGCCGCGGGGTCCTGGCTGGGCTGGCTGACCCTCGGTTTCGTCGTCCCGGCCGGCTACCTGGCAGGAATCGCGGCGGTCGCTGCCCGGGCGGCCAGGAAGCTGCCGCCCGGCGTGGCCAGCCGGGTGCCGATCGCTCTCGCGACGATGCACATCTGCTGGGGCGCAGGCTTCCTGACGAGCCCGCGCAGCCTCGTTCCCGCGCCGCGAGCTGACGCCGGGTCAGTCGGCCGCTTCGGGCCACTCGGCTAGCGTGTGCGCGACTGCCAGGTCGGCGGCGTAGGTGATCTTCAGGTTCCGCTCGCTGCCGGTGACGACGCCGACCGGGATCTCGGGCAGGTAGCGCAGGACGACGCCGCAGTCGTCGGTCGCGGGGACTGCCGCGAAGCCAGGATCGGCGTCGGCCAGCTCGTAAGCCCGGCTGATAACTGACAGGCGGAACCCCTGCGGGGTCTGGCAGCGGGCCAGCACATCGCGCGGCAGCACACGCTGGATGGCGCCGCTGGCGACCTCGACGACCGTGTCAGCCGACGGCACGACGACGCTCACGGCCTGCCAGTCGTCGAGCGCCGCGACGCAGGCCGCGATCGTCCGATGTTCGACGAGCGGCCTGGCCGCGTCGTGGAACAGCACCTTCCAGTCCGCGGAGGCTCCCTCGCCGCGCAGCCAGCTGATCGCTTGCCTGGTGGAGTCGGTCCTGCTGGCCCCGCCCGGGATGACGCTGCTGACCTTGGGGTAGGCGGCCGTGGCCTGCCGGACCTCGGCCGCGATGTCCGGCGCGGTGACAACGATCACCTCGTCGACGGCAGGAGCGGCATCGAACGCCCGGACACAGTGCTCGATCAGCGTCCGGCCCGCCAGCAAGCCCAGCTGCTTCGGCCTGGCCGCGCCGAACCGGCGGCCCGACCCTCCCGCCAGTACCACCGCCACGGTCCGCATGGCCAGACCATAGCCGGTCGGCGGTCCTGCTCGGGCCCGGCGGTCCTGCTCCGCCGGCGGTCCTGCTCCGGCCGGTAAGCCATGCCCGGCGGCGGACCGGTCCCACCCTGGTGGCCGCCGGGGGCGGCCGGCAGGGCGAATGTACGCTAGGTAGCAGTCTGGCCACTTGAGGTTAGCAAGGGCGATCATCACGGACGATAAGGCCGCCGCCGGCTCGAACGAGCCCGCGGCCGAACCTAGTGCAGGCCCGGCGGCAGCCGCGTCAGCGGCCGCCGCCAGGATGCGCCCGCGTGTGCCCGGCCGGCTTGACCGGGCGGACCCGTCAGGTGCCGGGCGGCCGCCCGGCGTCAGGCCGAAGGCCATGCAGCCTTATCCCGCCGGAACGGGCTATGACGGCAGCGACTTTGGCGGGCGGCGGGCCGCGGAGAGCTGGCCAGCGCAGTGGCCGCCCGCGGACCGCTGGTCCGCCGGGCGCGGCGGTGACGGGGCCGGACCAGATGACTGGCTGACCGGATACGCCGAGCCCGCCGACAGGCAGCGCACGGGGTCCGGGCCCGGTGACGGCCTCCTGCCGGGCGACCGTGAGCCCGGTTATCGTGAGGCCGGCGAGATCGGCGCCGGGGCCGCAGTGGCCGGGGCCGCCGGGGCCAACCTGGCCGGGGCCGCCGGCGCCGGAGAAGCTGACGAGGTCGTGTCCGGCCAGCTCATCAGCATCGGCCTGCTGTCCGGGAACGGCCGGCTCGCGTTGGCCGGCAATGCCCCTGAGCTGCTCGGTGACCAGCCCGACACCACCCTGCGTGAGCCGGGCCTGCTGGCGGAGGCGAGCCGGCTTGCGCTCGCCTGGGCGGCTGGCCGGCAGCTCGGCCGCAGTGCCGCCTGCGGCATCACGATCGCGCTCACCGCGTGCGCGGCCGCCTGGTTCTCGGCCGGCAGCAGGACCGACCTCCTCCGCGGCGTCGCTGCGTTGTGGATCGGCTACCTGGTGCTCAAGGCAGGGCAGAAACTGCCCGCTGTCAGGGCGCCGGCGGTCCGGGTCGGCTGGCTGACCGCGCTCGGGAGTTGCCTGGCCGAGTGCGTGGTCTATGCGGGGCTCGGGCTCGGTGCCGCCGCTGAGCACTGGGGCCGGGCATGGCCGCTCGCCATCACCGTGCTCGGGCTGGCCGGGGTCCGCAACCTGATGAGCGCGTGCTCGGCGCTGCCCGGGTTCGGCGAGCAGTCTGATGGCCCGGTCCGCCGGCTATGCGCGGCCGCGCTGACCATGCCGCTTGGCGGCCGGGTCCTGCTCATCGGCCTGGTCGCGCCCATCTGGGGTGCCAGGGTCGCGCTGCTCGCCCTGCTGGGCTGGGCGATCGTGGCGATCGCCTGCGGGCTGGCCGGACGGGCGCTGCCGGGCGTCGCCGGCATCGATGCCGAGCGACCGGACCGGCAGAACTCGCTGCTGCGGCTGCGGGATGACGGGGCGCTAGCCCGCACCCTCGGGGCCCTGGTCCGGGGGAACTTGCTGCCGCTGCCGCCCGCCTTGCTGGGCCTGGCCGCGATCTCGGCGCTCGGCTCGCTCGGGCTGCGCGGCCTGCCGGTAGCGCTGATGGTCGCCCCTGCCGTCGTCATGCTGCTGGCGGCTCCGGGATCGGCGCACCCGCATTCCGGGCGGCTCGACTGGCTAGTCCCGGCCGTGCTCCTCGGCGCACAGCTCCTTTACCTGGCCGCGGTCGGGCTCAGCGTGGGCGTGCCGCGGCCGGTGATCTTCGCGCTCGGGGTGGCGCTGCTGCTCCGCTACGCCGACCTCGCCGCGCCCGGCCGGCCCGTGATGCTGACCAGGAGGCGGGCGCCAGGTGGTGACGGCAGCGAGCGGGGCACGGCGCTCGGCTGGGAGGGGCGCCTGCTGCTAGTGGGCCTGGCCGCGGCCATGGGCATCGCGACATTCGCTTACCTGGCGCTAACGGTCTATTTTGGGTTCCTCATCGTTGCCAGGGTCGTGACGACCTTTGTCGCGCGTCAGGAGGGGCCCGTCCGTGATCGGCTTGGTGCTGGCGGCCGGCGCAGGCCGTCGGCTACGTCCTGACACCGACCACCTGCCTAAGGCGCTGCTCCCGGTCCGCGGAGACGTGACGATCTTGGATATCGCCCTGGCGAACCTGGCCGCGGTCGGCCTGACCGACATCGTGGTACTGGTCGGGTACGCCGCGGCGGCGGTGGCCGGCCGCCTCCGGGCGCTGGAGCGGCGGCACCATGTCGCGATCGAACTGGTGCACAACGACCGGGCAGAGGACTGGAACAACGCCTACTCGCTCTGGCTGGCCCGCGCGTACTTCGGCGAGGGCGTACTGCTGGTCAACGGCGACACCGTGCACCCGGTCAGCGTGGAGCGGACGCTGCTGGCCGCCAGCGCTGCCCAGCCGGGAGCGGACCTCATCCTCGCGCTGGACGATGTCAAGCAGCTTGCGGACGAGGAGATGAAGGTCATTCTCGACGACCGCGGGCTGATGACCAGGATCAGCAAGCTCCTCGACCCGGCCGAGGCTGACGGTGAGTACATCGGTGCGACGCTGATCGAGGCGACAGCGGCCGGCGCGCTGGCCGACGCCCTGGAAGTCACCTGGAGGAGCGACCCTGGCCGGTATTACGAGGACGGCTTCCAGGAGCTGGCGGACCGCGGCGGTGCAGTGGCCGTGGCGCCGATCGGCACGGTCGACTGGGTCGAGGTGGACGATCACCAGGACCTGGAGCGTGCCAGGGAGATTGCCTGGCGCTGCTAGGGTCGGGCAAGCCGCTCGCCGAGGGAGGAACATGCCGCTACTGGCCCGGATGCTGCCTTCGCCGCTGATGATCGATGTCCGGCGGGGAGCGATCGGGAGCCTTGGCGCGCTGCTCGCCGACCACCGGATCGCGACCGAGGGCCGGGTCGCTGTCGCCGTCGGCCCGGGTCAGGGCGACAGCATCGCTGCCGAGCTGACGCTGGTGGCTGCCGAGGTGATCCGGGTGCCGGAGGGTAGCCATGCTGCCGCCGCGGCTCTCGGCCGGCGGCTGCGCGCAGGGTCCTACGAAGCGGTAGCCGGGATCGGCGGCGGCCAGACCATCGATGTCACGAAGTTCGCCGCGCACATGGCCGGGATCCCCATGGTCGCCGTGGCGACGAGCCTGTCGCATGACGGCATCTGCTCCCCGATCGCCACCCTCCGGCACGAATCAGGCACCGGCTCTTATGGTGTGGCGATGCCGGTGGCCGTGATCGTCGATCTTGACCGGGTCCGCGCGGCGCCGGGCTCGCTGGCCACCGCCGGCATCGGCGACGTGCTCGCTAACCTGTCGGCGATAGCCGACTGGGAGCTCGCGGCGGCCGATCTCGGCGAGCGGATCGACGGCCTGGCTGTCGCCATGGGCCGGTCGGCCGCACAGGCGGTGCTGCATCAGCCGGGAGATTCCAGCTCGGATGAGTTCCTCACGGTGCTGGCCGAGTCGCTGATCATGTCCGGCATGGCGATGGCCGTTGCCGGGTCCAGCCGTCCCGGCAGCGGCGGCGAGCACGAGATCATGCATGCGATCAACGACCTTTTCCCGGGAACGGGCAGTCATGGCGAACTCGCCGGGGTAGGCACGCTGTTTTGCAGCTACCTGCGCGGCGACGTCGCCCGGACCGAGCAGATCGCGGCCTGCCTGGACCGGCACGGGCTGCCGCGGACGCCCGCCGATCTCGGCATGCCCGACCCGGACTTCGCGGCCGCCGTTCGCTACGCGCCGAGGACACGGCCGGGCCGTTACACGATCCTCGAGCGACTGGAGCTGACCGAGGCGGAGATCTCCGGCCGGCTGGGCGAGTTCGCCAAGATGGTCGCCGGCTGACGGCCAGGCCGGCCCCGGCTAGCTTGAGCCTGAACCGTAGACCACGCCGGGCTTGAGCTTCCAGCCGAGCACGGCGCCGAGCTGGGTGTCCGGCTGGCCGAACAGCCCGATCAGGAACTGGCCGAGGGGGCTGCCGGGCGAGGCGACGGCGACGACCGCGTTGGGCTTCCAGCCGGCGAGGTTTGCCTGGATCTGTGCCGGCGACGGCTTGACCAGCGGACCTAGCTGCGGGTCGTACAGGTCATCGATGTAGTAGGAGGTCGGTGTCATGGCTGCCCGGCCGGCCCGGCTGAGCAAGGCGGGCTGGTCCGGCGCGATGAAGTCGCCGCCGATCATCGTGGCCGGATAGCCGGTCTCGGCCTGCCAGCGCACCACCTGCGAGGTGGCGTTGTAGGGGAACGGCGCCAGCAGCACCCTGGCGCCCGACGGCAAGTGCAGCGCCTTGAAGGTGGCTGTCCAGCCGGCTGGCACCGGCGCGGCCGGGACAGCCAGGTACGGAGCGGGCACCACCGGCAGCAACGCGATCGCGGCAATGGCGGTGGCGATGATCCTGCCGTTGCGCCAGCCCGAGAACGGAGCGACCTTGCCGCTGCGGGCCAGGTCGAGGGAGAAGGCCAGCACGGCGGCGGCCCCGGCGTCGGCCAGGATGCACAGCCGGTCAGGCACCATCCCGCCGAGCAGCGGGAGATGCCGGAGCGCTCCCCACGGCAGCAGGACTCCGGGCAGCGTGAACGTGCCCGGCCGGATCGGCGTGGCGCCCATCCCCAGCCACTCCAGGATGATGCAGGCAAGGCCTGCTGCCCGGATCGGGAGGTACTGCCAGAAGTAGACGATCGCCGCCAGCAGCACGATGATCAGCGGCACGCCCAGGAAGGCAAGGTACTCAGGCAGCGGCTGCGGGTAGTAGTTAGCGATGACCCCGGTCGCATGGGTGTGCAGCAAGACGGTGCTGGCCGGGTTGATGAACGCGTACGGGAGCGTCCCCAGGTTCGTCTCGTGGCCCTGATAGTTGATGATCACAGTGGCGGCGGCGGACCCGGCCCTGATGCCGTGGAACTGCACCCACAGGGCCCGCGCGCACAGGATCAGCGCGAAAGGCCCGCCGGTGGCCAGCCCGGCTAGCAGCGGCCGGACCCGGTGCAGCACCTCGCGCGGCCGGCAAGCTGCCAGCACCACCAGCAGGACGACGGTCGCGATAACCGTGTCCACCAGCGCTTCCTCGCTGACGAACAGCTGCCCGGCGACCAGCACGCCAAGCCAGCTGCCGTTGCGCAGCGCAGTGCCCCGGTTGGTGACGAGCCGCAGCACCCGGTCGATGATCAGCGGTGGCAAGATCGCGATGACCAGCGAGTAATGGCCGATGCCGGAGTCCACCAGTGCTGGCGAGAAGCCGTAGAGCGCGCCGCCCAGGGCGGCCGCGAGCTGGCTTGCCTGCCAGCGGCGAAGCACGTAGTACATGCTGGCGGCCGAGCCGGCGAAGCCGATGACCAGCAGGCTGGTGAGGGCCGCCTGGGCCCCGAACTGCGCGGTGACCGGCGTGATGAGGATGCCGGGCAGCAGCAGCGAGGTATTCCACATCAGGTTCACGCCGTGCGGGGCGTTCATCGCCGTGGTGGTCAGGGCCGGCAGCCCGAAGTGCTCGACCGCCGCCGCGGTATACCGGAGGAACCAGGTCGCCTGGTCCACATCCTGCGGGTCGCCGGCCTGCAGGAGTCCTGTCGGGTGGACCCACAACGGGCTGGTGACGAAGAAGCCGCCAGCCAGATAGAGCGCGAGGACGAGGGCTAGCCGGTGGCCGGGCCGCCGCAGGATCCGTGACGACTGGGATTGCGGCGACTCGGCCACTTCCGTGGCGAGTCGCGTCACCGACGCCTCCTCCGGTGTTTTCAGACCTGTTCCCAACCGCAGGTTTCCTCGTCGCGCGCCGACTGCATCCGCGATCAGATCACGGTAAAGATTACGCAATCCGCGAGCCATCCTGGCGCCAACTAGGGCAGCGTTGACCTGCCTTAATAAAGATTTCCGCGTGCCCCGGTGCAGTGAGCAGCGGAAATGCGTCGCCAGTATACGGTACGGTCAACTCCGACCCGGACTATCAGCCGTTGTCTGATACTTGACCAAGCCGGGAAGGCCCCAAACTGCCCTGAGGCGGTTATCAGGCCGGCCCGGTAGGTAGGCTCAGAGCGCTGTCGTAGCCCTCAAACGGGAGTCGTTCGTGCATGACCTTAAGGTAGGCGACCCGCAGGCACGGCCAACTGGCCGGTCCAGGCGCAATCTGGTCAGCCCGGAGAGCCTCTTCTGGCCGGCGATCGTGTCGGTGGCTTTCCTGGCCGCCGAGTTGACTCCGCCGCTGCTGCGGATGCCCCTTGGCGCGGACGAGATTACCTACATCGCGCGGACCAGCGTGCACGCATCCGGCGTGTCCCTCCCGCCGGTGCACGGGCAGGGAGCGGGGCTGCTGGCTGCCCCCGTGACTTTGTTCACGATGTCGCTGACCGCGATCCGGATCTGGATGTCGGTCCTGTCGGCGGTCGGCCTGTTCCTGGCCGTGCTGTGCTGGCGCGGCCTGCGGTCCATGCGGGTGCTCGCGCTGGCCGAACTGGTCCTGGTGAGCCTGGCGATCACGCAGAACAGCGGCGTGCAGATCTACCCTGACTGGTGGGGCGCCATCGGACTGCTCGCGCTGACCGGGCTGTTCCTGCACGCGGTCAACGGCACCATGCGCGACCGCGTCGTGCTGCCGCTCATCGCGCTCGCCAGCCTGCTCATCATCTTGATGCGGCCGCAGAACCTGGTGTTCCTGATGGGCCCGGCCATCATTGCCTGGCTCGTGGTGCGGCGCTGGCAGAACTTCAAGGTGATGGCGGCAATGGCCATCGGTTCCGTACTCGGCGCCGTGGAGTGGACCGTCGGTGCCTACCTCTGGTTCGGCGGCTTCTTCGGCCGGGTCCACCTGGCCGGCGGGGAGCCGCCGTCCCTCCGTTTGTACATGGCGCTGGGCACTCAGCTGAGGTTTCTCAACGGCCCGTGGTACTGCGGCTCGAGCAAGGGGTGCACAAGCTGGGCGGTGCCACTGGAGACGCCGTGGTGGCTTGCCTTCCTGGCAATAGCCATCCTCGGCCTGTGGGTCGGCTGGCACCGCAGCGAGATGAAGGCGTCCTCGGTGCTGGCCGGGGCCACCGCGCTGTGGGTGTTCCTGCTGTATGCGTTCCTGGTGCCGTTCGGGGCACCCCGCTACCTGCTGCCGAGCTTCGCGCTGATGGCCATCCTGATCGCGGACGGGATCGTCTGGGCGGTGACCCAGTCACCGTGGCGCCGGCTGGCCGCGGTAGCCGCCTGCCTGTTCCTGGCAGGCGGGATCATCTCGCAGCGGGTGATAGCGCAGCACGAGGCGGCTAACCAGGATGCGGGACGCCAGTTCCAGGCTCAGGCCGCGGCACTGGAGAAGATCGGCGTCCATCCGCCCTGCGTGCTGGAAAACCCGTCGGTCGCCTACTACATCGGCTGCTCGGCGCCGTGGACGACGATGGGATCCGTCGGCCAGGTAATGCATCAGTTCCTGCAGACCCGCACCGCGCAGGGCCTGAAGTACTGGCGGCTGCTGCAGCTGCCGGGCGCGCGGGCGCCGATCGTCTACTTGCCGGCCACCAGCCCGGTGTTCACGGCGCACATCTCGCGGGCGGCGCTGCGAGCCGCCGCGAAAGGCTAGCGGAAGCGGAGACCAGCGGGCCGCGCTGTTAGCCTCCCTCCGGTCCGGCGAACGCGCTGGCGTCGCCGCAGATATTGGTGCTGCCGGTTATCCCGCCATAGGTCTTGGCCAGGTTCGAGATACTCGAGTGTGCGCTGGCCACCTTAAGGCCGGCGAAATTCGAGCCGAGAATCAGGTGCAGCGTCCCGGTCTTCAGATGTGAATCCTGCTCCAGCCGCACATTGCCGAACAGCGCGGCCAGCGTATGTGCGGCGGGCAGGTCAGCCGCGGAGCGGTATTCGACAACCGTGTCGCGGAAATCAGCGCTAGGCGCCTGGGCGGCCGGCCCGATCACGTCGAAGCCGCGGCTGGTCAGGCTTGTCGCGGTGCTGGCGGCCAGGCTCTGGGTGCTGGTCCCGTTGAGCACCCTGACCGCTACCGCCGCAGGCTTGACTACGGACTTGCTGGTACTGGGCAGCTTGGTGTCATGCGAGATCGCGTTGAACAGGTCGTTTGCCTGGGGCTGTAGCCACTGGATCCAGTTGACGTTCCCGGTGCTGGGCGTCTGTGCCGAGTTGATCCACTGAGCATCCCCGACGTAGGTCGTCCAGGGGGCCGTGATGAACTGCACGGACTTGGCGGAGATCCCCCGCAGATCCTCACCGAGCTGGAGCATTCGCTGCTGGGTCAGCCCGGTGTCGGTGGTGAGGTAGCTGTGCCCGGTCAGCGTGTCGATGACACTGAGGATCGTGCTCGGGCTATCGAGTAGTCCGCTGTGCTCGATGCCCTGTAGCAGCGACGCCATCAGGAACTGGTCGCGCTGAATGCGCTGCGGATCGTCGCCCATCCCGAGGTCCTCCCGGGTGCGCCAGAATGCCAGCGCCTGCTTGCCATCGATGTGGTGCCGGCCAGCGCTCAGGTTCAGGTGTGACACGGGATCGTGCACCGCCGCGGGCAGGCAGACCCAGACACCGTGCAGGGCGTCGATGACCCGCTCGAACCCGAGGAACGTGAGCTCGACGAAATCGTTGATGTGGATGCCGGTCGTCTGCTCGACGGTCTTCCACAGACAGCCCGGCCCGCCGTCGGTAAAGGTGGCGTTGATCTGCTCGATGTCGCTGGCGGGCTGCGCCGTCTGTCCCGTAGTGCCGTCCTCGGGCGCGCAGTTCAGGATCGGCACCACTGAGTCCCGCGGGATGCTGAGCACGATGATCTGGTGCGCCCCTGGTGCGATGTGCAGCACCATGATCGTGTCGGACCGCGCGCCCGCGATCCCCCCGTCGGCGCCGCCGCCGATGCGGCGGTTGATACCAGACCGGCTGTCCGAGCCGATCAGGAGCACGTTGAGCGCGTTCGGGTCGGCTGGCGGCCGCTTGCCGGTCAGGTCGCGGGTGACGTCGACGCGCTTGACGCCGTCCCAGATAGCCCGGTACTTCAAGTAGACCGCTAGCGACCCGCCCGCGAGAACGACGGCCATCATGACGGCGAGGCCGCGGAGAATCAGCGTGGAGGTAGATCGCCGCCGCGGTCGGGGACCGCGGTCGCGGTTGCGGAAGAACCGGGACACGCGGCGGGCCTGATCGCCAGTCTCGTCGTGGCGGCGCATTAGCTCCTCTGGGTCAAGCGCTGACAACTGGTCAGCGGCCCGGCAAACTCCGGCCTATCGCCCATGCTATGTGCTGCCACTATGTGAAGAAATAGGGAGCGAAGACGCACGGCAACCGCAGAATTGGCCGGGTTTCGAGGCAGCGGCCCGGTCTCATCCGGTTCCCCGCCACGCCGTGCTGCCAGCTGACACTTCGATGCGCCGGTGCGCCGCCTCTACAGTTGACCCGTGCTCCCTCGTGACAGCCCTGGCCGCGGCGCCGGCGTCAATCAGCAGCCGGGGCTGGCCGATGGCGCGGGCCCGGCTGAAGACAGTGCGCCGGCCGGGCAACACAGTGCGCCGGCCGGGCAAGACAGTGCGCCGGCCGGGAAGTCAGGGCAGGCTGAGAGAGCAGGGCCGGCTGAGAAAGCAGCCCGGCCAGCCCGCGCGCGGTCCGCGGCGCAGCGAGCAGTGCCCCTCGCGCGGTCTGCGGCGCAGCGAGCAGTGCCCCTCGCGCGGTCGGTCATGCGCCATGCCGGATCCGGGGCGGGCCGACCACGGTCCGCCGATGCCAGGGCACCGTCAGCCGATGCCAGGGCACCGTCAGCTGACGTCGCCGGGGCGCTGTTCGCCAGGCTGACCGTCCTGCCTGCCGTGCTGATACTGGCGTGGCTGATTCCCGGCCTGCCGCTCCTGCTGGCTGGCGACTTCCTGCCAGTTCCGATGCTGCTCATCTCGGTCCCGCTAGCAGTTGCGCTCGCCGTGAACGGGCTGCGCAGGGTGCCGGCTCACTGGCCGCGGCTGTTCTCCGGCGGCCGGACGATCGAACCCGCGTGGACAACCTGGCTCGGCCTGCTTGCCACTGTCGCCATCGTTGCCGGGCTCACCGCTTGGCAGCTCACCAAGGCTTCCGAGGCGCTCATCGTGGTCCGCGCTCCCGGTGCCTTCCTGCAGGCGGGTTACTGGATAGCGCAGCACGGCTCGCTGCCGATACCGGAGATGGCCAGGTATTTCGGCGGCGCGCATCCGGGCCTCAGCTTTACCAGCACCGGTTTCCTGGCGCGCGGCGGCTCTCTTTACCCGGCCGCAGCGCCCGGGCTGCCGATGCTGATCGCGGGCGGCTTCTGGGTGCACGGCATCACCGCGGCAACCGCCATCGGTCCCGTGCTTGGCGGGCTGGCGACATTCACCTTTGCCGGCCTCGTGGCCCGGCTGGCCGGCCCGCAGTGGGCGCCGGCCGGAGCTCTGCTGCTCGGGATCAGCCTGCCCCAGCAGTACATCAGCCGGACCACGCTGAGCGAAACCGCGCTGCAGATCCTGCTGTTCGGCGGCCTGTGCCTGCTTGCTGACTCGATGGCGCTACGCAGTTCACCGACCGGGCCGATGACGCCGGTGCCGGCGGGTGCCGCCGCAGGGGGTGCCGCCGCAGCGGTCGCGGCCACGGCGCCGGTGGCCCCGGTCGGACCGGGCCAGACCGCCGTCCTCCCGCTGCCGGCCGGCGGGCGCAGCACGCTGAGCAGCCGACTGGCGAGCGTGCGCAGGGCGCTTGCCCCATCGCGCTTCGAGCCCTGGCTCACGCCACAGCGCAGCCTCACGCCACAGCGCAGCCTTGCGGCGCTCGCCGGACTGGCACTCGGCTTCGGCCTGCTGATGAGTCTGGACGGGCTGGTGTACCTGCTCGTCGTTATCCCGTTCTGCGGCGCGCTCTTCGTAAGTCACCGGCCGGAAGCTAGCGCGTTCCCGGCGGGATGTGTTGTTGGTATCTGCTACGGCCTACTCGGCTGCTACTTGCTGGACCGGCCGTTCCTTGACTCGGTCGGGAAGACCGTCGCGCTGTCCGGGCTCGCGGCGATCTGGCTCATCGCGGTGTGCCTCGTGGTGATCGAGCTGGCGCGATTCGCGCGAGTGCGCACCCTGGTCCCGGCCGTGCTGGCGAAGCGGCCGTTGCGGTGGCTGCCAGAGGCGGGCGCGGTGATCGCGGCTGCGGTGCTGATCGGGTTCGCGGTGCGCCCGTATATCCAGACAGTCCGCGGTCACCCGACCCGAGCGGAATACCACCTCGTCCGGACACTGCAACAGGCTCAGGGCCTGCCGGTCGATCCGACGCGCCTGTACGCCGAGCAGACGCTGTACTGGGCGATCTGGTATATCGGCCTGCCGACCGTGCTCCTCGGTGGCTTCGGCGTCGCCATACTCGCGCGGCGTTGCCTTCGAGCCTTGCTGACCTGGCGCGATCCGGCCGGGATCTGGCGCGCATGGGGCCTGCCGCTGGCCATCATCTGCGGGGGATCGGTGGTGGCCCTGTGGTCTCCGGATATTTACCCGGACCAGCCCTGGGCGAGCCGCCGGCTCGTCGTTACGGTGATCCCCGGACTGATCATCTGCGCATTGTGGGCTTCGTCGTGGCTGACCCGGCGGGCGCGCGACCGTGGCGCGCGTCAGGTGACCGGAGCGGTGGTCGCCATTTCTTGCATCGCGGCCATGCTGGTGCCTACCGTGTCCACCACGTTCGGGCTGGGTTTCAGCCACAGCGGCAAGTCCGGCGGCCTGCGCCCGGTCGCGCAGGGCATGGCGCTGAGCCAGATCGGCGCGGGCGAGGTCAGCGCGGTCGCGGACCTGTGCGCCCAGTTGCCGGGCAACGCCTCGGTGGTGATCATCGGCATGCCGGCGGCTGCGGAGTTCACGCAGGTAGTCAGGGGGATGTGCGGAGTGCCGGTGGCGTGGATGCCCGGCCAGCCAGTGACTGCTGTGGATAGCGTGATCGGGTCGATTGCGGCGGCCGGCCGGAAGCCGCTGCTGCTGGCGGGCCGTGAGAGCCAGCTTGCGCCGTTCGGCGGTTCCCCGATCCGGGTACTGGATTTGGCCACGACACAGGACCCGCAGCAGCTGACCCAGCTGCCAACCGCGTCCGTGCCGGTGCGTTACGAGATCTGGCTGACCGCACCGGGTGCCGCTGGCCTTCGGGCCTGAGTCCGGCTGGACCGCAGTAACCGTCGACAACAGGCGGAACTGCCGAGCCGGGAGCTGGCCCGCTGGGCCGCTGGGCCTGATTTGCCAGGGAGGGTGTGGTGCCCGTAAAGTTAACCCACACGACGCGGGGTGGAGCAGTTCGGTAGCTCGCTGGGCTCATAACCCAGAGGTCGCGGGTTCAAATCCCGCCCCCGCTACCAAGTTCCAGTAGGTCGGAGCCGGTTCGCCGAGAGATGGCGACCCGGCTCTTGATCGTCTGACCGTGGTTTGACCGTGCGAGCGGACGTGATCACGTGTTCATTCGCGTCCCTACGCGGCAGTTGGCGGTGCGTGGATCTCCGCCTCGGAGAAGCCCAGCAGCCGCAGCAGGTCGGAAGTGGATACACGGTAAAGGTCCCCGACGCGGATCACCAGGCACGGGAACTCACCGCGGCGAGCGAGTTCGTACGCCTTGGTGCGGCCGATGCCGAGGATCTTCGCGGCAGTCATCAGGTCGATGGTCGGGGGAAGACTGGCGAGCTGGCTGATGGTCAGCGGGGCGGCGTTGATGGCATCCTCCTGGGTGAACTCGACTCGGGTGGTTGGCTAGCGGTACTGGTCCGCCGCGTAGGTAGACGCGGCGGCCTGGAAGGGATTGCGATCCAGATCGACCAGCCGGACCTGGTGGTCTGAGCCATGCAGCGGCATCCAGACCTGCCCGGCCGGGCACGTCACGCGCGGATCGATGGCGGCAGTGCCGATGCGCAAGCTGCGCGAATCGGCACAGGCAGCCAGGGCGCGGCGGGCGGTCTGCTCGCGGCGCGAGGTCAGGAAGCAGAACAGCAGCGGCGGCACCTGCTGGTGGTACCGGGACATGACATCGGCAAGCCTGGCGTAACTGTCGAGCTTGCCCGGCAGTTGGGCCGGGTGCTCGCTGCCGGTGTCGTACTCGAGCATGAACGCGATCACCTGGCCGCCTTCGGCCCAGACGCCGACTCCGTCCGGCTGCGGGACTGACGCAAGCGCAGACAGACTGATCGGGTACCGGTAGAAGAACTCGGCGGTGTGGCTCCCGGTCAGCCAGGTCCGCAGTTCTCCGCCGCCTTGACGGGCGCGGGCGGCCAGGGAGACGAAGAACCAGTTGGCTCCGGTCATGTGGGCGAGTCGCTGGGGCCGTTGCAACGCGACCTGCCGTCCGGCGCGCACCAGCGGCAGCCATATGCTGTCGTCGCGGTCCTCGATGGCGAGCAGCACGGCGCCGAGCGGGCCGAGAAGGTAATGCCACGGCGCCGACCCGCTCGTCCGATAAGGGCGGAAGCGGCGCAGCGGCGCTCACCGCTTCCCGGTGGCGTTCCACGGCGAGCTGCGTGTGTGTCCGAGGTCGCGTTCGAGTGACCGGCTTAGTGCACGCTTCTGTCATGCGGCGCTGATAGCTGCGTGTGGCAATCGTCTGTGGCTTGAACGAGGCCGGAGCAGTCGAAGCAGGTGAGCACCCGGTGG
>DAHVAR010000001.1 GCA_027314515.1 Actinomycetota bacterium
CGTGCTCATCCGATAGCCGGGCGGTGGCCTCGGCGATGATCCTGGCCCTGGCCAGGTCGATGGTGCCGGCCGCGAGCGCGGCGCCGGTGAGCGGCAGGACCCAGCGGAGCCGGCAGCCCAGGTCTGCCCAGTCGGCTGCGCCGGCCTGGGACATGCGCAGTTCCAGGGCGACCTCGGCGGCTGCTTCGGGGGGCAGCTGGCGGGGCGCGCCGTCTTCGCCGGCGCCGATCCTGGGGTTGGCGGCCGCGCGGCGGCCGGCGATCTCGGCGACGGCGGCCAGTTCGCGGGCCTGCGCCCAGGCCGCTACCCGCCGGTATCCCGCCGCCATGCCGGGCAGGTCCCAGTCGCTGGCCTCCGCAGCCGTGGTGGCAGCGAGCATTCCGGCCAGGCCCGGCCCGGCCGCCAGGTGCTCGGCAACCCAGGTCGTGCTCGCCGTGCCCGCGGCGTCGCCCGGCCGGTCCGTGTCGTCCTGGCGGTCCGTGCCGTCCGTCCGGCCGGCGTCGTCGTGGGCTCCGGCGTAGTCGGGGCCGCCGGGGCTGGCCGGGCCGCCTGGGCTGGCCGAGCTGGCCGGGTCATCGAGGACGACCTCGCCGCTGGCAAGCAGGGCATCCCATTCGGCCGCGGCCACGGCTTCCTGCCGGTCGTACCCGTCGTGGGTGCCCGCGACGGCCAGGCTGTCCAGCAGCGCCAGCACGTCCTCATCCGACAGCCAGCTCTGGCCCTGGCCGGGCGGCCCGGCCGGATCGGGGTGCTCGCCCAGGCGGCCGGCGGCGGCCGGGTCTGGCGTGCTGGCCGACTCGGTCATGTCGTCCGCCTCCCTCGCCGTGCCAGTTAACGTCCCGCTGAACTAACTGCTATCGAAAACAGTATCGGACAGCTCTGACAAAACGAGGAAGCCAGCGACCCCAGGGCCGGCCTGCCAAGGTGCGCTAGCGCTGGGTTCTTGGTGCCGACGTCGATTCTCGGTGCCGACGTCGAGCGGCGTCGTCTCGCCGCCGTCGGCTGCGTACAGCTGCCTGCAGGCGCGCCCAGCCTCGCGATGATCGGCCCTGGCCGTCCGGCGAGGCGGACATCGACGGGAACGCACCGGTCGCCGCTGATAAGGAAGCCGCCGTAGTAGTCGGTCACTTGCTGGTTGGTGTAACCGGTTTCCCTCGGGCAGGCGACGAACGTTACGCCCGCCTCTCCGCTAGCCATCGAGTAGGTAGTGCCTGGACTGAGCGAGTTACCAGGGCCGAACAGGAATCTGAGGTATCTCCGGTAAGCCGGCGCTGCCGTGACGGCGACCGTCCTTCCCGGACTGAGCCCGGAGATCACCACGACAACCACGTACAGCTTGGTCGGCCCGGCGAGCTGCGGCGCTCTGGCTTTCTGCGAGACGGCAGCATCCCCAGGGGTGAAGTAGAGCGGGCCAGCCCACACTGCGCCGCGCTGGAAGTCTGGTAGCGTCGGCCCCAGGTTCGCCATCGAGCAACCGCTCAGCACAGTGCCGGGCGCAGCGGACGGCGCCGATGCCGGTTTGGGAGGGGCCGGCCGGTGGTGGCCCGAACGTTCAAAGGAGATGCCGGGACTTGCGAGCCCGACAACGTCCAGATCGGTGGCGCTCACACTGGCCTCTATCGCGAGTCTCGTGGTTGCCTAGCTTGTTCAGCGGCACGCTACTTACACGATCGGGGCCCGCCAAAGGTTGGCGGCGCGGGTCAGATTGGCGGCAGGGACCTCTGCGCGGGCGCGAGGGCTAGGAGATCCTCAGCCGGAAGACCTGGCGGGCCGCGGGACCTATGCCATTGCGGGCGACGATGGTGATCACGAACGTCTTGCCACG
>DAHVAR010000007.1 GCA_027314515.1 Actinomycetota bacterium
CCTGGCTGGCCGGCATCATCGACGACAACAGCAGGTTCCTGACCGGCCACCTGTTCGTCCGCCGGCCCGACGCGGTCCGCTTCGCCGGCGTGCTGCGCGAGGCCATCCGCCGCCACGGCGTGCCTTCGGTCTTGTATACCGACAACGGATCCTGCTTCACCGACGTGTCGCTGGCGCGCACGTGCGCGATGCTCGGCATCAAGCTGACTCACAGCGCGCCCGGCCGGCCGATGGGCCGCGGCAAAATCGAAAAGGCATTCCAGACTATCCAGCAGCAGTTCCAGGTCGAGGTGACCGGCGGCGACGATCCCGCGCGCCATCCGGTCGCCGGCCTGGAAGAACTCAATGACCTGCTCGATCACTGGGTCCGCCAGGTCTACCACCAGCGCGCTCACTCCGAGACCGGGCAGCCGCCGCAGGCCCGGTTCGAGGCAGCCGGGCCGGCCACGCCGCCCGGCGCGGCGGCGCTGAAGGCAGCGTTCTCCTGGTCGGCGGTGCGCCTGGTCCGCAAGACCGCCACCGTGGAGCTCGAGGGGAACGTGTACTCCGTGGACCCGTTCCTCACCGGCCGGAAAGTGGAGCTGGTGTTCGATCCCTTTGACCTGACAGAACTGGATGTCTGGTGGGCCGGCCGGAAAGTCGGCACCGCCGTCCCGCAGGTCATCGGCCGGCACGCCCACCCCAAGGCGCCGCCGGACGAGGACCCCCAGCCCGTCGCTTACACCGGTGTCGACTACCTGGCCCTGGTCGCCGCCGCCGGCCAGGCCGGTGCCGCCGGGCAGCTGCGCCTGTCCAACATGACCTGTGACGACAGCCAGGCCGGGCACCGCAGCGGCGGCCGCAAGGAGCAGCGGTGAGCGCCCCGGCCATGCCCGCCAGCCGGCTGGCGCTGCTGCTGGAAGACACCGCCGCCGGGATCTGCGCCGACGCCGCCGCCGTGGAGCTGATCGTCGCCCACGGGCACTTCCTGCACTCCCGCGCCTTCCGGCGCATCATCGCCACCGGATCAGCGATCGGCTGCGGCGAGCCGACCGCGGTGATCCGCTGGCACGCCGCCGCGCACGCCCTGCAGGCCGGCCTGCTGCCCTGCACCCGGTCCGAGGCCGCCGTACTGCAGATCGCGGCCAGCCTCGGCGACGATGCCGTGCCCGTGCACCTGCGCACGCTGCTGGGCAGCCTGGACTCCCGCAACATCGCCCTGGTCACCGCCGCGATCACCACCGCCAACGGCCGCTGAAGAAAAAGAAGGAAAGGACAGGCGATGCTCGACACCGTGCAATCGCACTGGGGATTCACCGTCATGCCGTTCACTGCCTCAGTGCCCGTGGCCGGCCTGTTCGGCTCCGCAGCGCACAAGGAAGCAGTCGCCCGGCTGCGCTGGCTCATCTCCGCCCGCGGCCTGGGGGTGCTGACCGGCGAAGTCGGCTCCGGGAAGACAGCGGCCCTGCGCGCCGCCGCCGACGGGCTGGACTCCTCCCGCCACACCCTCATCTACCTGCCCAACCCCCAGGTAGGCGTGCGCGGCATCCACGGAGCGGTAGCCCTGGCCCTGGGCCAGGCACCACGCTTCCACCACGCCACCCTCATACCCCAGGTCGAAGCCGCCCTGGCCGCCGAGGCCGACGAGAGAGGCCGGGCCGTCCTGCTCGCGATCGACGAGGCGCACATGATGACCGGCGAGCAGCTAGAGGCCGTCCGCA
Organism: Actinomycetota bacterium; assembly: GCA_027314515.1. Lineage (GTDB taxonomy): Bacteria > Actinomycetota > Actinomycetes > Streptosporangiales > Streptosporangiaceae > JAJYUU01. Next base: position 1,701 of record DAHVAR010000007.1, read on the forward strand.
TGATGACCAACCACGACCTCGACAGCGGCTCGCCCCTGACCATCGTGCTCATCGGCCAGCCCACCCTGCGCCGGCGCCTGCGGCTGGGTGACATGGCCGCCCTCGACCAGCGCGTCCAGCTCAGGTATCACATCCCCTCCCCGGCGCTCACCCTGCCCGAGGCCAGCGGATACATCCGCCGCCACACCGAACAGGCCGGCCGGTCAGACACGCTGTTCTCAGACGACGCCGTGCGCGTCATCCACGCCCAGGCCCGCGGCCTCCCGCGGGCGATCAACCGGCTGGCCATCACAGCCCTGCTCGCCGCCTGCTCAGCCGGCAAGACCATCGTCGACGAATCCTCCGCCCGCACCGCCATCGCCGAGGAAACCGCCCCGCCAGACTGACCATCACGCCGACACCGCGTCCACCCAGCCCCGCCCGGCACCCCGCCCGGCGGGGCATTACACATCCCCGCCAGCGCCACCTTCAGCGTCGCCGTCATGGACATCCTGAGCGACGGCGAACACCCATCGGGACGATCTTCGACTTAGTCATCGTCACCCTCGACATGGATGACACCCGTTCGTCACTGTCGTGTACCCCCAGGGCAGCAAGTGCTCAGAAGTAGCCGAGCAAACCTGCGACTACTTCGCCGCTTGCCTACTGATGCCTAGGCGATGGATTCGCCAGGCCTGGGCGGAGGGACCACGCGAAGCCACGGCGCTCGGCCGTCGCTTCGGTGTCACACAACAGGCTGTCAAGATCCGGCTGTTGCAGGTCGGCCTGATCGAACCAACTTCTCGCTACCTAGCTACAGGGCCAGACCTATGAACAACGCATTGCCAGCGCGAATAGCGACCACCGAGACCAACGAGATTGATCGCGATCCTGGCACCAAGCGCGCCGTCATCTACCTGCGCGTGTCGACTGCCAAGCAGGCCGGAAAGGACGCCGATCCAGAGGGCTACTCCCTACCGGCTCAGCGCGAATCGTGCCTGCGTAAGGCTGAGTCGCTGGGCGCTGAAGTAGTAGGCGAGTACCTCGACCGCGGCGAGTCCGCCAAGACGGCCGACCGGCCAGAGTTTCAGCGCATGCTTGCACGAGTCCGCGACGGGCAAGACGTCGACTACGTCATCCTCGACAAGATCGACCGCTTCGCGCGCAACCGGCGTGACGACGCGAACACTCTGTTTGAGCTGAAGGGTTACGGCGCGCAGCTCGTGTCGGTCAAAGAGAACATCGACGAGACGCCCGCAGGTCAGCTGCTCCACGCGATCATGGCTGGGATCGCGGAGTTTTACTCGCGCAACCTGGCTACAGAGGCCCTGAAGGGCATGACTCAGAAAGCCAAGGTCGGTGGTACGCCAGGTCGAGCACCAATTGGCTATATCAACGTCGGCCGCCACAACGAGGAAGGTGGCGAGACGCGTGTTGTGGTCATCGACCCGGATCGCGCTCCGCTAATCGTCTGGGCATTCGAGGCGTACGCCACCGGCGAGTGGACCATCCGCACCCTGACTGATGCGCTGGACGCTAAGGGTCTGCGAACGCTCCCGTATGGTGGCAAAGTTCCGGGGCCAGTCCAGCCCTCGCACGTAGCGTCGATGCTGTCCAACCGTTACTACATCGGTTACGTCACCTTCCAGGGCGTCGAATATGAGGGGCGGCACCAGCCGCTTGTTCCGCTGTCAATGTTCAACCGGGTTCAGGACGTGCTGCAGGCGCACGGGCGGGCGGGGGAGAAGCGGCGCATACATCACCACTACTTGAAGGGCTCTATCTACTGCGCCGAGTGTGGAAGCCGCCTGTGCCTGACCAGGGCCAAGGGCAGTTATTTCTACTTCTTCTGCGTCGGTCGTCACCAGCGCCGCACCGTTTGCTCGCAGCCCTACTTGTCCTCTACCGCGATCGAGCAAGCGGTTCAGCGCTACTACGTCACGGTGCGACTCCCGGAAGATCTACAAGACCAGATACGCAACGGTCTGCGCGCTGAGATGGATTACCAGGAGCGTCAAGCCAAGCCTGAACTTGCCTGGGCCAAGCGCCGAGTAGATGAGCTGGCCAACGAGCGCAAGCGCCTAGCCCGAGGCGTCGTAACTGGCGCCATCCCTGGCGACCTGGCTCGTGAGGAACACGAGCGAATCGACAACGAACTTGAGCAGGCCAAACGAACGCTTTCAGCGGCACAGATGATCTTCGCGCGCATAGAGGACAACTTGAATCGCGCAGTTGAGTTGGTCGGCCGCTGTGATGAGGTTTACCGGCTCGGAGGCCCGCAGGTCCGGCGGCTATCGAACCAGTTCTTCTTAGAGAAGCTCTTGATCGCGGAGGATGTCGAGCTGGGGGCCGACGTGGTGGGAGCAACGCTCCAAGAGCCATGGGCCACGCTGCTCTCCGAGGACTTCCAGCGATCCATGGCGGACAGTGCAAAAACCTCCGAACAAGATCATTTTGTCGGAGGTTCGAAAATGAGTGCTTTGGCGCCCCCAGCAGGATTCGAACCTGCGCACACGGCTCCGGAGGCCGTTGCTCTATCCCCTGAGCTATGGGGGCTGGCGCGTATCGGCTAGCAGGCCCGCGCCTGCTAGCCGGACAAGAGTATCAGTAGTAAGGATCGCTGGACACGAACCGGAACGGCGCGCATCACCTGACCGGAGCCGGTAGCCTCGCGCCGTGACCCAGGGACTTGGCCGTGTGCTGGTTG
>DAHVAR010000020.1 GCA_027314515.1 Actinomycetota bacterium
TGGCCAGCCGGTCGATGGCGGCCTTGCCGCGGTGGTCCGACCCGTTGTCGACGATGACGAACACGCGGGGCGCGTCCCGGTACTCCGGCCGGGTCATGACCGACCTGCCCGGCGAGGTCCATGAACGGGACGATGCCCGTGGTCGCGGGGGTGGAGGCGAACACTGCGCCGATGTGCACGTCCAGCCCGGCGAGCAGCGCGAGCGCCCCGTGGCGGACGTACTCGTGCTCCACCCGCACGGGCTTGCCGGGTGCCGCGGGCAGGGTCTGGTGGATGCGGCCGCGGGCCTGAATGGACGGCTTGGCATCGAACGACAGGATCCGGTCGCCCGGGCCGAGCGGCTCGCCCTGATGAGACCCCTGGTACAGATCCAGGATCACCGTCGCCTTCGGCTCGAAGTCCGGGTCCCGGGGAAAGATCCAGGACTGGTACTGCCACGGCTTGACCGGGTTCTCCGCCAGGATCCGCAGCAGACGTCACCGAGACCGGTGCCGACACCAGGCCCTGCGCTGCCAGCTCGGCGGCTAGTTCCGGGCCGGTCCACCGGGACCGCAGCACCCCGGTCGCGGCGGGCAGTTGGCAGGCCAGCGCGACCACCGCCGCCCGGTCTGCCGCGCTGATCTGCCGTGGCCGCCCGGATCTGGGCAGGTCCTCCAGCCCGGCCAGGCCGCAGGCAGCGAACCGGCCCCGCCACTTACGGGCGGTGTCCTCACTGATGCCCAGGTCACGGGCGATCCGGGCGCTGGGCCGGCCGCGGGCGGCTGCCAGCACGATCTGCGCCCGCAGCCGGTCCCGCCACGGCGTCCTGGCCCCGCGGACACGTTTCTTCAGGGTCTTGCGGCCGGCGGCGGTCAGCGTGACCGGCATCGCTCCCGGCCACAAGATCATAGCCAGCACCGGTGCCGCAGGCGGGCACAATGAGGCACATGCCCGCGATCCCGCAATCAACCCGTAGCTCGGTCCTCCTGCGATTGCTGGACCACGCCGGGACCAACTGGCCGCAGCTGGCCAAAGTCCGGGCCTGGTACCACGGACCCTTCGCCTACATCACCGGCGTGCTCCCCGGCGGCGAGTAGATCCCGCTGTTCCGGCTGCGCTACGGCGGCTCCGCGCACTCCTTCGGGTTCGCGATCTACTCCGCCGCTCGCGACCGCTACGAAGACGCTGTCCTGCGCACCGGCCTGCCGATCGGCACCCCGTAAGAAGCCCTCGACACCGCCTGCACCATCCACCTGGCGCCTCCGACACGAACCCCGCGTCTGACCCCCCGACGAATTAACGGGGCTACCCACTTAGCCACCAGGTGATCCTGGAGACCATCCGTGCCACCACCACCAGCACCGAGCTGCGGGTCCAGGCCGAATCGGACACCGGCAGCTACCCGACCGGCATCAAGATCACAAGCAAGCAGATGAAGACCCTGGAAGCCCCTGGTCATCACCCCGCACGAATTCCATCCGGACTGGAACTACAACATCGCGCCCGGCTACCCCCGGTCTTGACCACCACACGCCCGGCATCACATAGATAATTTTGCGGAGAGCCCTAAGCAGGCGCCTGCGTGCCGACGGCGTGCAGATAGCGCAGGGCTTGGGCGTAGGAGCCAATCAGACTGGTCTGGCAGTACGGCAGCCCCTGCTGCTGGCAGAAGTCTCTGATGAGCGGTTGGGACCTGCTCAGGCTCGGGCGCGGAATCGACGGAAACAAGTGGTGCTCAATCTGGTAGTTCAGGCCGCCAAGAGCCAGGTCTGTGAACCAGCCGCCGCGGATATTGCGAGACGTCAGCACCTGCCGCCGCAGGAAGTCATGCTCGTCCGCCCGACGCAGGATCGGCATGCCCTTGTGGTTCGGAGCGAAGCACGCCCCTAGGTACACGCCGAACAAGCCCTGCTGGACGGCAATGAAGACGACTGCCTTCACCGGGCTCAGGACCAGGAACACGGCCCCCAGGTAGAGCGCGAAGTGCAGGGCGAGCAACGCAGCTTCCGCGGGCCGGCGGCGCCCGGGCCGACCGGCCACCGCCCGGATGCTGGCGATATGCACGCTGAAGGACTCACCGAGCAGCATCGGGAAGAACAGCAGGGCCTGGCGGCGGAACACGACTTTGGACAGGCCGCTGCTCGTACTGGCCTGATCCGCCGTCATGGCCAGGGCGCGCATCATGATGTCCGGATCAGCGCCCTCGGTGTTCGGGTTCGCATGATGGCGGTTGTGCTTACTTACCCACCAGCCGAAGCTGAGGCCGATGCCGAGATTCCCCAGCAGTACGCCCAGCACGTAACTGCGCCGCCGGGACGAGAAGATCTGCCGGTGCCCGGCGTCGTGACCGAGAAAGCTGACCTGAGTAAACATCACGGCGAGACCGACGGCCACCGCGAGCTGCCACCAGGAATCACCGATCAGCGCAAAGGCTGTCCATCCGGCAGCCAGCAGAGCCACGGTGATCGCTATGCGCCAGGCATAGCTCAAAGGCCGGCGATCCAGCAGGCCAGCCTGCCTGACGGCGCGTGAAAGCCGGGCGAAGTCGCTGCCGCCCGACCGCTCAAGTGCTGCCCCGTCCCCGTGTACTGCGATACCGTTCGCGCTCACGGCGCCCCAGCCGCGGGCGCGCCAAGCAGCAGCATGCCGGTGGCCCGGCGTCCCACGCCGGCCAGGACAGCCAGGTCGCTCGCATCGGCTCTGACCTCGACCGCGGGATCGCGGCCAGGACCGTACTTGTCGTGCGTCACCAGGTCATGCTGACCGGAGGTCTCGGAAGATTTCCCGACGACGGGAATATGAAAGCAGCGTCCGGGTAGGCGACGCCTTCCGGCCGCGGTGCGCGTTGGTTTCATTACAGCCACGGTACGCGCATGTCCGGGGTGCGCCCGCTTCCCGTGTGCAGCGCCAAAGCGCGTGCGTGTGCGCCGGGCTGGCGTTTCGCGCCCGCGAGGCCGACCTGCTCACCCTGATTTTGCGGATGTACCGGCACCCCTGGGACGTGCATGACCTGCTCGAGACCGTCGGGCTGACCCCGCACGCGCGCACCGGCAGACCACGATCCTGCTCACCACGCACGACCCGGACGCCGGCGGATCGCATCCTGATCCTGGCCGGCGGCACGACCCCGGGAACCTGATGAAGGCCGGCGGCGCGGCGCAGTGTCAAGGGCCTCGCAGACCGCCTGTTCAGAGGCGTTCATCGACCGCGATCCCGCCGGGCTCGATGCCAGCGGGCGGATTTGGATCACCAGCTCGCCGGGCCGGGCGCGGCTCATCCGCCACCAGGACATCCGGCGCGCCCTAACTAAGCTTGTGCGCGCAGATTGCCGGCACCCGCAGCGGGCGCTGGCCTCAATTGATCAGTTCGAAGTCGATGTCGAGCGCGCGATAGGTCTCGGCGGCTCGGCGATCGCGGGTGGCAAGCGTGATGGCATGCTCGGCTGCCGTGGCTCCGACAAGAGCGTCATAAACGGCGCCGCCGGCAATGCCCAGGCAGGCCAGCCTTGCGTGGAGCAGCGTGGCTCCCCCGGCGCTGAGAAACCGGGAGTCGGGGAAGTTGTGCGCGAGCAGCCGCGCGACGGCGGTCGGCGTGCGGCGGTTCGGCGGCGGCAGCCGAGTCAGCACGGAGAAAGTCTCGAATGCCGCGTGGCCGCTCAGGCCGCAGCGACGATCACCGATGGCTTCCCTGGTCGCCCGGTGGTATTCGTGGCCGGCGGCTGCCAGCGCGACGGCGACACTCGTGTCGATCAGGAGCTGCGGCCCGTCATCGCTGGTCGGCACTGCGCAGCGTCCTGACGAGGTCGTCGCTGACATCGACGTCGCCGGCCGGGATGACGAGCAGGCCGTCTTCGTCGTCCAGCAGGTCGTCAGCCAGGGGCTCTATGTGCAGGCCAGCTCCGTCCGCCGATACCTCGACCTCGCCAGGCACCAGGCCCACGATGTCGCGCAAAGCCTTGGGTATGACCAGGCGCCCTGCCTGATCTATGGTTGCACGCATGCCATAAGTTTACCATGCGCAGGCTGACAGCACCGGCGGGCCGGCCGGCCGTGCGCACTCCACCGTGAACCCCGCCCACGGCGCGAGCCGCCACTCCGGGTGTAGCTGGCGAGCGACGCTGTCTCGAGTGCTCCATGTAGGCCGCGGCGGACGACGACCAGGTGGCTGGCGGTGTCCTCCAGCTCGCTCATCAGGTGGCTGGACACCAGCACCGCGCGTTCCTGGCCCGTAGTCTCGCCGCTTGCCTGCACCTCCACTATTCTGTCTTGCTAGGTACCAGTAGCTAGTGCTACTTTGTACTGGTAGTCAGCAGGACTGAGTAGGCACGGGAGGAGGTGTTCCATGGCCAGGTTGGTGACGGAAATGCTCAAGGGAACTCTGGAGGGCATCGTTCTCGCAATCTTGTCCGGCCGGCCCGCGTACGGCTACGAGATCACCGCGTGGCTGCGGGAGCAGGGCTTCTCCGACATCGCCGAAGGAACCGTCTACGCGCTGCTGATCAGGGTCGAACAACGCGGCCTCGTTGGCGTGGAAAGGGTCCCCTCCGAGAAGGGACCGCCGCGCAAGGTCTACTCCATCAACGCCAGCGGACGCGAATATCTCGATGAGTTCTGGAAGACATGGAGCTTCCTCGCACAGCGGCTGGAACAGCTCCGCGAAGGAGAGTAAATGATGGCACCGAAGTGGATCGAGCTGGTCACTGGGTCGCTCGAGCAGAATACGCAGTACAAGCAGTACAAGGCCCGCATCGAAGCGCTGCCCGAGCCGTACGGCACCGTCGCGAAGGCGCTGCAGCGGTACTTCATGTACTACGGGGGCGTCACGGACGGCGAGACCGCCGTCGTGATGTTCGGCGACTTCGCCGACCTCTGGGAGCGTGCAGCGGCCGACGGCACGCCGGTGCGCGCGATCGTCGGCGATGACCCGGTCGAGTTCGCCGATACGTTCGCGCAGGCCTACACCGGAAAGAGATGGATCGACAAGGAACGCGCCCGACTGACCAAGGCGATCGAGGACGCGGAGCGAGGAGACGAGGAATGACCACCGACGCAGCCATCCACGTTCGGGGTCTGGAGAAGTCCTACAAGAAGTTGCGTGTGCTGCGCGGCGTGGACTTCGACGTGGCGCGCGGCAGCATCTTCGCCCTGCTGGGCTCGAACGGCGCGGGCAACCCCTTAACGGAATTGAGACACTCATTGCCGCCGGGCGCGGTCGCTGGCCCGGCAGGATATTGGCCTTGGCCAGGGCTGTGGTCCGCGGCTCCCCGGAGACCGCCTGGCATGCCTGCCCGCAGGACTTGCCGTCATAGGTCGCCGCTGGTGCCCGGCCCAACTGCTGACGTCAGGTACGGACATGGCGTAGCGTGACGGGAAATCGACCGCCCAACGCTCAGGATCGCACAAATCGATTACGAGCGTTTGGTTGTTCACGTTTACGCCATGGCGGGCTGGCACATAACCCGTCGTTCTGGCGGTCGCCTTCACCCGTTGCCTAGAGCGGGATGCGCCAACTTGACGCCCTGCTGCAGCGCCTCAGCGTCGTAATTGTAGCGATCGCATCTTTCCGAGCGATCGACTGGCTACCTGAACAACTATCTGAACAACCGCAGCCTTACCTGAAGAATCAGGTTGGAGGTTCAGCGCTCCGTGATAGCGGCCGACCGTGGATGGTCCTGGGTAGCTGGCCAGGTCCTTTCGGGTGCGCCGCGCTGACTGGCCGCCGGGCGACTGCGTGCCGTTGACGGATACCGATCCTGGCATCGGGTGGTCAAGACCAGGGTCGGCCGCATGGTTGTGGTCTTAGCGACGGCAGGGGCCTCCTGTTGGAGGACTCGGCGGCTTGCGGCGGGGGAGGGCGGCCGGCGCTTGCAGGCCGGGCACGCTGGTTCTGGGCTGGGGCTGGGTGGCCCCGGGCGGTTCCGTGCCGGGTCTGGCCCGGGGCCGTGCATGCAGGCTGCGTTAGTTTAGAGGGTGAGGCCTGGTTCGAGGTGGGCGATGGCCTGGTCGATGAGGGCGGGGAGGTCGGCGTCGGGGTCGTCGGTGACGGCGGCGCCGGCCGCCATGGCGGCGCCCACGACGGCACCGGCGACGGTGCGGACGGTGAAGTCGTCGGGGCGGCGGCCGGCGCGTTCGGCCATGGCGCGGGCGAGGAGCTGCATGGCCTGGGAGAGCTGGTCGAGCATGGCGGCGCGCAGCCTGGGGACGGTGAAGGTGAGCGTGATCCGTTCTTTCTGCTCGGAGCGCTGCTGGTCGGTCAGGCCGGCGAAGGCCGCGGCGAACGCGGCGCGCAGGGCCGGGACCGGGGCCAGGTGCGGCGGCTGGGCGCGGAAGGCCTCGATGAGCAGCGGGTCGTAGTCGTCGCTCAGCACCAGGTCTTCCTTGGTGGGGAAATAGCGGAAGAACGTGGTCTCGGAGACGTCGGCGGCGGCGATGATCTGCTCGATGGTGGTGGCGTCGTAGCCCTGCTCGCGGAACAGGCGAAGCGCGCAGGCCTGGATCGTGGCTCGGGTCTGGGCCTTCTTGCGTTCCCGCAAGCCCGGCCGGGCCGGGCTGGTAACTGAGTCGGTCACGGTGGTCCTCCGAGGCAAGAATGCCAGGGCCAGGAGCGCGCCGGCGACGGCGATCCCGGCCGAGACGAGCAGCGAGACGTCCATGCCGCCGGCGAAGGCGGCGCGGACCGAGCGGACGAGCGCAACTGACCCGAGCCGGGTGGCGGCGGCCACCCCGCCGTAAACGCCCTGGCGGGCCGCTGCGGCCGTGGCCGGCGGGATCCCGTGCAGGCTGAGGCGGGCCTGGTAGCCCACGGCGAGGACGCTGCCCATGATGGCGGTGCCGAGCGGGCCGGCCGTCTTCTGGAACGCCTGGACCACGGCCGAGCCGGTTCCGCTCCGTTCGGCCGGCAGCCGGGACAGCGCCACGGCGGTCGCGGCGGTGAGCGTCAGGCCGGTGCCCGCGCCGAGCACGGCAATCCAGACGGCGATGAACGCGGCGCTCGCCGCTGTTCCCGTCGTCGCGCCCGCCACCGCGCCGGCGGCGAGGAGACTGAACCCGAGCGTCACGGCGAGCTTGGCCCCGGCCGCCCTGGCGAGCGCACTGGCGGGCAAGGCGCCCGCGATCAGGCCGCCAATCAGCGGAAGCAGGCGCAGCCCTGAGCCGAGGGCGCTTGCTCCCTGGACGGCCTGGAAGTACTGCGGCATCGCGAACAACACGCCGATCATGGCGAGCCCGGCCACCCCGCCGAGCACTGCGCCCCAGGTGAAGGAGGCGGAGCGGAACAGCCCCGGGTCGATCAGCGGACTGCCGCCCCGCCCGCCGAGTCGGCGTTCCCGTACCGCGAACCCGGCGAGCGCGGCAAGGCCGGCGGCCATCAGCGCCAGGGCACCCGGATTGCCCCAGCCGTCCTGGCCTGCCTGGATCAGCCCGTAGGTCACGATGACAAGGCCGGCGGCCGAGACGATCATGCCATGCGGGTCAAGCGCGGGCCGCCGCAGGGCCCGCGACTCCGGGACCAGGGCGAGGACGGCGATCAGGCCGACTGCGACGACGGGCACGTTGAGCAGGAACACCCAGCCCCACCACAGCCGCGACAGCATCCAGCCACCGAGCACCGGCCCGGCGGGCAGGCCGAGGAAGTTGGCGGCCTCGTAGATCCCGACCGCCCTGGGCCGTTCGGCGTCGCTGAACAAGACGGTCAGCGCGGACATCGCCATGACCGTGACCCCGGCCCCGGCCAGCCCCATGAGCAGCCGGGCGGCGAGAAACACGCCGGGCGACGGCGCCCGGGCGCACAGCACGGAGCCCGCGCCGAACGCCGCGAGGCAGCCGGCCAGGAGCTTCCTGCGGCCGAACCGGTCACCGATCAGCCCGGCCGGAAGCGTGGCGGCGGCGAGCAGCAGCAGGTAGCCGGAGGAAAACCACTCCAGGTCAGACTCTGTGGCGCGCAGCGCCCCGGCCAGGGTCGGCAAGGCCACTGACAGCACGGTGCCGTCCACGGTCACCGCGAACAGGCTCAGGCTGACCGCGCCAAGCGCCCACCAGCGCCGTGTCCCGCTTCTTCCAGGCACAGAGCCCTCCCACATGACGGCGGCTACCAACAAAATGGAGGTTACCAACTTTTAGTGGTAACATCCATTTTGATTTCACAACTTGGCAGGATGACAGGAGACAGCGCCATGGCGGAACACACGCCCGGCGGTCCGGATGCCGGGGACCGGCTCGCGCGGCTTGACGACGGCGGCATGCACGTCGCGGAGGACGGCAAGCCGGGCGCGCCCGCCCTGCTGCTGATCCAGAACGCCGCGGCCCCGCTGGCCTGCTGGGACCCGTTCGTCCCGCAACTGGCGGGCGCGCACCGCGTCATCCGCGTCGACCTGCTCGGCCGCGGGAGCCCGGCTGACCCCGCAGACCGGTACGACATCCGCGCCCAGGCCCGCCGGGTCGGCGCCGTGCTGGACAACCTCGGCGTAAACCAGGTGACCGTGGTCGGCCACTCCTCGGGATGCACGGTGGCCACAGCCCTGGCCGAGCAGCGGCCCGGCGCGGTGGCGGGCCTGGCGCTCATCGACTTCGGCCCCACGCTGGAGGCCAAGATCCCGGAACGCCCGATCTTCCGGCTGGTCCTGACCCAGTTCCCGGGACGGCTGCTGTGGCGCCTGCGCACCGAGGCATCTGTCCGGAAGGCCGTGCGCACCGGCTTCACCCGCCCCGTCGACATCCCCGCGGCCTTCGTCGAGCACGCGATGAAGATGACGCACCGAGACTTCGTGGGAGCGATGCGCGGGCCCCTGAACTACCTCGGGCAGCGCAGCCTCCCCGACCGGCTGACCCCGCTGGGCATCCCGGTGCTGGTGATCTTCGGCACTGACGACCAGCGGTGGCGCTCCTCGCTGGCCTCCGCCTACCAAGCCGTGCCCGGCGCCCGGGTCGAGCTGCTGCCAGGCGTGGGACACTCCCCGATGCTGGAAGACCCGCAGACAACCGGCAAACTCCTGCTGGACTTCGCCTCAGCCACCGGGCACCCCAGCTGACAGCGCCCCGCGACGTCCGCCCCGTCCCGAATCACCCGGCCAGTCCAGGACCGGCAGGGCCAACAACTACGGCGCTGCTGGCAGCTCAAAGGGCTGCCAGGCGGCGCGGTTGCCGGTTTCCGCTGGTCAGACGGCGCAGGATGCGCACCGGTGTCGGCAAGACCACGACCGTGAACATCCTCTCCACGCTGCTCAAGACCGACGCGGGAGCTGCCAGGGTCAACGGGTTCGACGTCGCCGCGCAGGCTGCGAACGTACGGGCGTCCAGCAGCCTCACCGGGCAGTTCGCGGCCGTGGACGACATCCTTACCGGGCGGGAGAACCTGGTGCTGGTGGCACGGCTGCGGCGCCTGAAAGGCGCCGGGCCGGATCGCGGACTGCCTGCTGGCGCGCTTCCAGCTCACCGACGCGGCGCAGCGGAGGGTGTCGACGTATTCCGGAGGCATGCGCCGCCGCCTGGACATCGCGATGAGCCTGATCGGGAATCCGCCGGTCATCTTCCTGGACGAGCCGACCAGCGGGCTCGATCCGGAGGCGCGCCTCGAAGTATGGAACAGCGTCAGGGAACTCGCCGGGCGCGGCACCACGGTGCTGCTAACCACGCAGTATCTGGACGAGGCCGAGCAGCTAGCCGACCGGATAGCGATCCTGCACGAGGGGCAGATCATCGCGAACGGCACCCTGGCGGAGCTGAAGCAGCTCTTCCCGCCCGCCCAGGTCGAGTACGTCGAGAAGCAGTCGAGCCTGGCGGAAATCTTCCTCGCGATCATCGGCAGCGACCGAAATGACAGCAACGCCGGCATGGCCAGCGCCCACGGTACGGACGACTAAGGAACAGTGATGACCACGCGCTTTCCCCGCGACACCGCCGTCTTGCTTGGCCGCATCCTGCGCCACATCACGCGCAGCCCGGACACCATCATCACCACCGCGATCATGCCGGTCGCCCTCATGCTGCTCTTCGTCTACGTGCTCGGCGGCGCCATCAAACATGGGCCGGGCGCGTATGTGACCTACCTGCTGCCCGGCATCCTGCTTGTCACGATTGCCTCAGGCATCTCCTACACCGCAGTCCGGCTCTTCATGGATATGCAGGGCGGGATCTTCGCACGATTCCAGTCCATGCCGATCGCGCGGTCGTCCGTGCTGTGGTCGCACGTGCTGACCTCGCTGGCCGCCAACCTGGTCTCGCTGGCCGTCGTCGTGCTCGTCGCCGTCGGCATGGGCTTCCGCTCCGGAGCGGGAGTGCTGGCGTGGCTCGCCGTCGCCGGCATCCTGGTCGTGTTCACCCTGGCCCTGACGTGGATCGCCATCATCCCCGGCCTGTCCGCCAAGACAGTGGACGGGGCGGGCGCCTTCGCCTACCCGCTCATCCTCCTGCCATTCATCAGCTCGGCGTTCGTGCCCACCCACACCATGCCCGGCCCGCTGCGCGCCTTCGCCGACAACCAGCCCGTTACCTCCATCGTGAACACCATCCGCGACCTGCTCGCACGGCAGCCGGCCAGCACCAGCATCTGGATCGCCCTCGCCTGGTGCCTCGGCATCCTCGTCGTCGCCTACTCCGTCGCCATGGCCGCTTACCACCGCAAGACCGCCTAAGGATGCGGCTCAGGGCCGGGCTGGCCGCGTGCGCTTCAGCCTCGGCGTCACCAGGGAGCCGGGCCAGTTGCCGCGCCAGGGGCGTCAGCGCGGCCCGCGCGGCTTCAGACCAGCCCGGTCTCGTAGGCGTAGACCACCAGTTGCGCGCGGTCCCGCGCGTCCAGCTTCGTCATCGCGTGCGAGACGTGCGTCTTGGCCGTTGCAGGGGAGATCACCAGCTCGGCGGCAATCTCGTCGTTGCTCAGCCCGCGCCCGACCAGCGCAAGCACCTCGCGCTCGCGGGCGGACAGTCCGCCCACCCGGTGCCGCAGATCCGGGCCGGCGCCAGTGCCGCGCCGGGTGAACTCGCTGATGAGGCGGCGCGTGACGCTAGGCGCGAGCAACGCCTCGCCCCGGACCACCACTCGCACTGCGCGGCGCAGCTCCTCGGACTCAAGGTCCTTGAGGAGGAAGCCGCTGGCCCCGGCGCGAAGCGCCCGGTGGATGTACTCGTCCAGCTCGTAGGTTGTCACCACGATCACCCGGGTGCCGGCGAGCGCGGGGTCGGCGACCAGCCGCTCGGTAGCAGCGATGCCGTCCAGCACCGGCATCCGAACGAGGGCCAGGTATCTCGGGTCGCGCAGCATGCGCAGGCACTCGAGACGGAAAAGACGGGCGGTCATCGGACTGCTGCCTCCTCGGCAACGAAGGCGCTGGTGGCCTGCCGGCCAGTCAGAGCCAGGAAGGAGTCGTCCAGGCTGGGCCGGGCGACCCGCAGGTCGCTCCAGGTCACGGAGCCGGCCACGAGGCGGCGCACCGTCGTGTCGGAGTCTTGGGTGCGGACGGTGACCCAGCCGCCATCCCGCGTCACGCTGCCCGGCAACGCAGGCAGCGCAGCACCGGTCGGTATGCGGAAGCGGACAATGCTGCCGCCGTTCGCGGCGCGGATCTGACCGGGCGGGCCGTCCGCCACCACCCGGCCGCGGGCCAGCACCACCGCCCGATCGGCGTTCTCGTCAACCTCCTCCAGGTAGTGGGTGGCGAACAGCACGGTGCGCCCGGCGGCGGCCCAGCGGCGCATAGCGGCCCAGAACTCCTGCCGGGCACCCACGTCCAGCGCCCGGGTAGGCTCGTCCAGGACCAGGATCTCCGGGTTGGCCACCGCCACCATCGCGAACTTCAGGCGCTGCGCCTGGCCACCGGACATCCGCTCCACCCGGCGATCAGCCAGCTCGCGCAAACTCGCCAGGCCGAGCGCCTCCTCAACGCGAAGTGGCGCCGGATACATCCCGCGGGCCAGGGCGAGCAGCTCACCAGCCGTGACGCCGGGCATCGGCCCGCAATCCTGCAGCATCGCGGCGATCCGGCCGGCCCGGACGGCTGCCTTCGGCAGGACGCCCGCCACCGCCACCTGGCCGGCGTCGGGCCGGAGCAGGCCCATGAGCAGGCCGACCACGGTGGTCTTCCCGGCCCCGTTGGCCCCAAGGAGCGCTACTGTCTGGCCGCGCGGGATCTCCAGGCTGACCCGGTCAACCGCAGCCAGCTCGCCGTACCGTTTGACGACCCCGTCGAGTGCGATCGCGCTTCCCACGCCGCCAATCGTGCCCGCAGCCACGGGCCCTTCTCTTCGGCCAGCGGATGCAGCTTCGCGGCCTGTCCTTACTCCGTAGGATGTACCGGCAGTACTAGGTGATCGCATCGAGTCCCGGCATGCGGATGTCCCTCCGCGAAGGACGCCCTGCCGGTCGCTGAACCGAGCCGGTCGGTGGCCTAAGCGAAGACCTCGGCAGCCGGGCGCTCAACGTCGGTGCTGGCCACGGTCGCAGACATGTCAGCGCCGTCCTTCCACCGCCCGGTCCACGATGCGGCCACCGACTCGCGGCTCGAATACGGTCTCGGCTATCGGAGCTGCGAGCAGGTTGTGCTCCGGCGGCTTGAAGTCGCCGAACTGCCTGGTGAACACCGTGAAAGCGCGCTCGATCGGCGCGTCGACGACGATCTGCTTGCGGACCGTTACAGCCTCAGTCAGGCCCATCAGTTCTCCTTCTCCTGTGCTTCCACGACCCCGGCGTACCCTGCCAGTGCCCGCCGCCAGTAGGTATCGAGCTGATCCTGCAGCGCCGCCAGGGCCACGGGGTTGAGCCGGTAGATCCGGCGCGTTCCC
>DAHVAR010000023.1 GCA_027314515.1 Actinomycetota bacterium
TGCCGGAGTATCCGGCGGACCTCGCCGAGACGGACGCGGCGCTCGTTGCAGACTCGCTGGTCGCCTCCTACGGAGGTCGCCGTTCGGCTACCAGCCAACCGCCACATGCCGGGCCTGCCTGCTGAGATGCTGCCGTGGCGGGGTCGGGGCGGAGCGCCCGCTGAGCGCCAGCGCGAGGACGAGCGACCTTCCCGCACCGGCATGGTCCCCGCCGAGCCGGGAACGGTCCCGATCGCCGACGCGCTGGATGCGCTACGGAGCGAGGAGCCCGGCCAGGCGCCAGCCAGTAGTTGCGAGACTGCGATGCCGCCGGATGAGTGGATTCGTCGGCTGGCGACCCTCTACCAGGGCGGCGAGGTCACCGGCGAGGCCGTTGTCGAAGACGGCCCCGGCGGGTACTGGAGCCGACCGCCGGCGTTCGAGGACGGCGGCGGCGGGCTCGTCTCGACCGCCGCCGATTTTCTCGCCTTCGCCACGGCGCTGCTGGCCGGCGGTACCCGCCGCGGCGAGCGGGTACTGTCTTCGCCGCCGGTAACGCTGATGACCAGCGACCATCTGACGCCGGCGCAGAAGGCGGTGTCCGGGGTTCACGTCCGGCTACTTTGACGACTTCGGCTGGGGCTTCGGGATGGCGGTCCGCCCGGCGCACCCACCTCGGACCGTCGGCCGGGAGCTACGGATGGAACGGGGGATACGGCATCATCTGGTACAACGACCCAGCCGAGGACATGACGGCAATCCTCATGCACCAAGGCGGGGCCGGACGGCCTACATCGCCGATCTTCCTCGACTTCTTCACAGCCGCCTACCAGGCCATCGACGACTAGCCGCGGCGTTCACCCGGAATCGCCGGTGCGCGTACTCGGCGGCCAGTGAGCGGGCGACCAGTCTCCCTCCGGGTCCGTGGTTTGCCCCACCTCGATCAGGTGACCGTCGGGGTCGCGGATGTAGCAGCGGATCTCGTACTGGTGCTGTTTCGGGGGCGTCAGGAACTGAGCACCCCGGGCGCTCCACTCGGAGTACACGGCGTGGATGTCTTTGACGCGGATATTGAGGAAACTGCTGACCCGGTCGGGGTCGCGTGGTGTCTCGAGGGTGACCGACGGCTTATCGTCGGTCGGGCCCCCGCCGACATTGATGATGATCCAGCTGTTGGCTAGTTCGACATAGGTCACGTCTCCTGAGAAGACCACCCTGCCGCCAAGTACTTCGGTGTAGAAGCGCCGAGAGCGTTCGACGTCGTCCGACACGATGAAGTGGGCCAGCACGATTCCCTCTGGCGGCGGTGGAAGCTCGGCCATGTGGCACCTTCACTTGGTTGGGGTCTCACACCCCGCTCACGACAGAGCCCGCGCCAGGCATTTGCTGGCGAGTGCTGTTCGATCTCATCCGCTCTGTCGATCCTGACCGCAGGGCTATCCCCGGCGGGACCGGCAGTTAACCGCGATTCAGACGCGATGACGCGAGTCTGCAAGGGGACCGCGCAACGTTGCCGTAAAGCGAGCCATCATCGGCGACATTGGCCGGACGGTCGCGGACAGCCGGCCTGACCTGGTGGCCGACGTACTCGAGCACGTCAAGAGCCACAAGCCTTGTCAGCGAGTTCCGCGTGGCAACCGGCAACGGGGTGGCCGCTGCACTGGCTGCAGGCGCCTTCGACGGTGAGCGTGCAGTCCGCCCGGCCCAGTAGTGCGTGGCTCCCGCCCTGGCGGAACCTCATTCCGTCCGTCGTCCTCGTAAACGCCGAATCCGAGGGCGCGGTCGCTTCACCCGAGGCTGGCCAGCACCCGGCTGAGGGACATCTCGGCCGCCGATTCCAATATGAGGCCTGCTTCACTAAACCGGCAGCGGTTTGCGAAGGGGTTCGGAATCGCGATGCACCGCAACCCGGCAGCCCGTGCCGCAGCCACCTCGTGCGCGGTGTCATCTACCGCCGATTCCCGGTGCCAGGTCGAGTTCTTGATGCAGGCGGTCCCGGTACGCCGTGCGGCGCGCGTGGCTGACGCGACGGTCATACGACGGCCCGACAGCCGAGCCGAGCTCCGCGTAACGCTCCTCGCTGATATCAGCGCCATGGTCAGCGAAGAAACTGCCCTCGTCGAGGGCAAGCCCCACTGCGACCACTCATACCGCCAGCTCGCCAGGCTCGTGGACTCGGTGTCCATCAGCAGGCCGTCGAAGTCGAACACCAGCACGCTGATCGCATCGCTATCCGGCTGCGGCTGCAGTGCGCCCACGCCCGAATCCTCGCACGAAACCATGCCACTGGGGCCACTGTCAAGGCGATCCATAGGCTCCCACCTGCCTGGATCGCCTCCAGCCCGGCGACCTCATCCGGCAGCGAGCAGTTGCGGCGGCGCTGGCGTCGGTTCGGGCAGAGGGCTTGGAGCCCAGCGCGGAAGACCTGGCCCTGTTCGTCGAGGTGGCAGCCGGCCAGATGAGCACAGGCGAATTGCGGGACCGCATCCTGTCGCGCTACCGGAAGTGAGCGGCAGCGCAGGCCAGGATCCCTACCTTGATCCGGGTAGCGGCGTGCTGCGGTCCGCCAGGCTGCAGGGCGTTGCTTCCTTGCGGGCCTCATCGGGCTGGCCTGACGTACTCCGCTCCCCGGCGTTCTCCGCGTAGCTGAAGCTTTCCCTCCTTCGCGAGCCGTCGCAGCAGCCGGCTGGCCTGGTCCGGAGTAAGTGAGCACAGGTCGGCGGCTGCGGCCCGGGTGATCTGGCCGTGCACGTCAACGTATTGCAGGACCATCTGTTCCTGCTGTAGCGGTTCAAAACCATGCACCCGGACGTAGCCGGCCGGGGTATCGAGCACACGGCAGACCGCCGCGGACAGATGCCAGCTCCGTCCCTTTCCATCGCCCCGCGCCTCTATCCAGCCCCGCTCGACCATGCGGGCAAGAATGTTGCGGGTCTCCGCGTCAGTTCTCTGCACCACCCGTGCCAGCTCCGATGTGGTAGCCCGGCGTTCCCGGACCAGTTCCGCGAGCACCTGCAGTTCCGCGAGTCGCAGCGGCGCCCCTTGCTGGTTCTCCTGTTCCAGCACCCACCTTGTCATGGCGAGGTTGGCGGGCCCGCCCGGAAGGACAGCAACAACGTGAGCGTCGGAGCTTCTCCCGTAGTCCGGTGCCGGTCGGCCTACCCGGAGCTGCTCGGCGAACATCCGGTTGATCCCCCGCCCCGTTCGCTCGACTAGGCCCGCGCGCTTGAACGCATCCGCGAGAAGCGGGCTGCGCGGATGCGGTGGCGCGACAAGGAGGTTGTCCAGCCGTATGCCGCTCGGGAAGCCTCCTGGGCTCGAGATCTCTAGCTGCTCCTCGCTCCACTGCACGTGGACAGCACCGCGCTGCGTGTAGTCCCGGTGGGTGAGTGCGTTGGCGAGAGCCTCACGGAATGCG
>DAHVAR010000028.1 GCA_027314515.1 Actinomycetota bacterium
AAATGAGCCTATAGTCCACTGGAGGGCACATGGCTGCGGCGCTGTCGGAAGCGCTTGACGAAGCCCCGCTCAGCAGGTTCCATTCCCGTGCGATCGTGACCGCGGGGCTGGGCTTCTTCACCGATGCGTACGACCTGTTCATCATCGGCACGGCGTCCGGGTTGATCGCCAAGGAATGGCATCTTTCCACCTCAGCCACGAGCTTCAGCTACTCGGTTGGGCTGATCAACTCGATCACGCTGATCTCGGCCTTCCTCGGTGCGTTCATCTTCGGGCGCATCGCTGACAAGTTCGGCCGGAAGAAGATTTACGGCCTGGAGGCCGCGCTCATGGTGTTCGGTGCGCTGGCCTCCGCGTTCGCGCCGAACGTCCTCTTGCTGGTGATCTTCCGGTTCATCCTCGGCATCGGGGTCGGCGGAGACTACCCGGTATCAGCGGTGCTGATGAGCGAGTTCAGCAACCGGCGCTCGCGTGGCAGGCTCGTCGCGCTGGTGTTCTCCATGCAGGCGCTCGGCACCATCTCCGGGTACATTGCCGGGCTGTCCCTGCTGTCCACCGGGATGAATGAAGACTACGTCTGGCGGATCATCCTGGCTCTCGGCGCCGTTCCCGCCGCCGTGGTCCTCTACCTTCGCCGCAAGATGCCCGAGTCGCCGCGGTACCGGGCCCGTGTCCAGGGGCAGGCGGACCTCGCGGTCGCTGACATCGCGGCCTATTCCGAGGGCGTGATCCGGGCCTCGGCCGATGGCGAGCAACGGTCGCGGCTCAGCCTGCGGCAGTTCCTGACCAACCGCCGTTACCTGCTGTGGCTGATCGGCACGGCCGGGACGTGGTTCGTGTTCGACTACGCCTACTACGGGAACGGGGTATCCGCCCCGCTGATCTACGCCAGCGTGCTGCATACCACCAAGGGAACCGAGCCGATCGCGCTCGCGCTGATCGTGTTCGCGATCGCCGCGGTTCCCGGCTACTACCTGGCGGCGCATTTCATGGACCGCATCGGTCATCGGCTGCTGCAGATGATCGGGTTCTTCTTCATGGGCCTGGCGTTCCTGCTCATCGGCGTGATCCCGAACGTGACCACGACGGTGGCGCCGTTCCTGGTGCTGTTCGGTTTCAGCTACTTCTTCGCCGAGTTCGGGCCGAACACCACGACGTTCGTCTTGCCGGCGGAGATCTTCCCCACCAGTGCCAGGACCACCGGCCACGGCATAGCCGCCGGGGTGGCGAAGGTCGGCGCGTTCATCGGCGTGTTCCTGCTGCCGGTGATCAAGACCGACTTCGGGGTCGCCGGGGCCATGCGGTTGTTCGCGGCGTTCTCGCTCGTCGGGCTCCTGCTCACGTTCCTGCTGCCCGAGCCCGCTGGAAAGAGCCTGGACGAGGCGTCAGGCGAGAGCGATGTCGTGCTGGCGGCCGAGCGCATTACCAGGGCGGCTCCCGAGCCGACCGGCTGACGCTACCTGCTGTCAGGTGATCGCGGGCGGACCCGGCTCATCCGAGCCGGGTCCGCCCGATCTGCTGCCTAGGCCCGCGTGAGCTGTCGCCTGGGCTGCCGCGCGCTCAGGTCAGGTCCCACTTTCGAGTCAGTGCCGCTGGTGTACCGCGCATCTGGTGCGTAACTGAAGCTGAGCTTAGATTTGGGTCAGGTGAGCGCACCGGACTGCTGCGCCGTTCCCGGCGCTCGAGGAGGACTTGATGGAATGGCGAAACGAGGAGTTCGACCTCGGCGGAGTCAATCATCTGGCGCTTGTTTGCTCGGACATGAAGCGCACGGTCGAGTTCTACACTCAGGTGCTGGGCATGCGGCTCATCAAGACGCTCGACCTGCCAGGTGGCCAGGGCCAGCACTTCTTCTTTGACATGGGCGGGGGTAACGCGCTGGCGTTCTTCTGGTTCCCCGCCAATCCGGACGCAGTTCCGGGCCTGTCGGCGCCGGTGACCTTGCCTGGCCAGGGGGAGTGGACGAGCGCGGTGGGCTCGATGAACCACGTGGCCTTCAACGTGCCCGGGGAGAAGTTCCTCGAGTACAGGGAGAAGCTGGAGGCCAAGGGCGTGCGGATAAGCCCGGTCGTGGATCATGACGACAGCGAGTTCGGTGTTGCGCGCGAACTGCATCCTGGCGTCTTCGTCCGCTCGTTCTACTTCCAGGACCCGGACGGGATCTTGCTGGAGTTCGCGTGCTGGCGCCGGGCGATGGGCCAGCCTGGTGACGTCCGGCACGAGCCGAAGACCGCCGCCGATCGCACCGGCGTGCTGGTTTAGCCGTCAGAAACGCCTCCTCGGTGAATCTGCTGGTCATTAGCAGCGGCGTTACCACAGCACCCGGATGGATCGAGTTCACCCGGATCCGGTAGCGGCCCAGTTCCGCGGCGGCGGCCTTTGTCATCCCGCGGACCGCCCGGTCGGCCTGTGACGATACATCCAGATGCTGGTACCGGCGGCCGTGGCCGATGCTGGCGGTCAGTTCCGTGCCGTCGTCGTCCAGCACATCGGTGATCGGCACGAGCGCGCCTTCCTCCGCCAGCGCCCTTGCGTGCGCGGCTCCTTGGCCCTGGCAGCCCCCGTGACGATGGCGCAGCGGCCGGCCAGACTGGTGCCTGGGAGGTTGGATCGTTGGCTGGCCAGGAGAGCATTGTGGACAGAGCGGGCCCGCTTGCCGGGATCCGGGTGATCGAGTGCGGGTCGCTGATCGCGGGACCGTTCTGCGGGCAGTTGCTCGGTGACTTCGGCGCGGAAGTCATCAAGGTGGAGGACCCGGCGGGCGGAGATCCGATGCGGGAGTGGGGCCCGCAGATACTCGATGGCCTGTCGCTGCACTGGCCGATCATCGCCAGGAACAAGAAGTCCGTCACGGCGGACCTGCGCCAGCCTGACGGGCAGCAGTTGGTGCGCCAGCTAGCCGCGGTCAGCGACGTCCTGGTGGAGAACTTCCGGCCGGGCACGCTGGAGCGCTGGGGCCTTGGCTATGACCGGCTGGTCGCGGAGAATCCGGGCCTCATCCTGGTTCGCATCAGCGGGTACGGCCAGACCGGCCCGTACGCCGGCCAGGCCGGTTTCGGCTCGGTGGGTGAGGCAATGGGCGGCATCCGCTACCTGACCGGCGAGCCGGACCGGCCGCCGTCCCGCATCGGGATATCGCTCGGTGACTCGCTGACCGCGACGTTCGCGGCGATGGGCGCGGTGCTCGCGCTACAGGCCCGCCATCGCACTGGCCGGGGTCAGGTGGTGGATTCCGCGATCTACGAGTCAGTGCTGGCGCTGATGGAATCGGTGCTGCCGGAGTGGGAGTTGGCCGGCTATCAGCGGCACCGCACTGGGTCCGTGCTGCCCGGCGTGGCGCCGTCCAACGTGTACCCGACGGCCGATGGCAGCGAGGTGCTCATCGGGGCCAACCGGGACACTGTGTTCAGCCGGCTCGCTACGGCGATGGGCAGGCCGGACCTGGCAGCCGACCCACGGTATGCCACGCATTCAGCAAGAGGGGAGCGGCAGGACGAGGTAGACCGGATCGTCGGTACCTGGACCGCGACACTGGGGACTGAGCCGCTGCTTGCGCTGCTGGCCGAGCACGGGGTGCCTGCCAGCCGTATTTACGCCACCAAGGACATGTTCAGCGACCCGCACTTCCTTGCGCGCGACGCCATCCAGCGGCTGACGCACTCTGCGCTGGGCGAATTCCCGATGCAGGCTGTGGTGCCGCGGTTGTCGCATACGCCTGGATCGGTGCGCAGCCTTGGCCCTGAGCTAGGCGAGCACAATGATGAGATTTACGGTGGGCTGCTACAGATCGGGCCGGGCCGGCTGGCCAGTCTGCGGGCCGCCGGCACAATATGACTGGCGACGGAGTCATGATCGTTGCGGTCGGCCCCCGTGACGGCCTGCAGGATGACCCTGGCGATCTGAGCGGCGGGCAGAAGGTCGACCTCGTGCAGAAGGTCGACCTCGTGCAGCGCACCTGCGATGCCTGCTGGGTCAGGTGATCGCCAGCGGGTTCACCGGGGAGCCGACGGCGCCGGAGAACTTCAGCGGTGGTCCGCAGAGGAAGAACTCCCACGATCCTGTCGCCCGGCCGTGCACGGCGAGCGCGTCCAGATCGAACATCTCGCCGAGTGGCATGCCCATGCCGGGTGGATTCGAGAGGGTCGCTGGCGGACCGCACGTAGACCTCCGCCAGGCGTCGCCGTCGCCTGGCAGCGACGATGCGCAGATTCTGGCCAGGCATGAGGTGAGCGCGCGGCGGGTGGAACGGACAAGAGCGAGAAGACATGGCAGGCACGTCGAAGGACGACCGGACTAGTCCGTACTAACAGATCTACCGCCGGATCATTGAGGGCGTCTACAAGCCGGGAGAGCGGCTGATCGAGCAGCGGATCGCAGAGGAGCTGGCAGTCTCCCGGACGCCGGTGCGGGAGGCGCTGCTGCGGCTTGAGGGCACCGGGCTGGTAGTGAATGCACGGCACAAGGGCGCGATAGTCCGCACGTTGTCCCGCGAGGACATCGCCGACATGTATGAGCTACGAGCGGTGCTTGAGTCACTGGCGGCAAAGCGTGCTGCGCTGCGCGCCGACGCCGCGGACCTGGCCCGGATGGACGAGGCCATCGAGGACTTCGACCGGGCGATCGCAGGGAAGGGCCCAGTGAGCATTGACCAGCTGCGGGCGATGAACGCGGCGAACCGTCAGTTCCACGAGACGATGCTGACCGCTGCCCGGCATCCGCTGCTCGGCCCGATGCTGTCCGTGACGGTAGACGCGCCACTAGTGTTCCAGGCGTTCCGCCGGTTCAACCGCGCTGAGTCGGAGCGCTCCAACCTGTTTCACCGGTTGATGCGGCAGGCCGTAGCCGAGCACGACGGGGCGCGGGCCGCGCGGCTGATGGCGGAGCACATCGATCAGGGCCGGGATGTGCTGTTGGCCGGGTTCGACAGTGCCGGGTCGGTGGACAGCCTGTTTGGCACAGGTCCCGTCCCGGCCTGAGCCGCGCCCTACGCCAGGCCGGCCACGCGGTCGCGCTGGCGGGAATCAGCCGCCGGAGATGTCGGCGCCGATGTCCCGGCTCTGAGCGCCCTTTGGTGCCGCGATCTCCTGCACCGGCTCTTCCCGGTCGTCGTACTCCAGCCGTAGCACCCGGCTGATCGTGGCATGCATCGCATACATCGCGGTGATGTAGGTCAGGTCCAGGATCTGCTCGTCGCTCAGGTGCTGCTTGAGCACGGTGACAATACCGTCCGCCACCCGCCCCTTGTCCGCGACGATGCCGTCGGTCAGCGCGAGCACTGCCCGTTCCAGCGAGTCGAACTGGTCGGACACGCTCCAGCATGGGATCGCCTGCACCTTCTCCTCGGACAAGCCGACACTGCGGCAGGACTTGCAGTGCTGGGAGAATACGAAGCTGCTACCGGTCAGCCAGCCGGCCCGGGTCTGGCCGAGCTCACGCAGCACGGGGCTGAGCCGCTCAGCCGACTTGCGGTACATGGCAAAACCGGCGACCGCATGGTGAAAGACCTCAGGCGACAGCGCGAACACCGTCCACCAGTTACCCGGAGTGCCGGTGGCCGTGCCCGGCTCGGCAACCGGGTCCCGGTCCGGGCCGAACACCCGATCGTAGGCGCGCATGATGAAGTCGTTGGGCACGTCGGCTCGGGGGACCTGCCGGAGTCGGGGCATCTGCGTCGCCTTTCCTTACATCTCGGGTGCGGGTCAGAGTCGGTTAGTCGCCGACTGGCGCGTTCCAGGACATCTCAATGTTGAACTGGCCGCCGAGATCCGGCAGCTCGGACACACCCAACTCAGGCGGTATTTCCAGGCGATCTTCTGCATTGCTCTAGCAGTCGTATGCAATCGCCGGCCGTTACTTGGCCGGTGCGTGATCGAGCACTCCGCAGATTGCGATACCTGAAAGCTGACAAGGAGCAGTTGCCGCACCGCAGGTTGCGGCTGAGAGCGCCCGGCAGCTGATGCGGGATGAGCGCGCCGTGCGACCGCGGCGCCGGCAGGTTGCCTATCAGGCAGGCGCAGCGCACTGCGCGCACTGCGCAAGTTGTCCATAGAAATTTTCACTTGTTGATCATCCTGATCAGCAGATAGAGAATTTCTTAGCACATTCGCCTAACAGTGTTGGGACTTGGCAATGACGACGAACCTTCCCGTTACCACCGGGCATCAGCTTGGCCGACGTTCCTGGGCCGAGCCCTGGAAGATCAAGATGGTGGAGCCGCTGCGGGTCACCAGCCCGGATCAGCGAGAGCAGGCGCTCGCCGAGGCCGGCTACAACACCTTCCTGCTGCGCTCCGACGATGTCTACATCGACCTGCTTACCGACTCGGGCACGAGCGCCATGAGCGACCGTCAGTGGGCTGGCCTCCTGCTCGGCGATGAGTCCTACGCGGGCTCGCGCAACTTCTACCAGCTGGAGGAAGCGGTCCGCAGCGCCTACGGATACCAGCATGTCGTGCCGGCCCATCAGGGCCGCGGCGCCGAGCACCTGATCAGCCAGGTCGCCATTCGCCCCGGCCAGTACGTGCCGGGCAACATGTACTTCACGACGACACGAGCCCACCAGGAACTGGCCGGCGGGGTATTCGAGGACGTCATCATCGACGAGGCGCACGACCCGGAAAGCGAGCACCCGTTCAAGGGCAATGTCGACATCGCCAGGCTTGAGCGGCTGATCGTCAGGGAAGGGGCAGGGAACATCGCTTACGTCAGCCTGGCCGGCACGGTCAACATGGCAGGAGGCCAGCCGGTCAGCATGGAGTGCGTGCGCGCCGTCCGCGCGCTCTGCGACCGGCACGGCATCCGCGTCTTCCTGGACGCGACCAGGATGGTGGAGAACGCGTTCTTCATTCAGGAGCGCGAGCCAGGCTACGCCGGCAAGACGATCGCCGAGATCCTGCGGGAATTCTGCTCCTACACCGACGGCGCGTGGATGTCGGCGAAGAAGGACTCGCTGGTGAACATCGGCGGCTGGCTGGCACTCAATGACCGGGACCTGTTCGAGGAGGCGCGCAACCTGGTCGTTGTCTACGAGGGCCTGCACACCTATGGCGGCCTGGCCGGCCGCGACATGCAGGCCATGGCAATCGGCATCGCCGAGTCACTTCAGGAGGACCACGTGCGGGCACGCATCGGGCAGGTTCGTTACCTCGGTGACCTGCTCGCCAGGGCAGGCGTGCCGTTCGTGCGGCCCGTCGGTGGTCACGCCGTCTTCCTGGACGCACGCCGGTTCTACCCGCACCTCAGCCAGGACGTGTTCCCCGCCCAGACCCTCGCGGCCGAGCTTTACCTGGACTCAGGCGTGCGCGGCATGGAACGAGGCGTCGTGTCGGCCGGCCGTGATCCGGCCACCGGTGAGCACCACTATCCCCGGCTCGAGCTCACCCGGCTGACGATACCTCGCCGGGTCTACACGCAGGCGCACATGGACATCGTCGCCGAGTCCGTGCAGGCCGTCCACGAACAGCGCGAGTCCGCCAAGGGCCTCGTCATGACCTACGAACCCCGATACCTGCGGTTCTTCCAGGCGCGCTTCGACCGGCTGTGACGCAGGCCCAGCACCGGACCGCCGTCCGGCCGCCTCCGCGATCCGTCGGCGCATCCCCGATGATGGGCGCATGGAGTGGACCTTCACCGGCGAGGTGATCGAGTGGCGCGGGCCGGCGCCGTACCTGTTCGTGGCCATGACACACGAGGACAGCGAGGATCTCAAGGAGGAGGCCCGCGGCCTGATCTACTGGGGCCAGGTGCCGGTCCACGCCACCATCGGCGACACCGAGTTCACCACTGCGCTTTTTCCCAGGGACGGCCGCTACCTGGTGCCGGTCAAGGCGGCGGTGCAGCGAGCGGAGGCGATCGGGGCGGGCTCGGTCGTCGAGGTGGTCCTGCGTCTCAATGCCGTGCGCACGCCATGATGAGCGGGCCGTGTCCCGCAGGTCTCCGGCGGCGCGGCCCCCCTTTCCGCCGAACGATCGTCGTCGCGCACCGGCCGGCCGGTCTCGATCCACGCAGAAACGGCCGCGCCGTTGTTGATCATGGCTGCACGACGAGCCGGTCGGAGACGGCGAGCTCGCTCATGCTCTCGGCTTGCCAGGCATAGCGAGCGCCTGCCGTCGTCGTCGCAGCCGTCGTCGTCGCGGCGGCATGTTCACCGGACGGGCTGAGCACCACGATGTGCATCAGCGGCAGGAGGCCGTCGGTCGGCAGTTCGAAGAGGTCGCGCAGGGCAATCGTGGCAGCCTCAGCGGGGGAGGCGCCGCGGGCCATTGCCATCACCGCGGTGTGCGCGGTCGAGGCGCGGATGGCTAGCTCGCCCCAGCCGGTACAGGCCGCGGCGCCGTACCGGTTATCGCAGTAGTTGCCGGCTCCGATGATCGGCGAGTCGCCGAGGCGTCCGGGATGCTTGAACGCCCAGCCGCTGGTCGATACCGCTGAGGCCAGGTTCCCGTCGCGATCGATTGCCAGGAAGTCGACGGTGCCTGCGCCGTCGCGCGGATCGCGGGTGAACTGCCGGACCTGGGCCAGCAGGCCGGCCTTGCTGCCGCCGACTTCCGCGGCCCAGTACGTGTGCTCGCCCTCGGTGAGCAGGTTCTCTTGCGTCTCGCCGATCTCGGCGGCCAGCCGGGCAGCGCCGCTCCCGGTGATCAGCGCATGCGGGGTCCGCTCCATGACCGCTCGCGCGACCGTGATGGCGTGCCGATAGCCCTGCAGGCTGCCCACGGCCCCGGCCCGGCGGGTCGCGCCGTCCATGATGGAAGCATCCAGCTCGACGATCCCGTGGATGTTGGGGTGACCCGCATATCCCACGGTGTGGTCGTCTGGGTTGTCCTCGACGGCCCGCGCTCCGGCCTCGACGGCGTCGAGGGCGGATCCCCCGTCCTGCAGTATCTTCCAGGCGTCGGGCAGTCCGAAGCTGCCGTTCTGGCTGGCAACGACGGTGAGCACGCTGCCCCGTCCCTTCTACTGGATGCCGCCGCCGCGCCAGC
>DAHVAR010000029.1 GCA_027314515.1 Actinomycetota bacterium
CGGAACATCTCATGATGGCGGGCAGCGGCCTCGGCGGCGTTCGCCGTGAACCACTCCGGGTAGCCCTTAGCTGCCAGTAGTGCCGGATCCCAGGCGACGGTGACGGTGAGGTTAGGGCAGTACATCGTGCCAGCCGCGGCCGGCGCGGCAGTGTCCGCCGGCGCCGCATCGCGCTCCTGCGCTAGCGCCATCCGGGGTCGGCTACGCCATGCAGGTGGTGCCCGCGCCCCACGCCCGGGCCGGACCCGGGCCGGACCCGGGGCCGGACCCGGATGATGGCAGCGGCGCGGAGCAGCAGCCCGAGCCCTCGGCCCGGAAGTGGTGAACCGCCGGCTCGCCGCGCTAGGGGCCGGCCAGCCGTAAAATTCTGATCTCGTCACGCGGGCGGTGCGCCCGCGCAGGGTGCGCTGCTATTAGGCTGGTGAGCCGTGGCGGACAAGGATCCTCTCATCCTGGACCTCAGGAACGGCAAGGCGCTGGATGGCGCGGACCTGGGCGAGTACTACGTGAGCGGCCTCGACGACGGGCCGGCCAACTGGGATGACACAGACCTCGAGTATGCGTTCGACCTCCCGCCGGTGCTCCCGCCGGTCCGCCTGCCCGAGGAGGCGGAACTCGCCGCCTTGGCGAGACGATCCGCGCTTCTCGCCGACCTCCGTGCTCTTGCCGACGAAGTCCGCAAAACGACAGTGCAGACGGCCGCCGTGAACCCTGTCCTCCTCCGGCTGGCCGAAGAAGCCGAGCTCGTGGAAAGGGACGGCGAAAACCTGGCTCCCGGCGAAGACGCCGGATGGCTGGACGACCTGGCTGACGACAGTGACGCGCTAGACGCCTGGGAGTACACGTTCGCCATTGTCCTGGACACCACCCTGGAAGCGGCGGACGATTCGGATCCCGTCGTCGCCGACGATCTCGACCTGGAGGGGCATGGCCCGGCGCTGGTGATGATGCTGTTCCTGAGCCGGCGGGACGGCGTCCAGATCACCGAGCTGGCCGACGCTCTCAAAGATGCGGCGACGGCCGGCCTGGATGCGGAGGAAGCCGACAGGCAGTGGCGAGAGTGGGTCGATGCCCACGGTGACCCCCTGCGACTCCTCCTGGGCCAGCTCGAAAGGCTCGGTGCCGTCAGCGTCACCGGCGGTGTGGCGCGGCTGGAGCCGCTCGGCGTACAAGCCGTCCGCTCGAAGCTGGAGAGGGACCACCTGTTCGTCCCGGTGCTCCCGGTGCCGGACAAGATGACCCCGGACGATCTGGTGCTCGTGTGGATGCATGGCAGCGACGGCGACCTCGAGGCCGAGCTGGCCACGTGGACGGACTCGCGCGGCGGGGAGCAGACCGCTCGGGAACTGCTTGACTTCGCGGCGGACGGGAACGCCGCGACGCGGACCGCGGTGATAGCGATCGTGTCCCGGCTCGGCCAGTCCGCCGAACCTGCCTGGCGCGAGGCGCTCGACCGCGTCGAGCTTCGCTGCTATGCCAAGCCGCAGCTCGCCAGGCTGGCCGGTCTCGATCCGGACGGCACCGACCTGCCATCCGGGCTCGAACCCGAGCCAGCGGACGTCGCATGGCTGATCGCCGACGCGTTCGGCCCGTTCAGCCACTTTGATCTCGGCCGGGAGACGTTCCCCTTCGACTTCGCCGGACTTAAGCGGGTCAGCGGGCTCGAGACGCCGGATGAGGCCTTCGAGGCCTTGGCGCGACTGGACCACCCGGACGCCGAGGCCGTTCTCACGATGATCGGCAGGCACGCCAGCGACAAGGCGACTGCCAAGGCCGCCCGGCGGGCCGCGTACAGGGCATCCGCCCGCCGAGCAGCCCGCCGTTAGCGCTTCGCCGCGCTGATCGCGGTGCTGGCAGCAGACGCAGCCGAGCCCGCCCGCTGGCAGCTGGCGGAGGTGGCCAGCGAGCCTCCGCCATGAGCGAGCCCCCGCCATGAGCGGGGCCGGCCTGACCAGGACGGTGCTCCGGAACGGCACAACGTCTGAGCGGACCGGCGCCCAGGCCGCATAGACCGCCGACAGCGCGCCGATCCGGGCCCGCACTGAGCCAGCACGCCGCAGGTCCGAGGCTCTGTGAGGCTGACCGCAGAAGCGCCACCACGGGCTCATGCGGACCTTAATGAACACAGTGAACTGGCGATCTTGGTCCGCTCAGGGCGGCAACCTGACGACTCGGTCATCCTCACGCACCGCGCTGGCGTTGGCGGGCCACGGGCGCCTTACCTTTATTACGTCCAGATGGTAGTATCCAGCGTATGGCAAAGGAGAAGGTGACCATCACGCTGGACCGTGCGAAGGCAACCGCGGCCAAGGCCATCGTCGGTGCCAGTTCCACCTCGGAAGTCATCGACGTGGCCCTGGACCAGCTCATCCGGCTCGGCCGTCTCCGCGGCGACATCGCAGCGTACAGCCGGCGACCGGCAACCGCGGCCGAGGTAGCACTGGCGCTGCTCGCCGACACCAGCGGTCTTGCCGACGACACCGACTGGGAGGGGCTCTACGCTAGCGAGTCCCCGTGACCGCGGCCCCGCGCCGCGGCGAGGTCTGGCTCGCTGACCTGGACAAGACGCGGCCCGTCGTTGTGCTGACCCGCGATCCTATGGGCCAGCTTCTCAACGCGGTGATCGTCGCCCCGGTGACCTCCACCGTCCGGGGGATCTCCACCGAGGTAGCCGTGGGAAGCGACGACGGCGTCCGGCATCCCTCGGTAGCCAACCTCGACAACGTCCAGTTGGTGACCCGCGACCGCCTGCGCCGCCGGGTCGGGCGGGCCCGGCCCGCAACCATGGCAGCGCTGTGCTCGGCACTGTCGATAGCGGTGGACTGCGACGGCCCGAGCTTCCGATAGAGAACTGAGATGATGTATGCCGGTTGCCGCCCAGGGCTTGCCGATCGTCGGCGTCAGCTGATCTTCAGGCCCATCCTCGGCGCTATCGCGACAGATGACAGCTAGCGCTGGCCACGGCGATGCCTGCTGCTGCCCGGTCGGTGGTCGCTCCGCGAAGTCGTCACCCCGGCTATTGCCGGAGTGAGGTGGATGCCGGCGATCTCGCTGGGGATGGCTGTGCCGCTGGCCAGGCAGGAACAGCCGGGCGCGTTCGTGTCCGGGATGCGGCTGGTGGCCGTGGACGGGATGTACCTGGGCCTGCCCGATACCCCGGGCAACGCCGCCGAGTTCGACTACCCGGGCGGCGGCGAGGGCCGCGGCCCGTTCCCGCAGGTCCGGGTGGTGGGTTCGGGGAGTGCGGGACCCGGTTACCCCGGATGCGGCTCATACCTGCGGGAACGGGCGCAGGCTCCGGACTCCCGCCCGTCAGGCCAGCGACGTCCAGGCCGACGGGGTGTCGCATCGGCTCTCCGGTCAGGCTCGGTTGACCGGGGAGCCGCAGCACTTCCTGAACTTCTGCCCGCTCCCGCACGGACATGGTGCGCCGACGCGGCTCGCGCCGGGGCTAGTCAGGGTGGATGGTCTCGCCGTGGTGCTTCAGCCAGCCGGTGACGACGCGCCACTCGGCGGCGGCATCGGCCAGCCGTCTGAGCGTTCGGGGAGGCAAGCGGAGCTGTACCGCGTGCCGATCCCGAAGTCTTTCCAGAACCCGTCGCCGGCCCGCGCAGACGCAGCGCCCGCAGCCTGGCCGGATGGGCCTGGCCGCCTGGCCGGATGGGCCGGGGAAAGCGGCGATCGCCACGCGGCGGACGGGATCTGTTGGCATGCTCGTGTGGGTGAGTCCTCAGAGCCGTGGCCGTAAGTCATCCAAGCCCGTCCGGCGCCAGACTTCGTCCCGGGTCGCGTCTAGTGCGAGCCGCCTGCGAGAGCCTGAATTCCGCGACGGCCGGGATGTCATCGTGAAGAACCTGGCAGCGCTCGCCGACGTGGCCGCGGTTCCGTCCGCCTACGACGCGGAAGCCCTGGTCAGCGTCCTGGTCGGATACGTGATCCAGGCAGGCACTCCTGGGCCGAGCCTTGCGCGCATGATGCTCGACGTGATCGACGAGCTCCGCCGGCGCGACGCTGGCCACTCCTACGCTGCCCTGCGGACGCTCGCGGTCATCGGTCCGCCCGGCGTGACCGAGTACGCCGCTGTCGCGGCCGAGCGCCTGGCCGCCAGGGACGCGGCCCTGCCATGGATCGCCAGCATCGGCGACGTCACCGCGGGCACGTGCCACCTGGCCACTAACGCCGCTGGCGACACCACCCTCGTCTCCTGCGAGTTCGCCTACGCCGACGGAAGCAAGCCGCACGCGGTGTGGGCCGTCCTGGACGCCGCCTGGCACGGCGTGCCCGCCTTTCTCATGCTGGCCGATGACCTGCCTGAGGCACGCGCCCGCCTTGCCGACAACGCTAAGATGGTCGGCGCCGAGGTCCGCGAGGTGCCCGCCGCCGAAGCCGCCCCGGTCGTGCTCGCTGCCATTGAGGCTCTCATCCAGTATGGCCCGCCGCCCGAGCGCGACCGCAAGGATGACAGCTTCTCCATGGCCTGCTCCAGCCTCAGCGTCGCCCGCCACCGCGCCGAACTGCTGCTCGGCCCGGACGGTAAGCCTCCCGCGCGCGACCCGATCGAGGACCACTGGCCCGCGGTGGCCCGCGATCAGCTGGCCGAGGAATTCCTCGCCTCCCCGCATGCGCGGGAATTCGCTGACATGGCCAGCCGAACGGTTCCCAGGCTCTTGATCTCCCGCAGCCTTGACACGCTGGGGTGCGACCCGACGGTAGCCAGCCCGGCCGCGCTTGGTCGCATTCTGCTCTACGCGGTCCCCTCGAGCCTGGCCGCGCCAGACCGCTACGGGGACCTGATCCCGCCGGTCGCGCGGGCGTGGATGGAGTGGCTCATGGACCGGCGCGCCCTGGACAAGCCCGCGCGCAGGCAGATCAAGCGCAAGCTGGACGCTACGCTCCGGCAATTCCCGGCCGTCTGGAACGGCCCGCTCCAGTCCCCGATGCGTCGATACGTCCAGGACCTGCCGGACGAGGTTATCTGCGACGGCACCAAGCTGGTCCCCGTCCTTGAGCGCCGCGAGTTCGCGGTCCCCGGTCCATCCAACCGGGCCAGCGGTGCCGTGAACGGCAAGCCCGGCCGACGGGTGCGGAACGTGACCACGCTCGACCCCGCCGACCCGGCGGACCGCCAGCTCATCACGGTCAATGACCTGAGTGCCCGCATGATTTCCCGCCACAGCTTCGACAACTACGTGACTGTCGTGGAGCAGCTATGGGCCGGGGACCCGGCCGAGTTGTGGTCAACCGCCAAGCGAATGCTCGACGCCGGCCTGTCCCGCGAGGCTGTCCTGGACCGCCTCGCCCGGGCCATCACGCCCTGAGTCCTGCTAAGCGCGGCTGGGCATACTCGCGGTCGCCGAACGCGAGCGGCCAAGGGCTCGTTCGCGGCTGACCGGAAACTTACCGGCACCTGTGGGCAGGGCTCAGCCACCTGGGGCCGACCGGCGTCAGGCTGGACGGTGAGCTGCTGGAATACGGTGAGTGGCGGTGACACCGCCAGCGGTGCGGAGGTCCCCGGCACCGCTGCGCACCTGATCTTGCGTGGCCAGCAGTGCCAGGCGGGCAGCGCCGTCACCGGTGATCAGCGCATGCGGGGTCTGTTCCATGACCGCGCGCGCGGCCTCGACGGCGTCGAGGGCGGATCCCCCGTCCTGCAGTATCTTCCAGGCGTCGGGCAGTCCGAAGCTGCCGTTCTGGCTGGCAACGACGGTGAGCACGCTGCCCCGTCCCTTCTACTGGATGCCGCCGCCGCGCCAGC
>DAHVAR010000030.1 GCA_027314515.1 Actinomycetota bacterium
CCTGGCGCGCAGCCAACTGTCGAATTCGGCGGCCACGATGCGCTCGTCGTGTACGCCGGCCGCCTGGTCTGAGGCCAGCCACACGATCGGCGGTCCCATCACGGCCGGGTCGAGGACCTTCCGCCCCGAGGGCACCGCGCCAGGTGGCAGCATGCCGGTGGCGGTCGCGCCGCCGGGCAGGAGCAGGTTGACGGTGATGCCGGTGTCCCGCAGGTCGGCGGCCATGATCCGGGACAGCGCCTCGCTGCCCGCGCGGGAGGGCCCGTAGGGGACGAACCCGGCGCGGTGCATGGTCGAATGGCTCACCGAGATGTTGACGATGCGGCCGCTGCCGACGGCCAGCATCCGCGGCGTGACCATCGCGCGCCACCAGGAAGTAGCCGATCAGGTTAGTCTCGACTACTGCGCGGAACCCGTCGGGTGGCACCTCCCAGAAGCGCTGAGGGTGGGTCATGAAGCGCGGGTTGACCGTGCGCATGCCGATCCCGGCGTTGTTCACCAGCATGTCGATGCCGCCGAGCCGCGACCACGTGGCCTCGACGGCCCGGGCCACCGAGGATTCTTGCCGGACGTCCAGTTCGATGCCGACCGCGCCGGGCAGTTCCGCAGGCGACCGCGGCCGCCTGCGCGCCGGACCGGCCGGTCAGCGCGACCGTGGCCCCGGTAGTCGCCAGGGCGGAGGCCATCGCGAGGCCTAGCCCGCTCGTTCCCCCAGTCACCAGTACCTTCAGCGTTGAAGCAGTCATGACCCCTGACGTTAAGGTCTAGAGCGCGGGCGAAGTCAAGCCGGAGCGACCTCGCCGGATCACCGTCCGTGGCGGTCAGGTACTAAGTAGTGCTCGCAGGCGCACCTATTCACGGGCGTCAACCCGTGGGTTGAGGCACGGGTCAGCCCGCATCCCCATCTGCGGGCCGGCGCGCATGAGCGCGGGCGGCGGCAGGGTGACGGTCATGAATACGACTTCTGCGTATGTCATCAACGCGATCCTCGTCCTGCTGGTGGTCCGCCAGATTCGCGAACACCGGATGGACCTGCGCGGCCTGGCCGGCCCGGTGCTGGCGGTCGGCGCCGCCGCCGTCTTCTTCCTCCGCTCGGTGCCCGCCGGGGGCAACGACCTTCTACTTGAGCTGGCCTGCGTGGCGGCAGGTGCGGTCATGGGCTGTCTGTCAGGCCGGTTCACGCACCTGCGCCGGGACGGTAACGGTCAGGTGCTGGGGCACGCGGGCTGGGTGTCGGCCGGCTTGTGGGTTGCCGGGGTGGGCGCCAGGATGGCGTTTGTTTTCGCCGCCACCCATGGGCTAGGCCCGGCGATCGGCCGGTTCAGCGTGGCGCACCACATCACCAGCGCGCAGGCGTGGGCCGCGGCGCTGGTGATGATGGCGCTGGCCGACGTGCTGGCCCGGCTGACCGTGCTGTTCATGTGGAGCCGCCGGCTGGCAGCCGCCCCGGCTGCGACCACAGGCCCGGCCCGCATCGCCAGCCATGCCTAACCTCGCCTCCGGGCCCGCCGCGGGCCAGACTGTGACCATGAGGGCACGGCTGGCAGCGGCTGGCCTTCGCCACGCTCAGCGACCCGCGGCAGAAAGCGCGGCGGTGGGTGCCGCCGGACCCGGCGGCGCCGGTGTCGCGGACTCGGCGCGGGTGGCCGCCGCGCGGTCGCGTACAGCTGAGCGCATCCGCCGCCAGCGTCAGCAGATGAGGCCGCTGGCGTTGGCTTTCATTGCCGCAGTGGTGGTATCGGCCGAGGAGGGCCGGCCGGCGCCGGGGCTGGCGGGGCTTCGGCTGGGGATCACCGCCGCGCTCGCGGTGTGTGCCGTCGCCGCGGTCGTGGGGCTGAACCCCGGCTGGGCCGAGCGCGGTGCGGGTGCCCAGGGCCTGGTGATCGGGTTGCTGGGCGGTGGCGGGGTGGCGCTGGCCGCGTTGCAGCCGCACAGTGCGACCGGGCCGGCCGCCTCCCTGGCAGTGTGGATCGCCGCGGTCCGGCTGCCGGCCTGGCCAGCGGGCGCCGCGACCGCCGCGGTCACGGCAGCCCTCGCCGCAGCGGTCGCGCTGACCCATCGCCCGGCGTTCCAGCCGACTATCGCCGTCTGTTGTTTTGCCTGCTGCTGGCGGTGACCGGGCGGTTCGTCCGCCGCAGCCGGGAAAGGCAGGACCACACCGAGATGCTGATGGCCCAGATGCAAGACGCCCGGGACGCCGAGGCGGCGGCCGCGGCGCTGGCCGAGCGCGGCCGCATCGCCGGTGAGCTGCACGATGTGCTCGCCCACACGCTATCGGGGCTGGCGATCCAGCTGCAGGGCGCGCGCAAGCTCGCCGACGCCGAGGGGGCCAGCGCCGGGCTGCGGGAGGCGATCGGGCGGTCGGCGGAACTGGCGAAGGAGGGGCTCACCGGGGCGCGGCAGGCTGTCGGCGCGCTGCGCGGCGACCAGCTCCCGTCGCTCGCCCAGCTGCCCGAGCTCTTCCGCGGCTTCCGCCGCGACACTGGCACCGACGTCAGCCTGGTGATCGAGGGAGACCCGCGGCCGCTGCCCGCCGAGGCAGACCTGGCGCTGTACCGCGGTGCCCAGGAGGCTCTGACCAACATCGCCCGCTAGCGGAACGACACCGTCACGGAACCGGCCGCTGGCCGTAGGCCAGCCGCCTACGGCGCCGACGGCCGCCTGCGCGGCGCGGCTCGCTCAGCCGTAGCCGAGATCTCCGAGCGGGCCGCTAGTCCAGTTCCGTAAGCGAGCCTGGATCGAAGCTGACCGCGAACGGCTGCGCGACAGTCACACGCTGTCCGGCACGAACCTCGGCACCCAGTGCGTAGCTTCCGTCGTGCAGGTGGAACACTGCGACCTTCGGCTCCGGCTCGAGGTCAACGATCCAGTACGCCGGGATACCCGCCTGGGCGTATTCTCGCATCTTCCGAACCCGGTCAACCTGCTCGCTGGCGCTGCGAGGTGAGATAACCTCCGCCGCTAGCAACAGGTCGCTGGCGTAATAGGTTCGTGCCTTGCGCGTTATCGCGGCGCGCGCGGTATCCCGCGGCACGACGAAGACGTCAGGCTTGCGGATGCCGGCCGGAGTACTGATGTCATTCGGCCCGCCGGCCACGTAGACGTCGGCTCCGGCTTGCTTGGCAGCGCTCCGCAGGATGTCCTTGAGCCGATCGGACGCATGGTCGTGCCAGGGGCTGGGAGACAATTCGGTCAGCCACCCATCGGCAAGTTCATATTGCTTGCCCTCCTCGGGGAGGGCGTCAAGGTCATACAGCGTGTAGGGACCGTATTCATGGATGACGGCTGCGGTCAATCGGCTCGCCTCCCTCGCTGACGCCCTCAAGGCACATAATAACGACTCATTGCTGCGGCGCCGTCGCGTGCGCGCCGCCCCGGCTGGTCGAGCCGCGCGCTGCCTGCCGCCAGGTCATGCACAGGACCGGCATGCCACTTCCCGGCAGTACGGCGGCGGCCGGGTCGCTCCCGGCGGGCCAGGCAGAAGATACATCCGCCGCACGACGACGGCGCATCGGCGGACCGGCAGCATCGTTCCGACGGCAACGGCACTTCGCGGGCAGCGGCACCCGCCGCGATGACGGCCCCGCGCCCGCCATCGGCATCGGCTCCGGCGCACCCGGCCGGCGTCGGCCCATCCGCTGCAGGAAGGACCCGGAGATGATGCTCATTGAACTGTTCGTCCCGCGGGGGACGTTCAGTCCTGAAGAGCTGCGCCGGCTTGCCGGACGGCTGACCATGAAGCAGTTGCTGACCCATGTGGATGCCATCCGCGACATCGTGGATGCCAGCGAGGGCTCCAGCGCCAACCCCGGCGTGCTGGACTTCGTCGAGTCGATTAACCATGTGGTTGTCCACGAGATCGGCACCTGGATCGCCGGCGGAAGTCCGCTGGACCCCGCCGGGTCACCGCGTTACCTGGCGCGGGTGTACGTGCCCGGCCCGTGGCGCAAGGCGATGAGCGCGTTCCTGATCGCCAGCATCACCCGCGCGCTCTCCCTGGCGGATCCCGAACCTGAGCGGTTCTACCGCGAACCGCAGGTCGAGGTGCATGTCATCGGCGTGCCGGAGGGCGGCTACGGAGCATTCGGCCGGGTCATCGGCCAGACAGCGTTGCTGGACATGATCAGTGAGGCCAAGACCGGCGCGCCGCTCCCCGGCGACCCGAATGTGCTCATCGATCCGGTGTGCGGCATGGTCGCCAGGGACATGGTGACCATTCTTGAACATGACGGCACAACGTACGGATTCTGCAGCCCAGGCTGCCGCAGCCACTTCGCTGCCAAACTGGCCGGACAGGCGTCCGGCTGACGCCGGAGCTAACCAGCGCGTCAGGCGCTAGCCGGCCGCACGACGGTCACATCCGTGGCAGCAAAGTCGTCACCGGTGCACAGCACGGGGTAACCAGTGCGCTCGGCAAGCGCGTATGTGAAGCAGTCACCGTAATTGAGCCCTGCCGGATGGCGGCCCTTCCCGTATCGTCGCCAGCCGCTCATCGCACGCGCGGCCAGGTCAGCATCCACAGATACGAGTTCGATCTTCGCGTCCCGAACGAACCGGTCCACTACATCCTGACCCGCAGGCCACAGCCGCGCTTCTATCACGATGCCCAGCTCAAGCCGGATGGCAGTAGGCATCAGCCGAACGGCTGCGTTCTCCAGACAGGCGGCAAGGTCTTCGCTGCCGGGCTCGCCCGTGATCACCGCGATGGCCGCGGACGTATCGACGACGAGGCTCGTGCCTGATGGCTCCGTCAACGGGGCAGGCCGACGTCGTCGTAGCCGATAACCTTCTCAGGCGCTCGGTCGTCGGCTACCCGCAGTGCTGCCACGTCAGCCGCAAGCCGCGCCAGCCGCACTCGCATCGTCGTCGCGTGCTTGGCTTGCTCACGGTCAAGTCGCTCCCGGAGGGCGATCTCGACAGCCTCGGTCAGGGTCTCGCCCGTTTCGGACGCCAACTCCCGGGCAAGGCGGTCCGCCTCGTCGCTCTTGATGCTCAACGCCATAGAAGAAATATATAACCAATAGCAGACTTCTACCACGCCCCAGGGACACGAGGTTCATGATCCCGGAGACTTATCCATGTGGGGGCACGCATAAGTCTCAAGGATCATGGCGGGGCCAGCACGCTTCCGCTAGCCGAGCTTGCGGGCGACCTCGGCGGCCCAGTAGGTGAGGATGATGTCGGCGCCGGCCCGGCTGATGGCCGTCAGCGTCTCCATTATCGTCCGGTCCCGGTCCAGCCAGCCCTTCGCGGCTGCCGCTTCCACCATCGCGTACTCGCCGCTGACCTGGTAGGCAGCGACCGGCAGCGGCACCGTCGCAGCGAGCTGGCTGATCACGTCCAGGTAGGCAAGCGCCGGCTTGACCATCACGATGTCCGCGCCCTCCTCGACATCGAGCAGCGCTTCGCGCAGGCCGTCCTTGGCGGCCGCCGGATCTTGCTGGTAGGCGGCGCGGTCGCCGAACTGCGGCGCGCACTCGGCTGCCTCCCGGAACGGGCCGTAGAACGCCGAGGCGTACTTGGCCGAATACGCGCAGATGGCCACGTCGCCGTAACCGGCCGAGTCCAGCGCCGCCCGGATCGCGCCGACCTGGCCGTCCATCATCCCGCTCGGTGCCACCACCTGCACGCCGGCCGCCGCCTGCGCGACCGCGATCGAGGCGTAACGGGCCAGCGTCGCGTCGTTGTCCACCTCGCCGGCCGCTGTCAGCAATCCGCAGTGCCCGTGGTCGGTGTACTCGTCCAGGCACAGGTCGGCCATCAGCACCGTGTCCTGCCCGACCTCGGCAGCAAGGTCGGCCAGCGCGAGCTGCACGATGCCGCCGGGATCGTCGGCAGCCGAGCCTCGCCCGTCCTTGACGGCCGGGACGCCGAACAGGATCAGCCCGCCAACCCCCGCGTCGACGGCCTCCCAGGCCGCCTTGCGCAGGCTCTGCATGGTGTGCTGGACCACGCCGGGCATCGACGAGACCGGCTGCGGCTCGCTGATGCCTTCCTTCACGAACAGCGGCAGCACCAGGCTGGAAGGCCGCACGGCGACCTGGCTGACCAGGCGACGCAGCGGCATCGTCCGGCGCAGCCTCCGAGGTCTGGAAACGGGGTAGTGCGCGGTCAATGCTCCTCCCACCGTCGCGGCCGGGCCAGCTGATCCGGGCCTGTCACCCGCATACGCTGATACGCCTGCCGACCTGTCGCCACTGTTTACCTGATGCTGTTTACCTGACGCGCCGCCGGGCGCCGCGGCGGCGCTCGCTCGGCTTGCGGACCGGCTCGCCGGCCTCGATCGCGGCATCGCGCAGCGCGGCTCCGTGCCTGGCCAGCGCGTCCACCAGCGCGGGGATCGACGGCTTCTCGGCGACCACGTCCACTCGCAACCCGAACTCGGCAGCCGTCTTGGCGGTCTGCGGGCCGATGACCGCGATCACGGTGACCGCGTGCGGCTTGCCCGCGATGCCGATCAGGTTGCGCACCGTGGAGGAGGAGGTGAACAGCACCGCGTCGAAGCCGCCGCCCTTGATCGCCTCGCGGACCGGCGCCGGCGGCGGGGCGGCCCGCACGGTCCGGTAGGCGGTCACGTCCTCCGCATCCCAGCCCAGCTCGGTAAGCCTGGCCAGCAGGCCCTCGGTGGCGATGTCGGCGCGCGGCAGCAGCACCCGGTTGATCGGATCGAGAATGTCGTCGTAAGCCGGCCAGGCGTCAGCCAGGCCCTCCGCCGACTGCTCGCCGTCTGGCACCAGGTCGGGCACGATGCCGAACTCACGCAGTGCCGCGGCGGTCTGCTGGCCGACGGCGGCGACCTTCACTCCGGCGAACGCCCTGGCATCCAGGCCGTACTCCTCGAACTTCTCCCTGATGGCGCGGACCGCGTTGACGGAGGTGAAGCCGACCCACTGGTACCGTCCGGTGACCAGGCCCTTGACGGCGCGCTCCATCTGCTGCGGGGTGCGCGGCGGCTCGACTGCGATGGTCGGCACTTGCTCGGGCACCGCGCCCCTGGCGTGCAGCAGGTCGCACACCTCGTCGGACTGCTCCTTGGTCCGCGGGACCAGCACCCGCCAGCCGAACAGCGGCTTGGTCTCGAACCAGGACAGGGCGTGCTGAGCCGCTACGCCGTCGCCCACCACGGCGACGGCCGGGCCGTGCGCGGTCAGCAGGCTCACCCCGGCAGCCTTCAGGTCAGCCGCGACCGAGCCGAGCGTGCCAACCACCGTGTGCTGGTCGGTAGTCGTGCCGTCCCAGGTGATCGAGAACGGCGATGTCTCCGCCCAGCCAGCCGCGATCAGCATCTTGCCGAGGTCGACCGGGCCGGACTCGGCGCCCAGGATGACCAGCGTGCCGTCGCTGACGCAGACGCGGCTGACTTCCGAAGCGTGGATGATGCGGACGTCGCCGGTAGCGTCGGCGGTCAGCGGCACGCCCGCGTACTCCGGCACGGCCGTCGCCGCGGACACGCCGGGTACCACCTCGAACGGCACCCGCGCCTTGGCGCAAGCGGCCGCATCCGCGGCCGCGTTGCAGAACATGAACGGGTCGCCAGCGAATAGCCGCACCGCGAGCTGTCCCGCTTTGGCCGCCTTGATCAGCAGCTTCGGGTCCGCGAGCTGGGCATCGGAGTCCGACAGCGTGACGTCCGGCTTCATCAGGTGGCTGAACCGCTCGCCGATCCACTGCGAGGCGACCACCAGGTCGGCGCGCCCGATGAGGGCGGCGGCCCGGACAGTTAGCAGGTTCTCGTCGCCCGGCCCGGTGCCGACGAGCGCGACCCAGCCGGGTACCTGCACGTCGGCTGCGTGGCTGGCCGCCCGGCCGCCCGCTTTCTCGGCACGCTGCTTCAGAGTGCTCGCCTTGTCGGTGCTTGCGCTTGCTGGCGCCGTCTTGGCTTGCTTGCCGGCTTTTCCGGTCATGGGTGTGGGGTTCACTTATCATCGTCCCCGCTGCTGAGGTGTCCGCCGGACACTGCCATGAAACTTGCCGCGCCCCGGCCAAGCAGATCAGCGGCAACCTGGCAGCCGATCACTTCGGCCTCGGCCAGGGTGCCGCTCGCACTGCCGCGAAGCGCCATCCCCCCATCGGCTGCCACGACCACGCCGCGCAGCCGAAGAACATCTGTGCCGGCAGCATATGCGCCGACCGGCGCGCTGCAGCCCGCCTGAAGCGCGCCGAGCAAAGTGCGTTCTGCCGTGGTCGCGGCCCGGCTTACCGGATCATCGATCGTGCCGAGCAGCGCAACGAGATCTTCCCTGCCGTCACAGCACTCAACCGCGAGGGCGCCCTGGCCGGCCGCGGGCAGCATCTCGTCCGGATCGAAGACCTGAGAGACCGCATCGAGCCGGCCGATTCTGGCAAGGCCCGCGTGGGCTAGCACGACCGCGTCAAGCTCGCCGGTCTCTATCTTCGACAGCCTGGTGCCGGCGTTGCCGCGCACCGGCACGGGCTGGATGTCAGGACGCAGGATGAGCAGCTGGGCAGCGCGGCGCGGCGATCCGGTACCGATCCGCGCGCCGGCCGGCAGGTCGGCGAGCTTTGCGCCGTCCCTGGCGGCCAGGGCATCCCGCGGGTCGTCCCGGCCCGGAACCGCGGCCAGCACGATCTTGTCGGCGGGCCCGGTCGGCAGGTCCTTGAGCGAGTGGACGGCGAAGTCCACTTCCCCGGCCAGCAGGCTCGCCCGCAGCGAGCTGACGAAGACGCCGGTACCGCCAATCTGGGTCAGCAGCTCGCGGCTGGTGTCACCAGCGGACTCGATGCCGACCAGCTCGATCTCGCGGCCTGTCTTCGCCGTGATCGCCGCACTGACCAGCATGGACTGCGCAACTGCCATCGGACTGCGACGAGTGCCCAGGCGCAGCGGGCCGCGGTTCATCGGCTGTCCTCCTTGTTGGTCCGCTCGCCCCGCTCGCTCCGGTCGCTCTCCGCGGCGCCGGGCTGTGGCCAGCCGGCCAGCTGCGCGTCGGCCCGCGCGACAACCTGCATGGTCGCCGGATCCAGGTCGAAGAGCACGCGCAGCGCGTCCTCGTAGGTGTCCGCGCCGGGAGCGCCAGCTAGCTCTTTCACTCGCACGGTCGGACCATGGAGCAGCTTGTCGGTGACCCGGCGCATCGCCTTCGCCACCTCGTCCATCGCCGCCGCGTCCAGGTCACTGATCCGGCCGGCCAGCCTGGCCAGCTCGGCCTCCACGACGCTGGCCGCCTTGGCCCGCAGCGCGACCACGGTCGGGGACACCAGGGCAGCGCGGCTGGCAGACCGGTAAGCGGCGATCTCCTCCGCGATGATCCGCCTGACTTCGCCGACACCGCCATCGCCGGCACCGCCATCGCCGGCACCAACACTGCCGGCACCGCCATCGCCGGCCCCGTCCGCACCCGGCCGCAGAGCAGTCTGGTCCCCGGCAGCCAGCGTGGCCAGGTCGGTGAGCACTACGCCGGGCAGGCTGGCGACCGCAGGTTCCACGTCCCGCGGCATCGCCAGGTCGAGCAGGACCACTGGCGGCGGGCTCAGCGCGGCATCGCCTGCCGCCGACCGCTCCCAGTTCGCTGACCGGCGCAGCAGCGCGGCGCGCATCATGTCGGCCGTGATGACATGATCGGCTGCGCCGGTGCACGTCACCACCAGGTCAGCTGCCGCGATCAGGTCGGCCAGGCCGGACATGTCTGCCGCGCGCCCGCCCGCCGTCGCGGCCAGCCGCTCGGCCCGCTGCCTGGTCCGGTTGGCCACCACGATGCTGGCAGC
This sequence comes from Actinomycetota bacterium, assembly GCA_027314515.1. Lineage (GTDB taxonomy): Bacteria > Actinomycetota > Actinomycetes > Streptosporangiales > Streptosporangiaceae > JAJYUU01. The sequence continues at coordinate 9,727 of DAHVAR010000030.1, forward strand.
ACCCGCCCTGGCCACGCTGGCCACGGCCAGCCCGCTCATCGCACCGGCTCCGACGACGAGGACATCGAGGCCGGCCAGCGATGGCGGAGCACCGCCCGTTTCCCGTCCGGCTGCCGTCCCACTTCGGGCTGCCGTCCCACTTCGGGCTGCCGGGCCGGTTGCGGACGCCGGGCCGGTTCGCAGGTGCCTGGCCGCCATCTGCAAGCCGACGCTGACCAGGCTGGCACCGGTGTGCCCGACGCTGGTCTCCGACTGCGCGCGCTTGCCGGCCCGCAGCGCCAGCGAGCCGACCGCGCTGAGGGTCGGCCCGAGCGTGCCCCGTTCCCTGGCGATGCGCAGCGCCTGCCGCAACTGGCCAAGTATCTGGCTCTCGCCGATCACCATCGAGTCGAGCCCGCATGCCACTGTCAGAATGTGCTGCAGCGCCCGGTCCTCGTAGTGCACGTACAGGTACTGCGTCAGCTCGGCCTGCGGCACCTGCGAGTGACGGGACAGCAATTCGCAGATGGCAGCCACGGCGCCGTGGAACTTCTCGACCTCGGCGTAGATCTCGACCCGGTTGCAGGTGCTCAGCACGAGCGCGCCTGCCACGTCATCAGCCCTGGACACGTCGTGCAGCAGCTTGTCCATGGCGTCGCCAACCAGCGCAACCCGCTCCAGCGTCGCGAGCGGCGCTCCCTTGTGGTTCAGTCCGACGACGAGAACACTCATGTTCCGACCGCCTGTGCCCCTGTCCGGTAGTTAGGTTCGGTTGTCTCGTAGTCAGGCCCGGCGTCCCCGGCGAGGGATCCCGCGGCCGCCAGCCCGGCAGCCACGTCCAGCCTCGCGCCGGCCTCCAGCCCGCCGGCGACCTCCATGCCCAGAGCTCCTCCCGGCACGCTGTCAAGCCGCCGCCGGGTTAGCGTCTCCTCCTGGCCGCCGTCCCCCTCGCGCGCGGCCGCTCCTCGCCGTTGCGCGTGGAAGGCGAGGATCTGCAATTCGATCGACAGGTCGACCTTACGCACATCGACGCCAGAAGGCACGTTGAGCACGACGGGCGCGAAGTTCAGGATGCTCGTGACCCCCGCCGCAACCAGTCGATTACAGACATTCTGCGCAACCGGGGCAGGGGTCGCGATGACTCCGATGGAGACGTCGAATCGCCTGATGACCTCCTCGATGTCGGCCGCGCTGCGCACCGTGTGCCGGGCGATGACCGTGCCGACGACCTCCGGGTCGGCGTCGACCAGGGCGGCGATCCGGAAGCCCCTGGAGGCGAAGCCGCCGTAGTTGGCCAGGGCCCGGCCGAGGTTACCGGCGCCGACGATCAGCACCGGCCAGTCCTGGGTCAGCCCTAGCTCGCGCGAGACCTGGTAAATCAGGTAGTCCACGTCGTAGCCGACACCGCGGGTGCCATAGGAGCCGAGATGGGACAGGTCCTTGCGCAGCTTTGCCGAGTTGACACCGGCGGCCGCGGCGAGTTCCTCGCTGGATACGGTCGCCACGCTATGGTCGGCCAGCGCATACAGGGCCCTCAGGTACACCGGCAGCCGGGCGACAGTCGCATCCGGGATTCCGTGGCGTGGGCTGGCCACATCGCGAGCCCGGACCGGCCCGGCACGATCTGGCCGGCGGGCTGACGACGGGCGGCGAGACATGCGCCGGTACTCCTGAGGACTCGACAGTGCAACGCAGCGGCCGGAAGCCGCCCGGATTCCGATGACCACGGTACGCCCTTGTGAACGTTTGCACAAAGTCGGTGCCGACCGGGCGAGCGGCCCCGGGCCGGCCAGCGCCGGCGGGCGCGGCCCCGGACCAAGGGGCCATGACCTGGGATGTCATGGCGATGCTCAGAGCGAGCGCCCGCCTGCTGACGGCCTGGTTGGACTCGGCTACCTTTCCGGGTTCGGCTGATCGCACCCAAACTAGCACCGCATGCAACTCACATTGTACGTGAGTTGCGTGCTGTGCTAGTTTAGAGAAGTGGACGGTTTCGTTGGGCGGGCTGAGGAACTCGCCGCGCTGGAAGCCTGGTGGAGTTCGAATGCCCCGAGGCCAGCCTTGGTGTGGGGGAGGCGGCGGGTCGGGAAGACTGCGCTGATTGAGAAGTTCGCGGAAGGGAAACGGGCCGTTTTCCACACCGCAGCTAGGCGACCCGAGGTGGACGAACTACGCGAACTGTCGTCGCGGATTGTCCCTGTCGCGCCAGGAGGCTTGCGCGACCTGGCAGTTCGTCCGTATGAGCGCTGGGAGGATCTGCTCGACGGGCTGGCAGAGTTCGCCAGGGAAGAACCGCTGCTCCTGGTGCTGGACGAGTTTCCCGAACTGATGCCGATGTCGCCGGCGCTTCCCGCCGTGCTGCGGGCATTCCTTGACCGGTCACGGGGCAGGACGCAGCTGCGGATCTTGATCTGCGGGTCATCGGTCCGGGTAATGGAAGCCATCCAGGACTACCGGGAGCCGCTGTACGGCAGGTTCGACGAGGCTCTGCTGCTGCACCCGTTCCGGCCGCATGAGGCGGCCGCCATGCTGCTCGACCTGTCACCTGCGGATCGTGCCCTGGCTTACGGGATCGTTGGGGGGATGCCGCAGTACCTGTCGTGGTGGCGGCAGGACCGGAGCGTGCGGGAGAACCTGCGGTCGCTCGCATGCCGCCCCGGTTCCCTGCTGCTGACCGAAGGTGAGCGCGTGCTCGGTACAGAGATCGAGCAGGGGGACCGGCCGGCCGCCATCCTGTACGCGCTGGCTGCCGGTCGAACTCGGTACCAGGAGATCGAGGACGCGATCAAGGCCGAACCCAGCCGCACTCTGGACCGCCTGATCAGAATGCGGCTGGTGCAACGACTGATTCCGGTCACCGAGGACCCTGCCCGCACCAAGCGCAAGATCTACCGGATCGCCGACCAGTTCCTTGCCTTCTACCTCAGCGTCCTATCCCATTACCGGGGGGAGATCGACCGCGGCTTGGGCCGGTCCATCCTCGACGCGGTCATGAACGATCTCGACGATCACATGGGAGCCTCATATGAAGAGGCGTTTCGCGAATACTTGCGGCGTATGGCGGACCTCGGCCAGCTTGGTCCCGGCATAGTGGCAGTAGGCCCATGGTGGCGCGAAGGCGGTCAGGGCCAGATTGACGCTGTCGTGCTCGCCCGTCATAACCGCAGTACCGCCCCTGTCTTGGTAGGCGAATCGAAGTGGGCCCGCGAGGTGAACGGCGCGCGGCTTGTGCACGAGCTGCGGTCCAAGGCCCAAAACGGACTAGCGGATCCCGCCGCCCTCCGCTATGCCATCTGCGCCCGCGAGGCCATCACCGCCCTGCCATCGGACGCAATAGGCGTCACCGCAAAGGACATCTTCAGTCCCTGACGGGTCCACCTGCCCGGCAGGACATGCATAAGTCTCAAGGATCATGGAACGGCTGGCGCAGGGCTGACCTGAGCCGGTCCTCGCTGACCCGCCAGAAGTCGTGCTGGACGCCATCGACGAAGGTGACCGGGATCATCTCCGAGTAGCGCGCCAGGTCATCGGCCGACTGATCGATGTCCCGCTCCTCCCAGCCGACGCCGAGTTCGGCGGCCACTTTGGCGATGACCGACCGGGCGTCGTCGCACAGATGACAGCCCGGGCGGGACACCAGCGTGATGCGAACCGCGGGCACGGTCACCGGAACTCGCGCCTGTCGGTCCCGGCCTGGCCCGAGGTCCGCCCGTAGTCACGCAGGAAGTCGGGGCGCTCGAAGCCGGAGGTGTCGTAGCCGGGCTCGCCGAACAGATCCGCTACCGACGGGAACGGCGACACCTTGGCCTGCTGCAAGCCAAGTTCGATGACGTTGGTGGCGAGCACGAACGGGCGCCGGTCGGCGTCGAACTGCCTGACGTAGGGCTGCTCGCGGTGATGCTGGTAGGCCGCCCGGTCGCGGTAGACCTCATACAGGATGCGCTGCATGGGCGCAGACGGGACCGCATGCACGATGAAGGCCAGCGTGTCCGGTTCACGGCTGCGCACCTGTTCCACGACCCGCTCGGTCAGCTGGTCGAACTCCTCGACGCGATCTTCGATCAGTGTGTAGATCGCAATCTGGCCGAACATCTCAGCCGCGCCAGCCTCGGCGCCGGCCCGCGGCCGCGCGGCCGGCAGACCGTCCAGCCCCGCGCCCTGCTCGTACTGCCGCCGGCTGTCCGGCGCCTGGACGCCGGACCGGTGGTCCAGCCCATCGCGATCAGCCAGGCGGGAAGCACCTGCGGCAAGGCCCCCGCCGGCAAGATCCGCCGCAGCGAAGTCCCCGGTGGCGAACTCGCCTGAACCGAAGTCCTCGTGCGCCCTGCCGCCGTTGCCCGCAGCACCGGCGGTGTAATCCCCCGGCGTGAAATCACCTGTCGCGAAGTCCCCGGCGGCAAGGCCAGGCGCCGGGTAACCATCCCGGCGCTCGTCCTGGTCCTCGTCGCGGAACCAGCGGTCGCGGCTGCCGCCACGCCCCTGCCGGTCATCCTGCCAGCCGTAGCCGTCAGCCTCGCGGTCTGTGCCGCGCCCGTTCCAGGCACCGCCCCGGCCAGGCTGGTCCGGCCGGTAGAGATCGTCGTCCCGGTAGGCGTTCCCGTTGCCCCAGTCGCCCCGGTCGCCCCGGTCGCCCGCATCGCGGCCGCCGGGGCCATCGGCGGCGCGCCGCATCGCCCCGGCGCCGGCGTTCCTGCCGTGCAGCACGGCCAACCGCACCCGACCAGCCCGGTCCGCGGCCAGCCAGCCGAGAACCGCGGCAGCCACGCAGGCCAGCGCGAAAACAGAGCCGATCGGCACGTGGATCCTGGCGAGATAGGTGGTGAGCTGCGCCAGGCACGGATAGGCCAGCGCCACAGCCGCGGCGAAGCCGAACAGCTCGGCGCGGAGCACCGCGTTCCAGTTCGGCTGGCTGGACCGGGACAGCACCGTTCCGGTGGCGATGATCGCGATCAGCAGCGTCAGCGGCCCGACCCCGAACATCAGCACGTAGTTGGGCGGCAGCTGGTAGAAGACCGACGGGGCGGGCCAGGCCTTGGTGAAAGTCGCCGGGCTGAGCGTGTCCGTCGCGAGGACCACGAGGGCCACCAGCCCGAGGGCGGAGATATACAGCCGCGCGCAGAACCGCACGGCCGTGCGGCGCGCCGCCAGCTCGGACAGGGCCAGCACCGCGCCCAGCGGCGCGATCACCTGACCGCCCAGTTCCATTCCGCGGAAGATGGCCGAGTCAAAGCCGGTGAGGTAGCCGAGCGCCTGGCATCCCAGGCTGACCAGCAACCCGAGCAAGGCAACGGCCCAGGCGATCAAGTCGCCACGAGGCTGGCGGAAGCAGCGTGCCAGCAGCACGCCGCCACCGACCGCAGCCAGGATGGCGCCGATGCCTGAGACTACCGATGAAATCATTGCTGCCTATCGTGCACGACCCGGGGCAATGATGCGACCAAAGGGCGGCCCGGGACTGCCCGCTTGCCAGGGAGCGATCCGGTAATCGCGCCTCTGACATCCTAGATCCGGTTTATGGTAACCGGCCGGTGACGCCTAGGCACCCGATGGGCGGCGGCTTAACGACGGTCTCGATCACCGCCCGCCGGGCCAGCCGGGAACGGTCCGGCCGCAGGTAGGCTCAACCTTATGAGCGGTGACTTCGGCCACGGCGGCGGCACCGGCGCCGTCAGGTCTGGCGCCATGACCCGGTTTGCCAGGGTCTGGAAGAGCCCGGAGACCGTGGCGGGTGAAGCGTCCGCTGCCGCAGCCGACGTTGATCTCGCGCCGCCCGTCCCTGACCCGGCTGCCGCCGCGTTCTTCGATGTCGACAACACCCTGATGCGCGGGGCGTCAATCTATTACTTCGCCCGCGGGTTGGCCGCCCGCAAGATGTTCGGCCCGCGGGACCTGACCCGGCTGGCCTGGAGCCAGATCTCCTTCCGGTTGCGGGGGATGGAGAACGCCGACCACATCGACGCGGCGCGAGAGGCTGCGCTGGCATTCGTAGCCGGCCTGCGGGTGGACGACATCGCGGGGCTCGGCGAGGAGATCTACGAGGAAACCATGGCCGACCGGATCTGGGCAGGCGCGCGGGAGCTCACCCAGCAGCACCTGCGCGCCGGGCAGCGAGTCTGGCTGGTCACTGCGACACCGGTCGAGCTGGCGAGCATCCTGGCCAAGCGCCTCGGGCTCACCGGCGCCCTCGGTACCGTCGCGGAAACCGCCGACGGGCGGTACACCGGGCGGCTGGTGGGCGGCCTGCTGCACGGTCAGGCCAAGGCAGCGGCTATCAAGGCCCTGGCCGAACGGGAGGGCCTCGACCTCGCCCAGTGCAGCGCTTACAGCGACTCGGCGAACGACCTGCCGATGCTCGAGCTAGTCGGTTATCCCAGCGTGGTCAATCCCGACGCGTGCCTGCTGCGCGAAGCACGGAGCAGGCACTGGCCGGTGCATGACTTCCGGTCGGGCCGGCGGGCGACGCTGCTCGCGCTCCCGGTGGCCGGAGCCGGCGCCGTCGCCGTCGCGGGCGGCATGGCAGCCGGTATCGCGCTCAGGCGACGGCGCGCGGGCGGCTAGCCGGCACCACAGCTAGCCGGCACCGCTGCCGTGAAGGCGGGCCTTAACTGAACGCCGGGCCGCGCTCGACAAGGAGTTCATCGAGCTTTGCCTGGATGGTGTCGCGGACCTGGTCGGCCAGGTCGGCCACCAGCTCGCAGTCCGGTTCGGCTACCGGGCCGGCCGGCGTCAGCTGGCCGGCCTGCACCGGCGGGCAGAACTCGATGACCCAGTTCGACGGCAGCGGCACCGCGCCGAGCGGCCCTAGCCACGGGAACAGCGGAGTCAACGGGAAGTAGGGCAGGCGCAAAGCCCGCGCCAGCAGTTCGGAATTACCGACCATCGGGTAGATCTCCTCGGCCCCGACGATCGCGCAGGGAACCATCGGCACGCCCGCCTGCAGGGCCGTGCGGGCGAAGCCGCCGCGGCCGAAGCGCTGCAACCGGTACCGCTCGCTGAACGGCTTGCCGATCCCCTTGAAACCTTCCGGGAACACCCCGACCAGCTCGCCCGCCTCCAGCAGTTCCAGCGCCCCGGCCGGGTCCGCCCTGGCATGCCCGCTCTTGCGGGCCAGCGAGGCCAGCACCGGCAGCGTGTACACCAGGTCAGCGGTCAGCAACCGGACGTTCCGGGCGGCCGGGTGCTCGGCGTAGACGCACGCTTGCAGCATGATCGCGTCGAGCGGAACCACGCCCGAATGATTGGCGACGATCAGCGCCGGACCTGCTGCCGGTACGTGCTCCAGCCCGCGCGCCTGGACCCGGAACCAGTTCCGGTAAAGGGCCAGCGCAGCTGGCATGAAGACCGCGGAGTTGAGATCGGGGTCGAAACCGAACTGGTCAACCTCGTAGTCACCGGACAGCCGGCGCCTGGCAAACTCAGCCGCGCCGGAAAGCCCCCGCCACCAGCCAGGGCGACGAGCGTCTGGTTGGCCGTCCGCAGGCAGGTTACTTCTTGTTCCGGCGCTGAACTCGGGTCTTCCGGAGCAGCTTGCGGTGCTTCTTCTTGGCCATCCGCTTGCGGCGCTTCTTGATGACGGAACCCACGAGACCACCCTCAATTTCTTCCCTGGCTGACGGGCATGCCCACACACATGCTCGCCACTTCGGGCGGCCGGGCAACATGCCAACGCCACAGCGTACCTCTGCCGGGCCGGCTTGCCTGGCAAAGCCCGGCAACAGCCGCCCGGCTAAGCGGCAACGACCGGGGTAACCGCCTGGATCGCAGCCTGCCGCAGGCTCACTCCGGGCCCACGTACGCCTCCCTGAGGTACCCGGTGACGGCCTGCTCGGGTACCCGGAACGAGCGGCCGACGCGGATTGCCTCAAGCTCACCGGAGTGAACAAGGCGGTAAACGGTCATCTTCGAAACGCGCATGATCGCAGCCACCTCGGCTACGGTCAGGAACCTGACATCGCTGAGCGGAGTTGCGTCTGCTGCCATTGATAACCCTCTTCCGACCGAACTGGTACGCCTATCGAGATCTGGCGCATCAGTCACGCCCGTATCCAGCGTAAGTCCTGTATGGAAAAGGGCAACCCCGCGCGAGCGCTGCCATTTTGGCAGCCGCGCCCTGCCAGCCGCCCTATTCCCGCCAGAACCAGCGTCACCGCAGGTCACACGTGTGGCAGCCAGCCTCGCACGGCAGGCAGCCTCGCAGGGCAGGCAGGCCAATCCATGTCATTGCCCGATCGCGCCGAACTTTGGCCATGTAACCCGCACGGCCGGCGACGGAGCCGCCGACGGCCGGCCGGCGAATGCCACTGGCCGGCGCCCGCCGGCAAACTGCGCGCGGCGGAGGCGGGTTGCCGGGTGCGCCCGTTCCCGGCGTGATCTAGCCGGCGCCCAGTTCGCGGCCGCGGTCCCTGGCCGCCTCGATCGCGGCCAGGATGGCCGCCCGGACGCCATGGCGCTCGAGCTCGCGGATCGCGTTAATGGTCGTGCCGCCGGGTGAGGTCACCGCCTCGCGCAGCAGGACCGGATGCTCGCCTGAGTCGCGGAGCATGGTAGCGGCGCCATAGACGGCCTGTTTCACCATCTCCAGCGCGGTGGCACGCGGCATGCCGAGCAGGATGCCAGCGTCAACCATGGCCTCGACCAGGAAATACACATACGCCGGGCCGCTGCCGGACAGGGCGGTCGCGGCGTCCTGCTGGGACTCGGGGATGCGCAGCACCTTGCCGACCGGGCGGAGCAGGTCCTCAGCCCGGCGCAGGTGCTCGTCGGTCGCATGCGGGCCAGCGGAGATCACGCTCATCGCCTCGTCGACCAGCACCGGGGTGTTGGACATCACCCGGACCACCGGCACGTCCCCGGCGAGCCTGCTCCCGATGAAGGCGGTCGTGATGCCGGCCGCCACCGAGATGACCAGCTTGTCCGGCGTGACCACCGGCCTGATCTCGTCCAGCAGCGCGGCCATGTCCTGCGGCTTGACCGCGATGACCAGGGTCTGCGCCAGGACGGCGGCTTCGGCCGCCGACACCACCTCGATGCCGTAGGCGGCCCGGAGCTGGTCGGCCCGCTCGACCCGGCGGGCCGCGGCGACGATCCCGGCGGGGGTGACGACGCCCGCGCGCAGCAGTCCCGAGGCCAGCGCTTCGCCCATCTTGCCAGCGCCCAGAATGGCGATCACGGTGGAAGCCTACCGTCGGGCAGGCTTACCCGATCGTCCGCGCAGTCGCCGCCTTGCTGATCGGCCACCAGGCCGTAAGACGGCACCGACAGGTCGCGCCGCGCTGCCGCTGCACTGGCGGACGCCCTCCCGGGTCTATGTAATGCAAACCATATTGAGATAGAGCTATTATAGATGCATGTCACTGCTCCAGATCAGGGACGTCCCCGATGAAACCCGGCGCGCTCTGAAAGCGCGCGCGGCGGCAGACGGCAGGTCTCTGAACGCCTACCTGCTCGACCTGCTGCGCCGGGAGGTAGCCCGCCCGTCCGTCGCCGAGGTCCTCCAGCGGGCGGCCGGGCGCGCCGAGCGCTCCACCGCGCCTGCGCTCAGCGCGCTGCAGGCAGCGCGCGATGAGCGGCAGGAGGAACCTGGCGGGGCGGCCCCGCGGTGATCGTCATCGACTGCTCTGCAGTAGTCGACGCGCTCACCGCTGCCGATGACGCAACCAGCCTGCGCGCTCGATTGTCAGGCGAGGACCTGCACGCTCCGGCGCTGCTCGACTTCGAGGTCGTCGCTGCTCTGCGGGGCCTGGTGCTCGGCAGCCACCTGACACCGACGCGGGCACAGGACGCGCTGACCGACTTCGAAGACCTGCCCATCGAGCGCTGGCCCTCTTCTGACAGCTTCCGCAGGCGGGCCTTCCAGCTCCGGCACAACGTATCCGCTTACGATGCCGCCTACATCGCGCTCGCCGAGGCGCTGGACTGCCCTTTGCTCACCCGCGACGCCAGGCTGCGCAAGTCATCCGGTCATCGCGCCCGCATAGAAGTTCTCTGACCCAGAGTGCCGCGCCCAGCTGGCCGCTGACGACCGCCTGGCAAAAGCGCCGGGCCTTGGCTGTGTCGTGGAGCAATCGTCAGCGTCAATCATCGATTCGGGTCGGAACTCTGCCGTTTTCCGCCTGGCGCCGCCAGATTACGCGCAGCATCAGCGATATAACGGCCGCCGAAGCCGCCGACGTAGCCAGCAGCTGGACTACCAGCGCCGCAGGCAGGCCGTGGCGCTCGGCATGACTAACCACAAAAGCTGCGCTGACGCCCGCGCTGCCGAAGACGACCCCGCAGCACAAGGCCAGTGCCCAGCCCGATTGCCGCGCCATCCACCCGTTCAAGCCACGTTGAGGAAACGGGCGCGCGATCACGCGCAGCCACCTGTACCGGCCCAGCATGATGACGGCAGCAGTGACAATGCCGACCAGGAGCGCCATCACCAACCGGGCAACCCACGTGGACGTCGTACTGCCGCCCCGGTACGCAAAGACAACAACGAATGCGAGAACGCACCACGGCGCTGTCAGCATGACGCCGATAACTAGCAGGGCGCGCTCGGCCACTGACCACGAGCGCCTCAAGCGAGCCTCCCTGACCGCACATCCGTCGCGCTTTCCTGCTAACTACGGCGGCTGGCCTAGCGGCGGGAACTCAGCGCGCGAAGGAAGAAGGCGAGGTTGGCCGGCCGCTCGGCCAGCCTGCGCACCAGGTAGCCGTACCAGTCATTGCCATAGGGCAGGTAGACGCGCACCTGCGCGCCGGCTGCGGCAAGCCTGGCCTGCTCGTCCGGACGGATGCCGTAAAGCATCTGGTATTCAAAGCCAGTTGGCTCCCGGCCGAGGAGTCCGGCCTTGGTCCCGGCGATCCGGATCAGCCGCGGATCATGGGTCGCGAGCATCGGATAGCCGCTGCCCTCCAGCAAGGTCCGCATGCAGCGCACGTAGCTGCGGTCCACCTCTGCCCGGCTCGTCCAGGCGACGGAGTCAGGCGCCTGGTAGGCGCCCTTGCACAGCCGGACCCTGGAGCCGTGAACGGCCAGTGCCTGGCAATCGGCCGGGCTGCGGCGCAGGTAGGACTGGATGACGCAGCCAAGATCGGGGAAATCCGCCCGCAATTCGCTGACCAGCTTGAGCGTCTGGTCAATCCGGCTGTGATCTTCCATGTCCAGCGTCACGGTCGTCCCCGCGTTGCGAGCCGCCGTCGCGATCCGCGAAATGTTCTCCAGCGCCGTCTTCTCGCCGTGCTCGGCCAGGCCAAGGCCCACCGCGGTCGGCTTGACCGACACCTCGGCCCGGCCGTGGCCGGACAGCCCGGCCGCGGACAGCCGGCCAAGCAGCCGGACGTATTCCGCGGCGACCCCGGCGGCCTGCTCCGGGTCAGTTGTGTCCTCGCCGAGAAAGTCGATCGTGACCAGCCTGCCGTCACGGATGAGCCGCTCGGTGACGGTCAGTGCATCGTCGGCGGTTTCGCCGGCCACGAACCTGGCTACGACGTCCCGGGTCAGCGGGGTCGCCATGATCAGGTCGCGGGCCTGCTTGCTTGCGGACAGGGCCAGGAGCGCTTGGCGCAGCACGGCTGATGAACCTCCAGGGAACGGCATTGTTCACGGCTCGCTCGCTCGGGCTCAGGCTACTCGCGGGCCCGGCCGATCAAGTCGGTACGCCGGCGCTTGAGCTCACCCTGGATGTTAGCCCCGGCATCGGGAGCTACCAGGACTTCCTGTGCCGCCGCAATCCCGTCGACCTGCAGCGTGGCGCCGACCGGCGTGGTCCGCTTGACCAGTGCCAGCGCGATGGGCCCGAGCTCGTAGTGCCGGGCCGACGAGCCGGCGAAGCCGACGGCGGTCTCGTCCAGCAGCACCTGATCACCCCGGCTTGGCAGCTTATTCTCACTGCCGTCCAGGAGCAGCCGTACCAGCCTGCGGGGCGGATGGCCGAGGTTGTGCACCCGCGCGACCGTTTCCTGGCCGCGGTAGCAGCCCTTGCTGAGATGCACCGCGGTCTCGATCCAGCCCACCTCGTGCGGGATGGTCCGGTGGTCGGTGTCCAGGCCGAGCCGGGGTCGCCCGGCGGCGATGCGCAGCGCCTCGTGCGCCCAGATGCCGGCCAGCGCCGCGCCGGCCGAGCGGAGCCCGGACACCCGCGCGGCCAGCTCCGCGCGGGGCACTATCAGGTCGGTCCCGAATCCGGTACTGGTCACGATGGCCGGGCGGCCCGCCGCTTCGGGCATTTCCGGCCCGTGCAGGGTCAGCACCGCGTACTGCGCCGACACGTCCTCCGGTTCGACCCTGAGCATGAAGCGCATCGAGGTCAGGAAGCCGGCCAGCGAGTCGATCATGCCGGGCTCGACATGGGCCCACACGGCCGAGCCGTCGTCGGTCAGCGTGAGGTGATGCTCGACGTGGCCTTGCGGGCTGAGAATGAGCGCCTCAGCGCTCGCGCCCGGCGCCAGCCGTTCCACGTGCGCGGTCGTGAGGCTGTGCAGCCAGGTCAGCCGGTCCGGGCCAGTGATGCGGAGCACTCCCCGGTTAGACCGGTCGACCACGCCGAAGCGCATGGCCAGCGCGCGCTGCTCGGCAAACGGGTCGCCGTAGTGAGCCGCGATGCCCGCGTCCGGCCCGTCGGCTGCGACGGCACCGGGCTCGGCGAGCAGCGGGCTCATCAGCTGAGCTGAGCGATTCGCGAGGTCCGCCACGTTCCCTTCCCTTCTCGGCGGAAGGCTGCTTCCGCTGCTAGCAGGCTATGCGCTGCGGGCGGTCACGGCCGTTCCGGCCGGCACTCAGCACACAGCCCGAAGACGGTGAGATGCCCGACATCGGTGGCGAATCCCTGACTCTCCTCAAGGGCCGTCACCAGCGGCCGCACGGTTGCCTGGTCCACCTCGGTCACCCGCTCGCACTGGCGGCAGACCAGGTGCACGTGCTGGGCGTGCTCGGCGAGGTGGTAGGTGGGCGCCCCGTGGCTCAGATGACTGTGCTTCACCAGGCCGAGTTGCTCCAGCAGTTCCAGCGTGCGGTAAACGGTTGAGACGTTGATGCCGCGAGCGGTCTGCCTGACGTCGCCGTAGATCTCTTCCGGCGTGGCGTGCTCCAGCCGGGCGACCGCTTCCAGTACGAGCTGCCGCTGGGGCGTGACGCGATAACCGCTGGCCCGGAGCGCGTCGTCCCACGTCTGCGCCATGACCCGAGTCTAGTGACAACCGCCAGGTAACGCGCTTGCCTGCGGCACCGCGGGTGACGTAGCGTTCCTGGTGACGCAGGAAAGGAGGTGGTCCAACAGTATGCATAGATGTCGGACTTGCGAGGTGGCTGTCCGCTAGCCGCCGCCTGCGTGAAGCGCCTGTTCCGCGGGTCACCCCCGGGACGGCGCATCACCGGCCGCTCTTTAGCCTGCAACGGTGACGGGTAACTGCCCGGCGCCCGAGATGGCTAAATGTTGCTGCAGATCCTGTCGACGCGGGCACCGCGGATTCAGGAACTGTCAGGGCGGAGGCCGGCGAATTCACGGCAGACACCGGACCCCCGGGCTGACCGGCCCGTCCAGCCGGTCCCCGTGCTTGGCCTGCTGGTGCATGCGCACCAGACAGGGCCGGCGCGGGAGAGGCCCGGGGGCCTTAACTTTTCCGGGCTAACTTCGTGCCGAGCGCAGCCGGGACTCTCCAGGCAGGCGGCCTACCAGGCCGCTATCAGGTCAGCCGGGATGAAGACAGCGTCGGCATGCGCAGTGGACGCTCCGGATCGGGAGACCGCGATGAGCGGGACCGGGTCGGAGGTAATCCGGCTGCGGTGGCGCTGGAGTGCTACAAGGTCGTGGTCGTCGAACCGCGCTGCCTCCAGCCACTTTACCGAGCCAAGGAACAGCAGGTGCGAAGCGACGGGTTCCCGGTCGGCGCCGACGATGTCAATCTCGACGTCGTTGCTGCGCGTCCAGTAGCCGCCGACCACCGGCGCGGCGGGAATGCCACGGGCGGGCAGCAGGCGCGCGAGCGCTTCGCGGATCAGGGGCTCGACCGCCCGACCGCGCCAGGCGGTCCAGCTTCGCTCGATCCTGGCCAGCGTCAGGTCCGAGCGCATCCGGTCCACCTCGGCCAGGTGCGGGCCGAGAAACGCGAGCCAGAACCGAAAATAGGAATCGGTGATCCGATACCTGCGCTCCTTCGACGGGGACAGGCTGACCGGCAGTTCCCCGGCCACTGCACCTTTGCTGATCAGCAGGTCGGCGGCGCGAGTAAGCGTGGAATGGGCGATGCCCCCGGCGGCTCGGGCGATATTGGTGAAAGTTCGCTCCCCGCTCCCGATCGCCGCCAGGACTATCCGCGCCTGCGCCTGGTCCGGGAACTCGGCTGCGAGCGAAAGCTGCGCGGATACCACCAGCGGGCTCACCGGGTTGGCCAGCTCACGGGCGAGAAAGGACCGCACATCCTCGCCCTGCAGCCACCGGGCGCAGATGATCGGCAGCCCGCCGGTGACCAGAGCAGCGTCAAAAGCCTCGGCGGCAGGCAGCCCCGCCACTGCCGCGACGTCCGCCGGGTTCAGCGGTCCTACCGTCAGCTGCGTGCCGCGCTGGTGGAACGGACGGCCGTAAGAAGTGAGGGCCTCCATCATCGACAGGTCAGATCCGATCAGGATGAGCAGAACCGGCTTGCGGGACAGCTCTCGGTCCCACGAGCGCTGCAGCACGCTCTCGAATGCGCCGTCCGGGTCCATCAGGTAGGGCATCTCATCCAGGACGACGATGCTCGGCCCGTGTTCGGGGAGCACTCCAGCAAGCTGGCGCAGCGCCGCGGCCCAGTTTCCCGGCACTGCCTCGGCGAAGACATGCGCGGCGGGAAGCGTGGAGAGGCGCACCGACTCGCCGAACTCTCCCAACGGGCCGCCGCCGAAACCGATCTCCGCGGTGTAGAACACGCTCGGTACCTGCTGCTGCTCGATGAATTCTTCAACAAGCGCAGACTTGCCGATCCGCCGGCGCCCCTGGACAATGACGCACTTGCCCGGCCGGGCCGCTCCAGCTTGCTGCCGGACCTCAGCCAGCATGGCGTCAAGCAGAGCCAGCTCGCGCCGCCGCCCCACGAAGCCTGCCACAGTCCTCCCGAGACTATCTCCATGAATACTTCTTATTGAGATACTATCTCTTATGGAAGCATCATCGAGCGCTCGTTCCACTTGCTGCTTGATCCTGCGCCGCCGACTCCCCGATCCTCTCAGCCGACGCGCTTGAGCTGGGCTGACAGGTGCGACTGCAATGGCTGGCCGACAGCGGCCATGTCGTAGGCCCAGCCGAGATCGGCGCCGATCAGCCCGTACAGCCGCTTGCCCGCGGTCACTTCCTTGGCCGTCGCGGTACGGACGACGGCGTCGGTGGCCATCTCGATCTTGGTCCCGGTGATCTGGCCGAGGTAGATCTCGCTGATGCCGGTCGGATGTGCCAGCAGGACCTCAAGCCCGCCGCCGGGCTGCGGCCGCCAGAAGCCCGATTCCATCGCGAGCGGCCGGCCGATCGTGCCGTCCTGCGCCAGCAGCCAGGTGCGGCTGGTGTAGATAAGGAACCCCTTGCCATTGTGGCTGAAGCTGATCTCCTGGCCGAAGTTCGCGCTCTCGATCGTGGGGTAGCCGACCACGCCGGCGCCTTCCCACCGGCCCAGCAAGAACCGGACCGGCGCCAGCGCCGGATGCACCTCGAACTCCTCCGGCAGCGAACCGGCCGCCCGGCTATCGGGCTTGTCAGTCTCCACTGTCGCTCCCCTGCGGTGAGCCGGCGCCAGGCCGGCGCGTGATCCAGAACAGCGCGGCGACCCCGGCGATGCCGAGCAATGCCACCAGCGCGAACGAAGCCACCACGATAACGCTGCTCACCATTGCGGACATGCTGCGGAGTGTATGCAGCCAGGCAACGGCGCGGCCCGCTGCCACGCCGCGCCCCGCCGGAGCGGCTCAAGGGCTATCGTGCAATGCATGGCCGAGCGCTCTCTGGTGGTGAAGTTGACAGCAGGCAAAGATGAGCCGGAGCGGTGCAACCAGGCGCTGACCGTCGCCGCCGCGGCGGCTGCCAGCGGCGTGCCGGTTACTCTCTGGCTCACCGGCGAGGCATCATGGTTTGCCCTCCCGGATGGTTGCCCGGACCTGTCGCTGCCCCATGCCACTCCGCTGCCTGACCTGTTCGCAGCCGTGCTCGGCGCCGGGCGGGTAACGCTGTGCACGCAGTGCGCGGCCCGCCGGGACATCACCGAGGACGACGTTGTCGACGGCGTCCGGATAGCCGGGGCCACGACGTTCGTAGCCGAGATCCTCGCCAGCGGAGCCCAGGCCCTCGTCTACTGAGCGGCCGACGTCAGCGGCCGACGGCTGCGAGCCGTTCCCGCCGAAGCCGGCTCGCCCACTCCTCGGCGTCCGGGTCGAGCGGCTGCAGTGGCCCGACAGCCCAGCTCAGCAGGAGGTCAGCCAGGCCCGGATTGCGAGCCAGGGCCGGCCCGTGCAGGTAGGTGCCGAGTACCTTCCCCGCGTATGCTCCCTCGGTGCCGTCGCCGTTCCCGACGCCCAGCGTCACCCTGGCGAGCGGGCGGGCGCCGGATCCGAGCCTGGTGACGCCCTGATGATTCTCGAAGCCGGTCAGCCGCGGCACGCCGAGCGACGGGTCGACGTCGGCGACTACCTCGCCGACCCCGCGCCGGTCACCGCGCCCGCTGCTGATGTCGAGGATGCCGAGGCCGGCTACCCGCTCGCCCTCGACGCCGCCGAAGGAGTCGCCGATCACCTGGTAGCCGGCGCAGACGGCAAACACGACGGCACCCCGGCTGGCGGCGCTGGCAAGGCCGCCGTCGGCCCGCAGCCGGTTCGCCGCCAGGATCTGCGGCAGGTCCTCCCCGCCGCCGATCAGGTAGATGTCGCCCTGTCCGGGTACCGGCTGATCCGCGTTGACCTCGATGGCCTCGACCTCGATGCCGCGCAGTTCGGCGCGGCGCCGGAGAACCAGCAGGTTGCCCCGGTCGCCGTAGGTGCTCAGCAGGTCCGGGTACACCCAGACGAGCCTCAGCTTGCGGTCGCCGCCAGCCGGGCCGGGCATACTGCCGTCCGCCGTGCGGCCCGCGCCGTCCGTCATCGTGCCCTTCCCCGTCTCACGTTGCCCGGATCTTATTCGGCCCTGCCGAGAATCACCCGGATATGCTGGAACGCGGTGTAGTTGGCGATCACGTCGAGTTCGCTACCGGTTACCAGGTCCACGGCGGCGTCGATTCCGTCGGCCAGCTCGAACGGAACCTGGTCAGCCTCAAGCCGGACCGCGACGTCAAGGCGCCGTTCGCCGGTGACGAAGACGGGCCGGCCACGCAGCACCCGGTAGTCGACATCCCACAGCCACGAGGTGTCCTTGCCATCGGGCATCTGGGCGTTCACTGCCAGCAGCACCGGGACCGGGCTGGCGGCCAGGACGTCAAACGCCTCCAGCCAGCCGGCCGGGTTCTTCGCCAGCAGCAGCCGGACGAGCCGGCCGTGCCGCTGCACCTGGGTGTAACGGCCGGCTACCGACTTGACCTCGCGCAGGCATGGCAGCGCTCGCTCGGCCGCGGCGCCGAAGTGAGCTGCCACGGCCAGCGCGACCACGGCGTTGGAGCGGTTCGCCCGGCCCGGCAGGGCCAGGCTGAGCTCATGCTTCTGCCCGGCCTCGTCGACGACCGAATCCCCGCTCAGCGCCCAGCGCGTCGCCGGCCGGGCGAATCCGCACTCGCCGCAGCGCCAGCCGCGTTCGTCGCGGCACAGGTGCGAGCCGCACTCCGGGCAGCACCATGAGTCCTCGTGCCACCGCTGGCCGGCCGCCACCCAGGTGACGCGCGGCGCGGCCGACGCGGCCCAGGCGATCAGCGGGTCATCGGCGTTCGCGATGACCGTGCAGTCCGCGGCAGCGGCCAGCGCCTGCCGCCACTGCCGCGCGGTGAGCCAGATCTCCGCGGCCCGGTCCATCTGGTCGCGGCTCAGGTTCAGCAGCACGACCACCCGCGGGCTGGTGGCCTCGATCACCGTCGGCAGGTACCGCTCGTCGGTCTCCAGCACCGCGTACGGCGCGTCCGGCGCGCGGCCGAGCGCTGACGCCAGGCCGGCCTCCATGTTCGCCCCGAAGGCGTTGCTCGCCACTTCCTGGCCGAGCGCGCCGAGCCCCGCGGTGATCAGCCGGGTCGTGGTGGTCTTGCCGTTAGTCCCGGTGACCAGCACCACCTTGCGGCCGGCGGCGAGCAGCCGGAGCAGCCCAGGCTCGACCCGAAGGCCAAGCAGGCCGCCGATCACCGAGCCGTCGCCACGGCCGGTCAGCCGGGACACCCGGCCCGCGGCACCGCCGACAGCGGTCGCGACGCGCGCGCGGAGCGGAAGCTTGGTCATGACGGCCGATGCTATCCGGCAACCGGATCTGGCTCGCGCGCCGCTGAGCCGCTGGCGAGGTCGTCAGCGCCGACGATGAACCGCCTCGGCCAGGACAGCACGGCCTCCAGCCAGCCGGTCACGCCCATCTCGCCAGCCGCCTTCCGTAGCTGGCCGCGATGGCTGACGCCGATCGCGACAGTGGCCAGGTCATCGATGAAGGCAACCTGATCGTCCTCGCCGAGCAGCGCCGTCCAGGCAACGATCCGGTTAGCCGGGACTTCCATGGAGAGCGGATGACGGCGCAGGCCGCTGATCCGCTGGCCGACCTTGACGTCAGCCCGGCCGGCAAGGTCAGGCATCGAGTAATCCAGTGCCGGAGCAGCCGCGAACGGGTCCGGCGCCGGGCCGTCGAGCGGGCACACCCGCTCAAGCTCATGCAGCCACTGCAGTTGCGGGATCACCCAGGTGGTGCCGGGCATCGTTCCCGCGCCCTTGCCGCCGTCCAGCATCGCCGCCGCCGACGCCGCGCAGGCCGCAGACAGCCCGGCCGGGTCGTAGCTCTCGGACAGCGCCTGGCCGCGGCCGAGTACGGCGCGGTCGATCGCGGTCGCGAGGGCGCACTCACGCGTCCGCTCGGCCAGCCCGGCCCAGCGCTGGCGCAGCGGCACCGGCACCCGCGGCCGCGGCCGGTTGACGAGGTGGGCCAGCACGTACACCTCTGACCACACGCGCAGCCAGGCGTCCTGCGTCGACCGGGCGACCAGGTCCCCGGCCCGGATCTCCACCAGCGTGCAGGGCCGCTCCTGCGTGCATGCCTGCCCGCAGGCTGCCGACCGGCGCCCGGCCAGCGGCGGCGCCGCCGTCCGGGCGGCCTGACCCGGCCCGGCCCGGCCCTCCCGGTCTCCGCCGAACGGCACCAGGACCCGCATCGGCCGGTCCATGCCGTCGGTGAAGACCGCAGCCTCGCCGGGCGGCAGCGACACCACCTGCCGCGACTGATCGTCATCCAGGTTCATGGTGGCGCCGACAAGCTGGCGGTCGTCAGCCGCGGGCAGCCGGTGCAGCACTTTCAGCGCGGTGTTCTTGACCGCATCGGGCACCAGCTTGGCCGGGATCTGCTCGGCGATCACCACGCCCTCGCCGTAGGCGCGGATCTCGGCGAGCAGCCCGGCGAAGAGCTCGACCGCGTGCGCGCTGGCCCCGTCTCGCCCGGCCCGCAGCAGCCGGTGCGCCTCCTCCAGCACGATGACATGGCGCAGGCCGTCGGCCGGGTCCGTCTTCGAGCGCAGCCGCAGGTGCTCGACGATCCGGATGATCAGCGTGCCGATGACGAACGCCTTGTCCTCGTCGTTCGCGACGTCCTCGAGAGCGAGCACTACGTTCCGGTCCAGCAGCGCCGCGACGTCGGCCGGATGGCCGCCCTCGAAGAACCGGCCGGCCGAGCCGGTGCGCAGCGACCGCAGCCGCACGTCGACGAACCCGCGCATGTCGGCTTGCAGCTCCCGGCCGTAGCCGACGTCCTCGATCACCGCCAGCGCCGCCGTCTGGAGCCTGGCCAGGGTCGGCACGGTGGGCGGCACGTCCAGGTCGGCCCGCCCGGCCCCGGTCTGCGGGTCCCAGCCGCACTCGGTGTACACGCGCTGCAGGGCCTGCGACATGATCTGCGGGAATGGCTCGTGAGCGTCGAACGCGGCCAGGAACAGCGCCCGCACCATGTCGATGTGCGCTTGCACCGGATAACCCGGCTCCGGCGCCAGCGGATTGACCGACAGCGGAACCGCCTCGGGGTCTGCCGGGTTGATCAGCGTCACCTCGCGGCCTGCCCCGGTCCCGACAGCAGCGGCAGCCGCCGCGCCCGGAGCAGCCAGCCGCGCCGCCATCGCCGCATACTCGGACTTGACCGGCTCGATTGCCAGCCAGCCGATCCCGGCGGCGGTCAGCTGCTCGAGCATGTGCCGTACCGTCTGCGACTTGCCGGACCCGGTAGCGCCCGTTACCAGGGCATGCCGGTTCAGCGTCGTCAGCGGTACCCGCAGCGTCCCTACCGGGCGATCCTGGCCGTCCAGGATCTGCCCTAGCTCGATGGCCTGCTCTCCGCCGACCTCGCTGGTGACGTCGAAATAACCCGGCCGCATGACCCGGACACCGGGGACCTCGCCGCGTGGCAGCCCGGTCAGCGCGGCCAGCGCGCCCGCGGTCGCGGCGAACGGAACCATCGAGCCATCCACGGGATCGGCCAGCTTGGTCGCCAGCACGTCGGCGAACTCCTGCGCGCCATCGGGGCAGCGCAGCCGGTACGGGTGCGCGCTCAGGTCCGCCGACCCGACCAGCACCGGGGCGATCAGCTGCAGGTCCCGCTCGGTGGCCGCGCCCGCCAGCACCCGCACGTTCCATAGCCCGGCTTCGCGGAACGCGTCCAGTTCGGCGAGCCGCCGCTCGGCCCTGTCGGCCTCGAACCGGGCCTGCTCGTCGTCGTACTGGCGCAACACGGTGAGCCGGTTCCGCAACTCGGCGGTCTCGGCATCGAGCAGATCGACCGGATCAGCCACGATCAGCCAGCCGAATGGCCGGCCCATCAGCGTCTGCAGCGCGGACTCGAACAGGGTAGGCAGCGCTGAGCCATCCCTGCCGGGGGCCGGCAGCGCGGGGCCGTGCTGCCGGACAGCGTCGCCGCTCAGCGGAACCTGCCGGCCGGGACACGGCGCCCAGACGAGCTGGTCGAGATCGGCAAGCATGTTGCCCTCGATGGCCACGCCGCGCGCGCCCCAGGGAAACAGCAGCTCGACCGTCGGCGAGCCAGCCGGGTCCGCGGCCGGGGCCGACCTCGACGGCGCGAACCCGGACCGCGCTTCACCGGCCCCTGCCGCACCGGCCCCTGCCGCACCGGAGGGTGCCGCACCGGAGGGTGCCGGGCCGCCGGGCGGCCGGTCACCCGGCTCCTCATGCCCGGACGCCGGACCGGACGCCGCCTCACCAGACGTCGCCTCACCAGACGTCGCCTCACCTACCGTCGCGCCAGCAGACGACTGCCCTGCGGCAGCCTCCGGGTCGGTCTTCCCAGTCGCCTTGCCCGGCGCGGTCGCGTCCGGGCTTGCCTGACCGGCGAGCCGGGCCGGCCTGCCCGGCTCAGGCAACGGCCCGGCCGTCGTGATCAGCTCAAGCGGCGCGCCGTCGCCCCGCGACAGCCAGCCGGCGATGAACGGCCGGCGGTGCCGCGCGGCGTGCAGCGCCGCAGGCAGCACCGAGGCGTAGTCGCCGGCGGCTGTGCCGCCACTGCCGCGGGCATTGACGGCCATGACCCGGTACCACAGCGCGGTCGCGCTGCCTCCCACCCCTGCCGCCTCTGCCATGCTGCGTGCTTACCAGGCCGGAGTGCGGAGTGCTACCGGATTGCGGCCAAATGCCCAGCGCAGCGCCCCGCGTGGACGGCCCGGCGGTCGCTGCCTGAGGCCGGCGTTCACAGCTCGACCGTGCCGCTGATGCGGGTAATGGCATCGCCGCCCACCCAAACCGTGCCGTCGGCGCTCGCGGTGATGCGCACTTGCCCGTTCCGGCCAAGGACGGTACCTTGCCGCACCAGGTACGGCGCGGCCGCTCGCCCGGAGGAAATCAGCCATTGCGCCAGCGAGGCGTTCAGGCTGCCGGTGACGGGATCCTCGTCGGTGGCGCCAAGCTTGGGCGTGAATGCGCGCACCTCGAACGCGGCCGGGCCGCCGGGCGGATAGGGCCCGGCGATGCCGATGTCCAGGTCGGTCGGGCCGGGCCGGACGGCTAGCACCGCCTCGGCGCTGTGCAGCAAGACCGCGATCCAGCCCGGCCCGTTGTCCGCCCATTGCAGGTCGGCGATCTCGTCCCGGCCGATGCGCAGTATCCCGGCGACCCTGGAGGCGAGCGGCTCGTCGACCGGGCCCGAACGCACCAGCGGCGGAGCGGCGAACGCCAGGCCGACGGCATCTCGCCGGATCGTGACCAGCCCCGCACCGCACTGCTGGACCACCACGCCCGGCCTGCGTGGCTGGCCGCCAGCCTCCAGCCAGGCGTGGCAGGTGCCGAGCGTGGGATGACCGGCGAACGGCAACTCCTGGCCCGGCGTGAAGATCCGCACCTGGTAGTCGGCCTGGTCGTCGCCGGGCGCGAGGACGAACGTGGTCTCGGACAGGTTCGTCCAGTTGGCGAACTGGCTCATCTCATCCGCATCGAGCCCGTCGGCGCCGAGCACGACCGCGAGCGGGTTGCCGCGGTACGGCGCCCCGGCGAAGACATCAACCTGGCGGAACTGCCTCAGCATGGGCTTCATCCTGCCAGATCGGCGCTGCCGGCTATCAACCCGGAAACGACGTCAGCTGGCCCGGTCAGGCCTGCCCGGTCCCAGGCTGACGGAGTCGGTCCTGGCCGCGAGCGTGGCGGTCGGCAGCGTCATGATGGCCGGGTTCGCGTCGGCGAGCACCACCCGGCGGCCGTCAGTGCCCGGGTAGCACAGCAGCACTGCGCTCTGCGGGAGCCGCTGCAGTTCGTGCTGCTCGACCAGTGACTCGCGGGATCGCTGTGCCGTCTGGGCGAGTGAGTCGCTGGTGCCGACGGCTCGTGACGTGCTCCATCCCCAGGAGGTTCCGGTGCTGATTCCCGCCGTGATCGAGCCAGAATCGGAAACCGCCGCCGAGGAACTCACGTCGCTGCTGGCCGGGCCGGCGAAGTCGGCGACCGGGGCGAGCATCCCCTGCCTGCTCCGCCCGCGGCTGCGGCCGCCGGTGACCGTGATCGAATCGGACTCCGCCACGGAGTCCGAGCGGCCGGCGGAACTGGTGTACGTCACCCCGATGGTGTCGGTCACCGACGCCCCGACGGTGTCGGTGAGCTGGCTGATCACGAACCGGTGCTCGGTGCCGATCTGCTCGGCCGCGAGCCGGGCGTCCTCGGCGTTGCCCAGCCGCATGAAGCCGACGGCGGCGTCGCCCCGGCCGAGCCGCTCGCGCACGTGCGCCGGGATCGTGCGGTAGGCCAGCACCAGGCCTGTTCCGGCGATCTCGGCGGCGTCGCACAGGCGGTCAAGCACGTCGCCCGGAAGCCGCTCCGCCCCGAGCAGGCACAGGGTCTGCTGCCATCGGGGCGCGGGCGGAGCCTGCCTGAGCAGCGTAGTGAGGGCGACCGCCAGGTAAGCGGCGACGACCCCGTTGCCCACGCCGGCGGCCCGGCGGTCCAGCCAGGCCACCTTGAGGCGGCTTGGCAGCTGGCTAGCCAGGTCGGTCGCGAGCGGCTCGAGCACGCTCAGGCGCGACTCCATCACCCAGGCCCGCTCGACGACCAGGTGCCCGGCGCCTCGCCCCGCCAGGCTGCCGAGCCTGGCCAGCTGGCCCGGCGAGAGCGCGGCAGAGCGCAGGTGATCGGCCGGGCCGCCGATCTGGCCAAGCGCGCGCAGCCCGGCAATCAGCTGCCCGAGCACCGGGCCGGCGATCGGCAGTGCATCCGGTTCCGCGGCCGGCCGGCCGGACCCGGGCGCGGCCACGGCATCGTCGCCAAGCGCGCGCAGGATGCGCAGCAGCAGCGCCGCGTCAGTCGCCGGATCCGCGGCGCTGCCGCCGGCCCGCTGCGCCGGGCCAGCGCCGCCGTCCGCCGCGCTGACCGTCCTCGCCAGCACGTCAGCCAGCAGGTCAGCGCTCAGCTGGGTGCCAAGCTCAAGCCGCGGCAGGTCAGCGGGCAAGACCCAGATCAGCGGATCGATTCCGGAGCGGCGGGCAACCGCCAGCAGGTCAGCGGCCACCCCGCCTTCGGTCATGTCGACGACCGTTACCTCGCCGCCGACCCCCAGCCGCGGCGCGGCCAGCATCGTCAGCAGCGCAGACCAGCCCGCTAGCGTGCCGCCGGCGACGTCGATGCGATGCGTCGTCGCCGGTACTGTGACCGGATACCAGTCCGGCTGCCGCCGCAGTGCCGTCGCGCCCTGGTGCCAGCTCCGGTACGCCGCGGCATGCGCCTGCTTGCGGGCCGCGTACTCGCTGCGCTGGGCCTCGCGGAACGCGACAACCCGGAGTTCCTCGGCCCGCAACTGCGCGGCCAGCCTGCGCCGCCACCGCCAGGTCTGCCAGCCGCCGGCGCCGGCCGCTCCGGCCGCCAGGATGGTCAGCAGCGGCAGGAGACCGCGGGCCGGGTAGCCGGCCCCCCAGGCGATGCCGGCGACCACTGCAACCGCGGCTGAGGCTGCAGCGGTCAGCCTGGCCGGGCGCGTCAGCCGCCGGTGCTCCCGGCGCTGCGCAGCCAGCCAGCGCGGGCTGACCACATCCAGCACCGGCTCGGCCGGCGGTTCCGGCGGCGGGCCCGGCGCCGGCCCGGCGCTGACGTGCTCCCAGCCGACGTAGATCACGTCGGCGCGGATGCGCCCGCGCGGGCGCCCGTAGCTGCTCATCGTGATCGCGAAAAGGCTTGCATCGGCGGCGAGGCACTCTCTACGTGATCATGATGTGGCGGCGCAACGGGCACGATCCGGAAGCTGTACGGCCCGGTGTCAGCGATCAACGTGGCCAATCCTCGGGGCTGTGTGCGGAGAAGGTCAGCGATTGCGCGCTTTGCGGACCATGTTTCGTCGACGGACTCGGGCGCTGTTGGGCCCGGGTTACCGGTTGAGGCCCAAAGGGGGGCAGCAATCGGTAACCCGGGCCCCATCGGTGCGGCGAGGGGAGCACTGCCGACCGCCAGCGCCGCGAAGTATTCCGACAAATCGTCGGTTATCGGCCCGCTCGCGACTACCAGGCCCGCAGCGGTGGCCAGATCGGCCGCCATTTCGGGGCTGCTCACGCTCAGCAGCACCGCGGCTCCCGTTTTCGGCCCTAGCGCCAGCAGGCCAGCCAGGAGGGTGGCGTCGGCCCGCTCGCAGCCGCTGACCCAGGCAAGGCAGTCGCCCTGCAGGCCGAGATCACGCAGGCTGGCGAGTGCGCCGGCCAGGGCAGCCACGGCCTGCCGTGCTGCCTCGGCCTGCCGTGCTGCCTCGGCCTGCCGTGCTGCCTCGGCCTGCCGTGCTGCCTCGGCCTGCCGTGCTGCCTCGGGCCGGTTCGCCGACACGATGAGGGCACTGCGGCTCCGGATCGCGCGGCCGATTGCGCCGATGATCGAGTCGGCGCCGACCGAGCCGGCGCCGACCGCGCCGGTGCCAACTGAGCGGCTGGCCGAGCCGGCCCAGTCGATCTCGGCCACTGGCACACCCAGGTGCCTGGCGTGCCGGGCCACCCGGAACGCAACGCTGGCGCCCCGCCCGTAGGCGGCGAGCCTCCCGTCAGCCGCAAGCCTCCCGTCAGCCGCGAGCCTCCCGTCAGCCGCAAGCCTCCCGCCGGGGCCGGGCAGCCCGCGCAGCCCTCCGGCCCAGCCGGCCGGCCCCGGCGTCGGCGTCGGCGTCGGCGCGGCAGCCAGGTCGAGCACGATCACGGTCTTGCGCCGCCGCAGTGCCGCGCAGGCGATAGCCAGGCCGATCTCGCTGAGCTCCGCCGGGTCAGCGCCGGTCAGCACCACGCCGGCTGCCGCCTGTGCCCAGGTAATGGCCGCGCGCCGTCCGGAGCGGGCGTCCAGGCCGATCGCGCAGCCATCGGCGGTGACAGTGCGACCGGCGGCCAGCGCCGCCGCCGCGGCGCGCCGCCGCACGGCAGCGACCAGGCCTGGCCGCCAGCCGGGCGCAGATCGCCAGCCGGGCGCTGGCTGCGAGCCGGGTACAACTGGCCGCAGCGCAGATCGCCGGGACTGTGCTACCCGGCCGCCAGGCCGGCGCCTCCGGTACCGGCCTTGCCACAGCGCGACGGCAGCGTCTGCCGTGCCGACCAGCGCCAGCAGCGGCAGTTCGCCCGGCAGCGGCCGGCCTGATCCCGCGAACGTCGCGGCGGGATGCAGTATCCGCTCCGGGTGCACAGCAACCGCGACTTCGGCCACCAGCAGGCGGGCAGCGCCAGAGGCTAACGCGTGCAGGGTCGCCGGGGGCCCGGCGGCGGCCAGCCAGCCGACGCTGGCGATCGCGGGCAGCAGTAACCAGGCGAGGTGCCACCGGGAGAGCCGGCCGGCCACCACAAGCAATGTTGCGATCAGCAACGCGGCGGGTGCCAGCGCAAGCTGAGCGGCCACCGCGACCGCGGCCAGCCCGGCGGCTAACTCACCGCGGCGGAGGCGACCGGACAGCACAGCGGGGTGGTCAGGACCGGAGGGATGCGGCCTGCGCTCCGCAACTTCGGCCGCCGTCATGCGCATAACTGGTCAAGCGTCCCAGTCCGCCGCCGCGCGCGTCCAGGAAGCTGACAAATTGCCGCTGGTTTCGCCGGGCAGCGGCGAGCGCGGCGTCTGCACGACTATCCGGAACATGTCCGGGCGCAGCACCGCGATCGTCAGCGCCACTGGCCGGCCGGTACCCGGCTCGTCGAACCGGACCGTCACCATGACGGCGGGCTGCCCGGTAGTGAGCCGGAGACTGCGGGCCACCGAGGGCGGCGGGGCCTGCAGTTCTATGTGCAGCGCCGCGGGGGTGCCCGCGACCGGCTGCCTGTCCTGATCGCCGCTGCGGGCGCCCGTTCCGTCTGCGACGCCGGTCAGCTGGAGCAGGTCAAGCACCGGCGGCAGTCCGGCCGGCGCGGCGCCGTCCGGGCTGGCCGCGATGTCGTCCGGAACGTAGGAGATGCACATGGCGCAGGGCTCGCCGCCCGCGGTCCACAGGAACCTGGCCATGCACACCTGCTGGCCTGACGTGAGCCGCAGCGCCCAGCCAATGCCCTCCGGCGGAACGCGCCACGTCACCTGACGGCTGCTGCACGAGAACTCCCCGCCCATCGCGTCCACGTAAGACGCCAGGCCCGGCACGCCCTCCAGGCCGATCACGTACTCTGCCGGGCTGGCGCGGTAAACCTGGCCATCGGCGAGCCGTCGCAGCATGTGCCTGCGCACCAGTTCGTCGACCGCCGAATCGATCTCGGCCGCGGTGACGTTGTAGCGCCGGGCCAGCGCCGAATGCCGCGGCAGCCGCCAGCCTGGCTCGTGGTGCAGGAGCGAAGCCGCCATCCGGTCCGCCAGCACGCTCACGGCTGGCCCCGCGACCGCTGGCCCGGCAGGCTGGCCCGACTCGCGCGAACCCCGTTCCCGGTTAAGCCGGCGGGCAGCGCCTGGCCTGCGGTCAGGCAGCCGCGCTTGAGGGCTTTCGGCATCGTCAGCAGCCGCTCGCCAGCTGACGTACGGCGTGCCCATGGCGCATCACTCCGAGTTACGCCGGGCGATGGCAGCGACGACACGGCCTAGCAGGATCAGCGCCAGGACGAAGAACAGCAGGATCAGCGCCGCGTCCGCGGACAGGACATTGGCGTGGTCGACCGGCTCCACCAGGAAGGAGAAGTAGTAGACCACGTACGGCAGGAACGGCACTGCCTGATGAGTGAGCTGCAGCGACGGGTTGGAGTCGGAGAAGTTCGCGGTGTAAGCCAGCGGCGCCGTCTCACCGACGGTGATCGCGATCGCGATCAGCAGGCCGGTGATGATGCCGGGAACGGCCGACTTCAGCACGATCCTGCGCATCGTCCATGATGGCGGCAGGCCGAGCGCCTCAGCGCCTTCCCGGTAACTGGTCGGCACCTGCGCCAGCGATATCTCCGTCGCCTTCGCGATGTACGGGATCGCCAGCACCGACAGCACCAGTACGGCCGGCAGCAGGCCGTAACCCCAGTGCAGGCCGACCACCAGGGCCACGTAGCCAACCAGGCCCAGCACGATCGACGGAATGCCGGCCAGCACCTCGTAGCCGCCGCGCAGCACCGACCGGACCGGCCCCTTCGCGTACTCGCTGAGGTACACCCCGGTGAGTATGCTCACGATGCCCGCGATAAGGACCCCGCCGAACGTGATCGCGATCGTGCCGAGCAGCGGCTGCAGCAGCCCGCCGTTGAGCTGGTCGGTGCGCGTGACGAGGACGTTCCATTGCCAGTGGCCAACAGCCTTGACGATGATGCTGATGGCCAGCCAGAGCGTCGGGGCGATCACCAGCGCCAGCGCCAGCGCGCACAACAGCCAGAACACCAGGTTGCCGGCTTTCCTGCGGCGCGACACTCGCGGCCACATGCCGTCGCCTGCTGGCGTGGCGGCTGGCTGCCCGGCGGAGCCTCGCCGCGCGCCGGTGGCCGGACTCCCCGTGCGCTCAGACACCGCGACCCACCGGGAGGGCCGTGCCGGACACCTTGCGCACCAGCCAGCGCGCGGCGATGTTGACAGCCAGGGTGATGACCATCAGCACCAGGGCCAGTTCGGCCACCGTGCGGACCGCGAACCCGGTGCCGTCAAGGAAGGCGGTGTCAAGGTACTGGAAGATAGTGGCGGCGATCGTGGTCATCGTGGTGTAAATGTTGCCGGGCACCGCCGTGAGCTGCACACCGCACGTCATTGCCACCGCCATGGTCTCGCCGAGCGCCCTGCCGAGGCCGAGCACCACCGCGCCCACGATGCCCGCGCCGACCCACGGGAGCGTGACGCGGCGGGCGCACTGCGCGTCGGACATGCCGAGCGCGATCGCGCCCTCGCGGGGCAGGATGGGCACCTGCCGGACCAGGTCCCGTGTGGTGGACGCGACGATCGGAATGATCATGATCGAGAGGACGAGGCCAGAGGTGAGCAGTCCCTCACCGTTTCCCGGCGCGCCCCGGAAGTAACTCAGCACCGGCACGTCCGGCATGTTGCGCGCGATCACCGGCGTGATGTGGTGAGCGATGAACGGCCCGAAGGTCAGCGCGCCCCACAGGCCGACGATGACGCTCGGGATGCCGGCCAGCAACTCCAGGAAGACCCCGATGACCGAGGCCACCCGCCTGGGCAGCCGTTCCACGATGACCAGTGCCGCGCCGATCGACACCGGCACGGCGATTATCAGCGCGATGAGCGAGGTCAGCAGCGTCCCGGCGATCTCAGGCAGCGCGCCGTAGTAAGCCCCTGATAGATGCTCGACGCCCCCGGTGCGGACGATCTGGGCGTTATAGGAGGCGCCCTCGTTCCACACGCTCTTGTAGAAGAAGTGCAGGCCGTTGATCCGGATCGCGGGAAATGCCTCGACCAGCAGCACGACCAGGATGAAGCCAAGGGCAAGCACCGGGATGAGGGCGCTAGCGCCGCCTAGCCAGCGGAAGACTTCGGCGCGGCGCAGTGCCGCCCGGGCTCTCGCGGCTAGCCGCCGGGGAGACGGGCTGCTGCCCGTCTCCCCGGCCGCGCCAGCGACTTGCGTCGAGAACGACATTCGTCAGGCGCCGATCTCCGCTATCTGCGCCTGCGACAGCGTGACGATTGCGGCTGGCAGCGGCTGGAAGTTCACCGCGTCCAGGTAGGTCGACGCGCTCTGGCCAGTCCCCAGCGCCCAGTTCAGGAACGCCCGGATGTCCTCGGCCGTGACACCGCTGGCCTGCTTGGTGTTCACGATCGCGTACTCGTAGTTGATGATCGGGTAGGAATCGGCACCCGGCGAGTTGATCATGGACAGGGTCTCGTTGGCCGGGGTCTTGCTGGTCATCCCCGAAGCGGCGGCCGCGATGGTCGCGGACGTCGGGGACACGAAGGTGCCGGCGGCGTTCTTGAGTACCGCCTGGCCGAGTCCGGCGGCCTGGGTCTTGGACAGGTAGCTGATGCCGATGTAGGCGATGCAGCCCTTGGTCGCGCCGCAGCCGGTCACCATGCCGCCGTTGCCCTGCTCGGCCAGCTCACCGCTCACGCTCGGCCAGCTCACCGTCGTGCCCACGTTGGACGAGGTCCACACGCTCGGGTCCTGCGCGTTCATGTAACTGGTGAACAGGAACGTGTCACCGGAACTGTCCACGCGGCGCAGCGGCACAATCGTCAGGGCCGGCAGCGAGACGCCCGGGTTGAGCGCCGTGATCGCCGGGTTGTTCCACTTGGTGATCTTCCCGCTGTAGATCCCGGCCAGGATCGTCCCGTCAAGCTTGAGCCCGCTCTTGACGCCTGGCAGGTTGTAGTTGACCTGCTGGGCGGAGATCGCTAGCGGGATGTTCAGCAGCGTCGGGTTGGAAGCCTTTTCCGAGGAGCTCAGGTAGGCGTCCGAGGCGCCGATATCCACGGTGCCAGTGCTGGCGTCGGCGATGCCGGTACCCGAGCCGGTGCCGCCGGTCGTGATCGTGACCTGCGGATAGGCCTTCTGGTAGTCGGATGCCCACGCGCTGATCAGCGGGAACAGCAGGGTGCTGCCAGTCTCGGTCAGCGACGCGCTGGCCTTGTTAGGCGCTGACGGCAGTGCCGCGCCGACCATTTTTGCCGAGCTCGCCGCGGGCTTGGACGACCCGGACGACGACGGAGAGCTGGAATTGCCACAGGCCGCCGCCAAGACGGAGAGCGGAATCAAGGCGGCCGCTGTAAATGCCGAACGGATCTTTCTCGCCACCTGGGAATACTCCTTTATCCCTGCACGCTTACGCGTGCGCTACACGACTCGCACGCGGATGCGTGCAACTGTGGTCCGCGCTTGCGCGGCCCTGCGCCCGTGCGGGGGGAATGCCGTCCCCTCGCACGGGTGGTCTTTGTCAGCCGAAGCGTCCCGCGACGTACTGCGCGGTCTCCTCTTCGGCCGGGTGCTCGAACAGCTGCCTGGTCTCGCCGTTCTCGACCATCCGTCCCTGGTTGAGGAAGATGGTGCGATCGGCTACCCGCAGCGCTTGCGCGAGGTTATGGGTAACGATGATCACCGTGATGTCCGGCGCGAGCGTCCTGACGAGTTCCTCGATCGCCTGGGTGGCACCCGGGTCCAGGGACGATGTCGGCTCATCCAGCAGCAGGACTTCTGGCTTGACGGCCAGGGCCCTGGCCAGGCAGAGCAACTGCTGCTGACCGCCGGACAGCCGGAACGGGGAATCCTTGAGCCGGTCCTTGACCGCCCCCCACAGGCCCACCGCCGTCAGGTACCGCTCGGCCACGTCTTTCATGCCGGCCTTGCTGACCAGCCGGTGCGCTCGCGCGCCGGCTGCGACGTTGTCCATGATCGACATGGGAAACGGGTTCGGCCGCTGGAACAGCATCCCGATCCGGCGGCGCAGTTCCATCACCTCGACGCCCGGATGCCAGATGCTGCGGCCGTCGAGCAGGACATCGCCCTTCCGGTGGTATCCGCCGACCTTGTCGTTCATCCGGTTGAACGTCCGCAGCAGCGTCGTCTTGCCAGAGCCCGTCGGCCCGATCAGAGCGGTCACCGCACCCCGGCGGACGTCCACGCAGACGTCGGACAGGATCGTCCGCGTGCCGAAGCCGAGAGTCAGGCCGGTAGCGGTCAGCGCCACTTGCCCGTCCGTCGCCGCGTGCGGAGCCGTGACCACGGCCTGATCGGCACGGCCGCCGACCGGGCCCGCCGCCTCGGCCGGCTGAGCCGGATCGGCCTGAGTTGACATGCTGCCGCCTCGCCCCTGACGTTCGGTGACCGCCAGCCGGCGATATCGCGGCTGACGAGTCCCTTTGTAGGCGGCTGACATGAACGGTAGTTGAACGAGAGGTAACCGGCTAACGGATATCCTGATGTCAGGTAGGAAAACAAGCCGGGGCAGTGCGCCGGGATCCATCCCCCGATCGCACTGCCCCGGCAGTTCCGCCGTCGGCGCGGCTGCTACACCGCCACCTCAAGTTCCCTGATCTCCCCGGTTGCCGCTGTCACGCCCAGGTCAGCGGTGATCCCGCCGGGAGCGAGCACTCGCAGGGTCCAGTCGCCGGGCGCCGCGAAAAACCGGAACCCGCCGTCTTCGCCGAGCGGCACCTCGGCGACGAAGTCGCCGCCAGCGTTCAGCAGCCGGGCGTATCCGACTGCCACCGGCGCGCCGTCCCTGATCACCTTGCCCTGCACGATCGCCTGGTTGCCAGCATCCGTCACCGGTGCGCCGCCGGCCGGCGCGCCACAGCCCGCGGCCGTCCGGTCACCCCGGTCGCTTCGATC
Organism: Actinomycetota bacterium; assembly: GCA_027314515.1. Lineage (GTDB taxonomy): Bacteria > Actinomycetota > Actinomycetes > Streptosporangiales > Streptosporangiaceae > JAJYUU01. Next base: position 41,952 of record DAHVAR010000030.1, read on the forward strand.
GGCGGCGCTCATGAGCCGTCCCCGAGCTCGATCGGGACGCCGACCAGTGACCCGTACTCGGTCCACGAGCCGTCGTAGTTCTTGACGTTCGGCTGGCCGAGTAGCTCGTGCATGACGAACCAGGTATGCGCGGACCGCTCACCGATCCGGCAGTAAGCGATGGTGTCGGTGCCGAAGTCCACCCCGGCCCCACCGTACAGCGCCCGCAGCGCGTCGTCGGACTTGAAGGTGCCATCGTCCTGCGCCGCCTTCGACCATGGCACGTTCTTCGCTGTGGGCACGTGCCCGGCACGCTGCGCCTGCTCCTGCGGCAGGTGCGCGGGAGCCAGCAGGCGGCCGGTGAACTCGTCAGGAGACCGCACGTCGATCAGGTTCTTGCTGCCGATCGCGGCCACCACCTCGTCCCTGAAGGCGCGGATCGAGGAGTCCTGCTCGCGGGCAAGGTAGCTGGTGGCAGCCCGCTGCGGAACCTCGGTGACCAGGTCGCGCGAGTCCAGCTCCCACTTCTTCCGGCCGCCATCCAGCAGCTTGACGTCCTCGTGGCCGTACAGCTTGAAGTACCAGTACGCGTAGGCCGCGAACCAGTTGTTGTTGCCGCCGTACAGGATCACCGTGTCGTCGTTAGCGATGCCGCGCTGCGACAGCAGCGCCTCGAATCCGGGCCGGTCCACGAAGTCCCGCCGGACCGGATCTTGCAGGTCCTTCTTCCAGTCGATCTTCACGGCTCCGCGGATGTGGCCCTTGTCGTAAGCGCTGGTGTCCTCGTCAACCTCGACCAGGACGACACCGGGATCGCCGGAGTGCGCCTCAACCCAGTCGGCGTCCACCAAGACGTCGGAACGGCTCATGCTCAGAATCCTCTCCTTGCGTTAGCCCGGGCTCGCGCTGAGCCGGGCTGGCTGTGCAGCAAGCCGACGGCCTGCTGACGATGGCTGTTGTCGTCCGTGAGTGCTGTGCTCGTAGCGGACGTGCTGGCAATTGCCCGGCCCCATGGCGATGGCGCGGATAGCCGGCCATGCGGGCCATGCCGGTCAGGTGCACGGCGGGCGGGTGCGGGGGTGCGGTAGCGGCGGGCGCTTGCGCGGATTGCGGCTCAGCCGGGCCGGCCGGCGGACATGCGGGCTGGCCGGGCGCGCCGCTGAACGACGTCAGGCCGGACAGATGGCCGTCGCGACACGGCAGAAGTCAACCGCGCGGCGCTTCGTCAGCATGGTCTGGGAGCTAGCTACCCCGCTCCTGCCGGACGTCGGTGCAAGCACAGAGCCGATGGTATGCGGGCGGGATGCTCCTGTCACGGCCAGGCCGCACCGCTGTGCCTGCCGCTGCCGATCCGCGCCCGCGCGACGGCGGGCGCGGCAGCACGTGGCACCGGTCCGGCTCATGGCCCTGTCAGCGCTCGGTGAGGCGCGCGCATTCCCGCCCTAGGACGTCGGGATATCCAGCAGCACCTTGCCGCCGGAGGTGAGCTGGAAGCCGCGGACCGAGGTAGCCGAGACCACCGATGACGCCGGATACCAGGCCCGCTGGCCGTAGCCGCGCCCGTAGCTGGCGATCACTGTCCACGTTCCGGCGTACTGCGAGGTCCCGTTCTTGCCTACCACCCAGAACTGGCAGACGGTGCCCGGCTTGATGCCAATGACCTGGACTCGCATCGCCGTGCCCCAGTCGACTGGCGCGTATTCGACGACCGCTGAGATGTGCCTGCCCGAGGCCGTGGCCCACTCCTGCTGCGCTACCTCCGTGCCGCCGGTGGCCGGCTTGGTCAGCTGCGACACGGCAGCGGCTCCGGCTGCCGCTACCACTGCCGCCGCGGCCACCGCCGCGGCACCTCGCCACATCCGGCTCTTGCGTTTCGCCGTCACCTTCCTGAGCAGGGAGTTGAGCAGCTCATCGGGCGGCCGCGCCGTGTCGGCCGCGCGTACCGGCCGGCTGAGCCGCTCCACGTCGGCGACCGGCACCCGGCTCAGCATGGCCGGCAAGCCGGCCAGCCCGGCAAGCTCGTCGCGGCACGACTGGCACTCGGCGAGGTGCTCGTCGAGTAGGGCGCGCTCGGCCGGATCGATAGCCCCGACCACGTACACGCCGAGCGACTGCCGGATCTCACGGCATACGGGACCGCTGAAGCCAGAGGTCATCATGGCGCCAGCCCCCTCTCCTCCAGCGCCAGGCGAAGCGCCCGGAGCGCGTAGAAGGTCCGGGACTTGACCGTCCCGGACGGCACGCCGAGCGTGGCCGCCGCTTCGGCGACCGATTTACCGCCGTAATAGGTTTCCAGCAGGACCCGCCGGTGCTCGGGCCGCAGGGCAGCAAGTGCATCGGCAACCGCCCAGGACTCAAGTGCGCGGTCCGCATCGTCGGGCGCTGGCAGCACTTCCAGGGCTGCCTCGCCGACCTCGGGCGGCCGCACCTTGCGAGACCGGTAGGAGTCGATCGCGAGGTTGCGCGCCACTGCGAAGAGCCACGGCCTGGCCGGCCGTCCCGCGATCGCTTCCGGATGCTGCCAGGCTCGCAGCAGAGTCTCTTGCACGATGTCCTCTGCGCGCTGGTGATCACCGTTCATCAAGTGGACGGCATACCGCAACAGCGGCGCCGCGTGCTCTGCATAGAGCGCGCGGACCAGGTCCTCGTCGGACGGCGTCCGCCGGGAGTTCCTGGCGCCCGCGTTTCCGGGGCCCGCCATATCCCTTACTACGTAGCGGGCGACCTGGCGGTTCAGGTCAGTTTCGCGCCCGTCGTCCCGTCCTGGCCGGATCGGCGCCGCGGGCACGGCGATCAGCCGCCGGCGAACGGGGGGAGCACCTCGATCACGTTGCCGTCGCCCAGCACGACCGAGTCAGCGGCCCGGCGGCCGACCGGTTGCCCGTCGATCAGGAACGAGGACCGGTCCAGGACGGCCTTGAGCTGGGCTCCGCCGTCTATCTCGGGTGCCGCAATCAGGGCCGCTGCCAGCGTGTCCGCAGCCAGTTGATGCTCGGCAACGCCGGCCGCGTCCTTGGCCGCTGCCCAGTAGCGCATGGTGACGATGGCCATGTCAGCTATCCTCGCTCATAGCGGCACCGGACGACGACGACCTGGGTGTAGACGCGCGACGCGGTGAGGTTCTGAGGCCGGCGCCTGGCGCCGGAGTCCGGAGGTGGCGCCAGCTTGAGCAACGTCCTGCTGCTGACCGATGGGCGGGAGCCGCCCGCCGACATCCTGCCCTCGCTCGGCTTGCTGGCGCACACGGTACGCGTCGGCCCGGTCACGGCCGGGCAGGCGGCCACTAGCCCGGCGCCCGATGCCATCCTGGTGGACGCCCGCCGCGACCTGATGCTCGCCAAGAGGGTGCTGCTGGCGCTGCGGTCGTCAGCGAATCCGATCCCGGTCATCGCGATCGTCACCGACGGCGGCTGGGCCGCGGTATCGGCCGACTGGGGCGCGGATGACCTGCTGCTGCACACCGCTGGCCCGGCCGAGGTCGAGGCCAGGCTGCGGCTGGCGATCGGCCGGCGGACCCAGTCGGCGGCGCAATTGCCGGACGAGATCTGCTCCGGCGGCCTGGTGGTGAACGAGTCCACCTACTCAGCCCGGATCCATGGCCGGTCGCTTGACCTGACGTTCAAGGAATTCGAGTTGCTGAAGTTCCTGGCCCAGTCTCCGGGCCGGGTGTTCACCAGGGCACAGCTGCTCCAGGAGGTCTGGGGGTACGACTACTTCGGCGGCACCCGCACCGTCGACGTGCATGTGCGGCGGCTGCGCGCCAAGCTCGGCGCGGAGAACGAGGCGCTGATCGGCACGGTGCGCAACGTCGGCTACCGGTTCGTGCCGGTCAAGGGGCCGGCCAGTAGCCCGGGCGAGCTAGCACCGGATTTCATCGAGGACGGCGAGGCCGCCGCGGCCGGGCCTGCCCTCCCGCAGCCAGCCGCAGCGCATGCCGACAGATAGCCCGGCGGGCGACGAGATCCAGGTCAGCGGCCCGCTGCCGGCCGACCAGGCGGCGGCGGCGCTGGACCTGGTCCGGCAGGCCGCCGAAGAGGACGGCGTCAGCCCGCTGTCCGAGCACGTCATGCTGCACTTGCGCTACGGCGGGGACCCTCGTTCCAGGAACATGCTGCTCTGGCATGACGGCCAGCTGGCCGGCTACGCCCACCTGGACCCCACCGACCCTGTCGAGGGACCGGCCGGCGAGATGGCGATTCACCCGGCCATGCGGCGGCGCGGGCTCGGGCTCATGCTCATCCGTGCCCTGGCCGCGCAGGCCGGCAGCGCCGGGCTCCGGTTGTGGGCCCATGGTGACTTGCCGGCCGCAGCGCGGCTGGCCGCGGCCGCCGGCTTCAGCCGCTCCCGCGCCCTCTGGCAGATGCGCAGGTCATTGCAGACCAGGATCGGCCGGCCTCAGCTCGCCGACGGAATGACCGTGCGCACCTTCACGCCGGGCCGGGACGAGGACGCCTGGGTCCGGCTGAACCACCGGGCCTTCGCGGGGCATCCGGAGCAGGGTGCGTGGACCAGGGCTGACCTGGATATGCGGGAGCGGGAGCCATGGTTCGACCCGGGCGGGTTCTTCCTGGCCGAGCGCGACGGCGAGCTGATCGGCTTCCACTGGACGAAGATCCACGGCGGGAACGGGGCTTTCCCGCAGGCGGCATCCGGCGGTGCCGGTCTCCTGCGGCCTAACGGCTCCAGCGCTGCCAGCGCGAGCGCAGCCGGGCACGGGCATGAGGCCATCGGCGAGGTTTATGTCGTCGGCGTCGATCCGGTCGCGCGCGGGACCGGCCTGGGCCGGGCGCTCACCCTGATCGGCCTGCGCTACCTGCACAATCGGGGGCTGACCCAAGTCATGTTGTACGTCGACGAGAACAATGCGGCAGCAATCGCGCTTTATGCGTCCCTAGGCTTCACCCACTGGGACACCGACGTGATGTTCGCAAGGCACGCCCAGCCAGGCGACACTCCTTCATCGCCGGATTGCTGACGGTGGTATCGCGGTAGGCGCCGTCAGCGCTTCGATGCGGCGGCCTGGCTATGAACTCGCCCGCCGGAGCACCTCAGCAGCGGTCGGCGCCCGCCCGGCGGCGCAGCCCGAGCACTTCGTCGAGTTCGTCGGTGGTCAGCGGCCGGTCCGCGATCGCGACCGCGCTGAGCACCTCGGCGTAGAGCTCGATCTCCTCGAGCGCGACCAGGTCAGGGACGCGAAGGTCGATGTCACTGCTCATGCGCCCACCTCCCGATAGCCCGATGAGTTCCGGATAGGCTCGTTACTTCCCTCTGTCCTACAGGCTAGCGACGGCACCGCCGGAGCGCATGACCCATCCGGACCATTTCCCGGACCACCCTCGTCGCCTTTGCCGCGCCAGGCCGCCCGGCATGATCCCCGCCGGCGGGCCTCGCCGTGCCCGGCAGGCCGCTCCGGCCTAGGCCGGCGAGGCCCACCGGACCGTGCGGTGCCGGGCCGCTCGCCGTACGTAGCGTTCGGCCGTATCGGCGAATATCTGGCGATCCGCGTCGGTCAATTCCCGCAGGATGCGGCATGGTACGCCGGCCGCCAGCACGCCGGCCGGCAGGGCGGTGCCGGGCGGTACCACGGCGCCAGCCGCGACCAGCGTGCCGGCCCCGACGCGCGCTCCGCCGAGGACGATCGCGCCCACCCCGATCAGCGCGCCGGCCTCGACATACGCGCCGTGCACCGTGGCCCGGTGCCCCAGGCTGACGCGGTCTTCCAGTGTGACGGGCTCGCCGGGATCCACATGCAGGCAGCACAGATCCTGGATGTTGACCTCCGCACCCACCACGATCGCCTCGTCATCCGCCCGCAGCACCGAGCCGTACCAGACCGACGACGCCCGGCCGAGCGTGACGTTCCCGACGATGACCGCGCCCGGTGCGACCCAGGCCTCCGGATGGATGACAGGACGGTCGTCGCCCAGCGACCCGATCAAGTTCTCTGGCTGCACTGGCACTGGCTCCTGTCGCTAGCAACCGGCAGCGGCACCCGGAGCCGCTGTGCAGGCCGCCCTGCTGTCGGCAGGATAGCGGCCGGCCGCGCGCGCCCGCTGCTGGCGGTATCGTCATCATTGCGCACGTCAAACGCGATAAATGGCCACAAAACTGCGTTTCGGTTGCGATCCCAGCGCGGTAGCGACAGAGTCGAGCCCTACGTCCCGATTGGTCGTGCTCGCCGAGTCGCATTCGCCTGCGACTGACCCGGCGAGCGTGGCACAGCGCAGTTACCGCAGTCCCCCCGTGACCGCCGCGCGCTCCGCACTCCCGGTCCGGCACGACTGCGCCGAATACCTGATGGGTGAGGCAATGAGCGAGCAGAGCCACCTTTCCGACCTCGGCTACGAGGGCCAGTTCGGGCTCGAACGGCGCGGCTATAACCGCCTGCAGGTCGACGAGGCCGTCGCTGCTCTGCGGCTGGAACTGCGCGGCCAGGAAGACGGACGACGCGACCTGGAGGACCGGCTTTCGCGTGCGCTCGATGATCTGGAGCGGCTGAAGCTCGAACTGTCCGCGGCCAGGTCCAACGGCAGGCCACCGCACGAGGAGATCAGCGAGCGGATCGGCCAGATCCTGAAACTCGCCGACGACGAGGCTAAGTCGCAGCGCGCCAAGGCCGACGACGAGATCGCCAGGCTGCGCTCCGACGCCAGGGCCGAGACCGACAAACTGCGCGCCGACGCCAAGGCCGAGACCGACAAGAACCGGGCCGAGGCACAGGAGCAGGCGGAGCGCATGCTCAGCGCGGCGCAAGAGCAGGCCGACAGCACGGTGGCAACCGCGAAGGCCGAGGCCGAGAGCACCCGCAACGGCGCTAACGCCGAAGCGCAGCAGGTGATCGCGGATGCCACCAAGCAGGCCGAGACGGCGCTCGCGACCGCCAAGAGCCAGGCCAAGCAGCAACTCGACGAGGCGACTGCGCGCGCAACCGCCATTCACGACGGCGCCGAGCGGCGGCTGAACTTGCTGATGTCGCGGCACACCGAGGCTCTCCGGCGGCTGACCGAGATCCGGGACGTTGTCACTTCCCTGGTCGCCGGCGAGACCGACCGCGGCTCGCTGGAAGACGAGGTGGCGAGGATCGTGGCCGGCACTGCCAGCGGCGAATCCCAGCCCGCTAACCGGGCCAGCGCCCCCGCTGGTAACGGCCGGCCGGCCGGCCAGCCGGAAGGCAGGCATGTGGGCGGCAATGGCCACCAGGACGGGCGGCCGGGTCTGTCGACAGCGCAGCGTCCTGCTCCGATCGCGCCCGGTCAGGGTGCCGCGGCTCGCGCGGCATCCGGTCAGGTCATGCCCGGCCCGGTCGGGCCCGGTCACCCGGCAGCCGCCCAGCCGCCCGTCAGTCAGGGTTCCGCGGACCTGGGCGGCAGCCCGAGCGCAGCCGGCCGCGTCGCCCCTGCGCACGGGAGCAGCCAGCAGCTGGCACCGGCGGCCGACGGTGATGACGACACCGCGAGCGGCATCACGATCATCGGCGGCTAGGCGCGCTGCCGGCCAGTCGCGCTGCCGGCCAGTCGCGCAGCCGGCTAGTCGGGCAGTAGGTCGAGCTGGCGCAGGATGACGCCCTCGCGCAGCGCCCACGGGCAGAGTTCCAGGACCGGCAGGTTCAGCAGGTCCATCGCCGCGTCGGCGACGACTGCACCCGCGGCGAGCTGATGCGCCCGGCCCGCGGACACGCCCGGCAGCTCCGCCCGCTCGGCCACCGTCAGTTGCGGGAGCCGCTCGGCGAGCGCGGTGACGTCGGTGTGCTTGAGCGCGCGCTTGATGTACAGGCCCTCGCTGGACGGTGCCGCCCCGGCAGCCCTGGCGAGCTGGCGGAACGTTTTGGATGTCGCGACCGCGTGGTTCGGCGGGCCGTCCCGCAGCAGCGCCCCTGCCATGGTGGCGATCTCGGCGCGCACGTACTTGCGCAACTTCCGCAGGTCCTCGGCCGACGGCGGATCGTCCGGCAGCCAGTCCCTGGTCAGCCGGCCTGCCCCCAGCGGCAGCGAGACGGCGGTGTCGGGCTCCTCATCGTGGCCGGAGGCGATCTCGAGCGACCCGCCGCCGATGTCCAGCATGAGCAGCCGCCCGGCAGACCAGCCGAACCAGCGGCGCGCCGCAAGGAAGGTAAGCCGGGCCTCGTCCGACCCCGGCAGCACCTTGATGCCCACGCCGGTTGCCGCCTCGATCTGGGCCAGCAACTCGTCCCCGTTGGCCGCATCCCTGACGGCAGACGTGGCGAACGCCAGCACCTTGTGCACGCCTTTGTCCTCGGCGATCTGCAGCGCTTCCCCGGCGAAATCGCGCAGCTGCCGGGCGCAGTCGTCACTGAGGCGGCCGGCCGCATCCATGTTCTCGCCGAGGCGGATCTCGGCCTTATGCGAGAACGCCGGCAGTGGCCGGCCGCCTTGATGCGCATCGACGACCAGCAAGTGAACGGTGTTCGATCCCACGTCCAGGACGCCAAGTCGCATAGTCACGACGCTACCCGGAGTCGGTTACCGGGAACATCCGCATGGCCGTCTGGTGCTGTTGCGGTGGACGGCGCGGTATCGAAGGAGGCGAGCGATGACCGCAGCGAACGATATCAGGGTGGAGCACGGTCGCAAGCGGCTGCGAATCCTGCTGGCCGGGGAACTGGTAGCTGACACTACGAGCCCGCTGCTGGTCTGGGAGGTGCCTTACTATCCGACGTACTACGTGCCAGCCGGCGACGTCAGGGCGGAGTTGGTCCCCTGCGGTTCGGATGCCCACAAGGTGCTCGGCGAGGCGGAGGTCCTGACCGTCAGGGTGCCGAGCGGTGCGGCGGCTGTCGGTGCCGCTCGCCGGTACGCGGCCAGCCCGGCACGCCAGCTGCACGATGCCGTGCGGTTCGAGTGGGAGGCGATGAGCGAATGGCTGGAGGAGGACGAGCCGGTCTATACGCATGCTCGCGACCCGCACACCAGGGTGGACATCCTGGCCAGTTCACGGCACATCCGGGTGGAGGTCGACGGCGTCACGGTGGCCGACTCGACCAGCCCGCGCATCCTGTTCGAGACAGGATTGCCGCCGCGCTACTACCTGCCGCTCACCGACATCAGGACCGACCTGCTCAGGCCATCGGACACCCAGACCCACTGCCCTTACAAGGGCATGGCCAGTTACTGGTCGGTCGATACCGGCACGCACCTGCACGAGGACATCGTCTGGATGTACCGCACGCCACTGCCGGAGAGCCAGAAGATTGCCGGGCTGGCAGCCTTCTACGACGAGAAGGCCGACGTGTACGTTGACGGGGTCCATCAGCGTCAGCCCCACACGAAGTGGAGCTGACCCAGCCGGGCTACCTCAGCCGTCGAGGTCCTCGATCCGCGCCGCGGACGGCAGCCGTGCTGCTTGAAGCGCAACGGCGGCCGACTCCGCGTCCTGCATGACTCGCAGCAGGTTGCCGCACGTCAGTTTCGAGCAGTCCAGCTCCGACCAGCCCCGGTCGAGCAGCGCGTCGATGAGCGCCGGATAGCAGGACACATCCTCCAGGCCAGCTGGCAGCGCGCCGACACCGTCATAGTCGCCGCCGACGCCGATGTGGTCGATCCCGGCGACCTGGCGCACGTGCTCGGCGTGAGCTACCACGTCGGCAAGCGTGGCGCGGGGCGGCGGATGCTCAGCAGCCCAGCTGCGCCTGACCTCCTGGCGGCTGGCGAGGTCGCGGTGGTCAAGGCCGCGGCGTTCCATCTCCGCGGCCAGCTCAAGGTCCCAGTCCCGGCAGCGCTGCGACACGAAGGCCGGCACGAACGTGATCATGCACAAGCCGCCGTTAGCGGCCAGCCTGGCCAGGATCGCGTCCGGCACGTTGCGCGGGTGGTCGCAGATGGCGAGGGCTGAGGAGTGGGAGAAGATGACCGGCGCCTCGGCTGTGTCCAGCGCGTCGCTCATCGTCGCCGGGGCGACGTGGGACAGGTCGACCAGCATGCCCAGCCGCTGCATCTCGCGGACGACCTCCCGGCCGAACGCGGTGAGACCGCCGGCGGCCGGCTCGTCTGTTGCCGAGTCGGCCCAGGGCAGGTTCAGGTTATGAGTCAGGGTCATGTACCGGACGCCGAGGGAGTAGAACGCCCGCAGGGTGCCCAGCGAGTTGGCGATCGAGTGGCCGCCTTCGGCGCCAAGCAGGGACGCGATGCGCCCGTCGGCCATGATCCGTTTCACATCTGCTGCGGTGGACGCCAGTTCGAGCGCCCCCCGATAGCGCGCCACGAGTTGCCTGACCAGGTCTATCTGCTCAATCGTGGTCACCACCGCCGCCTCGCCCTGCAGTTCGGCGGGCACGTAAACGGACCAGAACTGTGCGCCGACGCCACCCTTGAAGAGGCGGGGCAAGTCGGTGTGGGTGAACTCGACGTGCGCCGCTATGTCGATCCCGGCCGGATCTGCCGAGCCGGATTCGCGCAGCGCCCAGGCCAGGTCGTTGTGCCCGTCGATCACCGGGTAGCTGTCGAGCAGGGCGCGCCCCGCGCTCGGGCTGACACCCCCGGCGGCGAGGGATGCTGCCGCCGGGGAAGCCGCGGCCGGGGAGCCGACGTCGGGGGCGGGTGCGTCTGGGGCGGGTGCGTCGGGGGCGGGGGCGTCAGTAGTCATTCGCCAAGGGTAAGCGGGCCGGCCTGGCCCGGGCGGGCCAGGGATGCCAGGATGTCACCGTGTACCGGCAGCGTCTCACCTGGTGGATCATCGGCACGGTCCTGGCCTGCGCCGCGCTCGGCGCCTTTTTCGGCCATCACATCGGCGACGGGGGCAGCGGCAACATCGCGCTGATCAGCGCGACCTGCGCGGTACTCGGATCGTTCCTGCCCGGCACGGCGGCCCGGATCTGGGTGAAGCTGCACGGGCGGGGCAGACCGCGCCAGGGCGCGGCCTGACGCGGCACGCTGCCTTACGGCTGCATCACGTTCCCGGAGTGCAACAAGCGCCTCCCGGCCCGAGGTAGCCGGGCTCGGCGGCGACACGCGTTGTGTGGCATTCTGCCGATATGGGCCTCGACATCGCCACCATTCTCGACATCCGCTTCTACCAGGCCTTCGACATCGACGCAGCCGGACGAGTGCTGGCCGGCGACGACGACTCCGGCAGTACGCAGCTCATCGAGGTCGCGCCTGACGGCTCCCGCACCACGCTCACCGCGCTGCCTGGCCCTTGCTCGGGACGCTACCTGCCGGGCCAGCGCGCCGTCCTGGTCTCGCATGACGCTGGCGGCGACGAACTGCATCAGATCTCCGTCTTGCGCCTGCCGCCGGAGTCCGGGCAGCCGGCCGGACTCGCTCAGCTCGAGCCGCTGGTACACGATCCCCGGTACATGCACACGCTCGCCGACGTGCAAGACGGGCGGATCTGCTACCTGACCAACCGGCGCAACGGCGTGGACTTTGACCCGGTGATCCTCGACCTGGCCCGCCGCGGCGAGCGTCAGCTGCAGTTCGGCAGCCGACGGTATGACGAGGCCGTGCTCTCCGCCGATGGCCGCTGGCTCGCGCTCACCGTCTCCTCGCCGATCACCGCCAACTCCGAGCACGTCGCGCTTGTCGACCTCGCCGCGGAGGCGGGCCAGGAGCAATTGCTCGACATCACCCCGGCGGATGCGCCAGCGCTGAACCGCTGCCTGTGCTTCAGCCCGGACAGTGCGGCGCTGTACGTCACCTCGAACAATGACCGCGAGTTCACCGGCGTCGTCCGGTACGACCTGGCGACCGGAAGCCGGCACTGGCTGGTCGCCGACGACGGCATGGACATCAGCGGCTGGCTGTCCCCGGACGGCGGGCTGCTGCTGATCGAGCGGAACAACGACGGCGCATCGGAACTCGCCGTGCATGACGCCGCGACCGGTGCGCACCTGCGCGATCTCCTGCTGCCGCCGGCTGGCTGCGCCGCAGCCGGGCCCGCGCCGGTCTGGGCGCCAGACTCAACGGCGGTCGCGGTGTCGTTCAGCGGCCCCGACATGCCGTCCGACGTGCTGGTGCTGCCGGTAGCGGACGGTCCGGCACGGCCGCTGACGAACTCTGCCAGCGGGCTCGGTGGCGAACGAGCAGCGCGGCCAGAGTCGCACCGGATCCCGGCACCCGACGGCGAGCTCATCCCCTGCCAGGTGTACCGGCCAACGACGAGCGCTCCGGGCCTGGCGGGCTCAGCGGTGCTCGTCGTACACGGCGGCCCGGAGAGCCAGGCTCGGCAGAACTTCTCGGTCTACGTCCAGGCGCTAGCCGCCGCCGGGCACACCGTGCTGGTGCCGAATGTCCGGGGCTCTGTCGGCTACGGCAAGCGCTGGTATTCGGCCGACGACCGGCACCGCCGACTCGACTCGGTAGCCGACCTCGCCGCGGTGCACGCCTACCTGCCGGAAGTCGGCCTCGACCAGGGCCGCGCAGCCCTGTGGGGCGGCTCTTACGGCGGGTACATGGTCCTCGCCGGGCTGGCCTTCCAGCCTGACCTCTGGGCCGCCGGAGTGGACATCGTCGGCATCGCCTCGCTGGTGACGTTCCTGGAGAACACTTCTGCCTACCGGCGGGCTTACCGTGAACGCGAGTACGGCACGCTCGCGCATGACCGCGAGTTCCTGCACTCGGTGTCGCCGCTGACCAGGATCGACGCGATCACTGCGCCCCTGTTCATCATCCACGGGGCCAACGACCCCCGAGTGCCGCTGAGCGAAGCCGAGCAGATTCATGCCGCCCTCACCAGCCGCGGCCGGGAGTGCGAGCTAGCTGTGTACGGCGACGAGGGGCACGGGCTGGCCAGGAGAGCCAGCCGGCTCGACGCGCTGCCGCGGGCAATGGCGTTCCTGGCCAGCCACCTTGCCGCCACAGCCGCAGCGGCCGGTTAGCCGGACCGGGGTCCGACCCGGCTCTCGTCGTTACCGTTCCAGCAGCACGTAGGTGTTCTGCTTACCGTCCTGTGCACAGACGTGCGTGCCGACGCGCCGGAAACCAAGCCGCTCGCACAACCGGAGACTGCGCTCATTCCAGTCAAGGACTACCGCGCGCATCCGGACGTCGGCGGTTCCCGCCTCAGCGGCGATGTGCGCCACCACGGCGAAGCCGAAGTCCGAGCCGACGCGGATGCCGACCAGGTCCGGCCTCATGCCGACGCCCACGTCCAGGAAGCCCGGCTTCTCGGCGAGCCCTGGCACCCGCGCTTCCTGGCCGGTGCAGATGTAGCCGACAAGCGAGTCGGTCTCAGCATCGGCGACTGCTTGGTAGCCGGCCTCGGCGCTGAGCAGGCCGTCCTCCGGCCGGCTGTCGTAAGTCCGCCATTGGCCCTGGTACCGCCAGGTTGCGATGTGCCCGGCGGCTGCCTCGCTGAGCGGCCGGATTACCAGCCCGGCCGGACGGCGGGCAGCCGGATTCTGTGCTGCCGTCATCGCGCCCGCCCGCCCTGCTGAGGAAGCCCGCGGTGCGCGGCCCATTCGCGGTCCAGGATCGACATGGTGTCAGCGTCGACCCACTGGCCGTCCCACAGCAGCGCGTCTCGCGTAGTGCCCTCGTGCACGAAGCCGACCTTGTCGTAAACCCGGCGAGCCCGCGGATTGAACAGGTAGACCGAGAGTTCGACCCGGTGCAGGCCGACCGTCTCGAAGGCATGCGCCAGCATCAGCCTGGTGGCTTCGGTGCCCAGGCCACGGCCACGGTTCCGGTCGTAGAACACGATGATCCGGAAGTTGCACGAGCGGTTGTCGCGGTCGAGTTCGTTGAGTACAACCTCGCCGACATAGTTCCCTGCCGCCCGGTCGACGATGGCCAGGTCGAGCCGGTCGTCGAAGTCTGCCCTGGTTGCATACCAGCGCTCCCGCGCACCGACGGCGAACTCGTGGTGCGTGCCAGTGAGCCGGTCGCCCTCCGGGTCAGGCTCGAGCATAGCCGCGACATCCGCCACCTCGACGGGCCGCAGCAGGACCTTCTCGCCACGCAGGGACGGCTTGTCGGCTAGGGATATCGGCACGCCGGGCGACTCTGCCAGAGTGAGCAGCCGCGGTCAATCCAGTTAGCCCCAGGCTCGGTCAGCCTGGCGGCTTTGCCACGCGCGTGCGGGACAATCGCCGCATGACAGTAGCCCGGTCCATCGGATTGTTCGTCGCCGCCGGCCTCGCCGAGATAGGCGGCGGCTACCTGATCTGGCGCTGGCTCCGGGAGGGAGCACCGGTCCTGTTCGGCGTGCTTGGCGGGATCATCCTGGTGATCTACGGGATCATCCCGACGCTGCAGCGCAGCAACGACTTCGGCCGCATCTATGCCGCGTACGGCGGCGTGTTCGTCGTCGCGTCGCTGCTGTGGGGCTGGGGCGTCGACGGCGTCCGGCCCGACCGGTTCGATGCGGCTGGCGCGGTGGTCGTGCTCGCCGGAGTCGGCATCATCTACTTCGCCCCGCGCGGCTGAGCCAGGCCGGGCAAACTGTCAGAACCGTCGCCGGAAAGCCGGGCGCTACCTTGAAGCCGAAGACCCGGGCAAGCATCCTGAAACAAGCTGGCCGGCGGGCGCGGCAATGAAGGGAGCAGCGGTGCGCGGCTGCATAGCCGTCTTCGAAGGCGACGACGAAATGGGCTACGTGTTGCAGGCAGCTGCGCCGGGGCGAATCCGTTCGCTCAGGACGCGCGCCAGGTGAGGCGGTAGGACGACGACGCCAAGGACCTGGAAGTGCCGACCCCGCCGGTCAGGCACGTCGCGCGAGTGCCGCCAGGACTGGGCCGGCCCCGCCGACCGGCCCGGACCAAAGCGGCCGACCGGCCCGGACCAAAGCGGCCGACCGGCCCGGACCAAAGCGGCCGCGCGGCAAGCGCTAGCGTGGCGACCGTGCTGATCGACGCGGTGACCGACATCCTGCGCGAGGCGGCCGAGGTGGCGATCGTGCCCCGGTTCCGCGCGCTGGCCGCGGGCGACGTGTCGGAGAAGTCCCCCGGCGAGGTCGTCACCGTCGCCGACCAGGAGGCCGAGGAGCTGATCACGCCGCGGCTGCGGGCGCTGGTCAACGCCCCGGTTGTCGGGGAAGAAGCGACGGCCGCACATCCCGGCCTGCTCAGCGCGCTGGACGGGGCGGACGCCGCGTGGGTCGTCGATCCGCTGGACGGGACGGCGAACTACATCGCCGGTCAGCCGCAGTGGGCCGTCATGGCCGCCCTCATCCAGCGCGGCGCGACGGTCGCCGCCTGGATCGTCCGCCCCGTCGACGGCAGCGTCTACGTGGCCGAGTCTGGCGCGGGATCGTGGCGCAACGGGGTTCGCATCCGGCGTGAGCCGGCCCCGGCTCAGGCGGCTGAGCTGCGCGGGGCCGCGCACACGCGGTTCCTTGACCCGGCCAGCAGGGCCCGGGCCAAGGCCGCCGCACCGATGTTTGCCGAGCTCAGGGCCGGCTCGTCGTGTGCCGGTTACAGCTATCCGGACCTTGTCGACGGAGAACTGGACTTCCTGCTGTTCTGGCGGACGCTGCCGTGGGATCACGCTCCCGGCACCCTGCTGGCGACCGAGGCGGGCTGCACCGCGCGGCGCCCGGACGGCACCGCGTACCGGCCCGCCGACCAGGGTCCCGGACTGCTGGTCGCGGCAGGGGACCGCTGCTGGGACACGGTCCGGCCGCTGCTGCTGCTGGGCTAACCCGATCCGCCGCCGGGCTGACCTCTGCCGACCGGGAGGGACGCAGGCGACTGGGAGAAAGTACCCCGTTCCCGGCCTTAATGGTCTTCTTTATCACCGATACTTGGCAGGGCGGACGCCAGCGCGGGCGGCCCGGAAGGAGCTCACTCATGCCGCGGTACGGCCGGGTCGTTGTCAAGCTGAGCGGCGAGGCGCTGGCCGGCCAGGCCGGGTCGGGCGCGGACCCGGCCAGCCTGTCCCGGGTAGCCGACGAGGTCCTGTCGGTGCGTGAACTCGGCGTGCAGGTGGCGGTGGTGGTCGGCGGCGGCAACTTCTTCCGCGGGCGGATGGCTGACGGCTGGGGCATCAGCAGGGCCGAGGCTGACAACATCGGCATGCTCGGCACCATCATGAACTGCCTGATGCTCCGCGGGGCGCTGACGGCGCGGACCGAGATCGACGTGCGGGTCATGACCGCGGTACCGATGCAGAGCGTCGCCGAGCCATTCATCCGGCTGCGAGCCGTCCGGCACCTGGAGCACGGCTCGATCGTGCTGCTCGCGGGCGGGATCGGGCAGCCGTACGTGACCACGGACTATCCGGCCGTCCAGCGGGCGCTCGAACTCGAGGCAGACGCGCTGCTGGTGGCCAAGCGGGGCGTGGACGGCGTCTACGACAGCGATCCGAAGGCCAACCCGGACGCGGTCAGGTACGACCGGCTCAACTACGACGAGGCTCTGGCGGCAGGCGTGCGGGTGATGGACACCAGCGCGTTCGTCCTGGCCAACGAGCAGTCCCTGACGATGCACGTGTTCGACGTCGCGGCCGACAAGGCGATGCGCGCGATCTGCGAGGGAGCGGATCTCGGCACCCGGATCAGCCCCAAGGCCTGACCCCGCCGTCGCCCGGACGCGTCGCCCGGCACCTGGCGGGCCCGGTAAGCCGGGAGCGGCTGAGATAGCTCAGCCGCTCCCGGAGCCCGATGGCCAGCGGCTGCTTCCGTCGCTGGCTGCCACGCTGTCAGTACAGGGCTGCCAGCGCGCTCGCGGCCTCGAGGAAGACGGTGTGCAGGTTGCCACTCGGGTCGAACTGCACCACTTCGAAGGACGAGAACACGTTGTGGTACTTGTTGAAATTCTCGTTCCCGCTGGCACCCTGGTAGTTAATCTTCGTTCCCTTCTTGAGCAGCGCCACGCAGCTCGGGTAGCTGTAGCACTTCGTGCCGGGCGGGTTGGTGACCTTAGTGATGAACGGCCGCCAGACCGTGGGCTTGGTCGAGTGCGCCGCCGTCATGGCAAGCGCCGCGATGACCACGGCGTCGTACATGGCCGGGGAGGCCGGCAGCGGCTTGCTGGTGTGCCAGACGGCCTGGTAAGCCTTGAGGAATGCCGCATTGGACTGGGCGTAGGCCGGCGGTGCCGCCATCCCGGTCATCCACTTCGACGCGTTCTTCAGGCCCACAGCCTGCGCCAGCTGGATAGATGCGCCAGTGTCGCCAGTGATGAAAGGCAGGTTCATGTGGCCGAGCTGGGAGACATTGGCAAAGAACGTACTCGCCGTTTGCGGGTCCATGTGGAAGAACACGCACTGCGGTGCTGTGCCGTTGAAGAGCTTGGCAACGGCGGACAAGTATGAGCTCTGGGCCGCGACGATGGTCGCTGAGGCGACGATCTTGCCGCCAAGATGCTCGAAGGCGTGCGTTACCGGGCCTACCTCGGCCTGGGCATTCGGCCCTGAGTCATAGACCTCAGCAGCCCGCCGGCAGCCTTTGGCCTTGTATGCGTAGTACGCCTCGCCGGACAACAGCTCAGAATCCGACGGAAAGACCCGGTAGACATACGGGTAATTCATGTAGTCGAGCTGCGTGGTCCCGCCCTCCATGAGGTCGACCACGTGATCGGGACCGAACTGGCGGATGACGCCTTCGATCTCAAGGGACGAGGGACCGAAGACCGCGACGGGGTTTCGCAGCAGCAACGTCCGGAAAGCCGTCACCGCGTCAACTGGGTCACCGGCGGTGTCTTCCAGCTGCCCGCTCAGCTTGGCACCCATGACCCCGCCGCTGTGGTTGACTGCATATAGGCCGGCCTCGACACCGTGATCGAACCACTGGCCGACGAAAGCTTCCTTGCCGCTCATGGGCAGCAGGATCCCGACGGGAACGGTCTTGGACCCGCTGGTGGTCGGGCCCGAGCTGCCGCAGGCGGTGATCAGCAGGGATCCGGCTGCGATAAGCACAAGACCCCACCTCATCCGCCCTAGCCTTGCGATGGTCATGGACATCGACTCTCCTTCTTGCCTCTGTTGTTCATGGCTGGCCCAATTGGTGTGCCGGAGCCACTCCGGCATGCCGTCGACATCACCGGGCGGATGGGGTAGTGCCGGCCGCCGCGCCGTCCTCGGCGCCTCCGGCGCCGGCCGCCGCGTCAGGGCCACCGCCCGAGGCGCCGAGGAAGATCGCGCCGAGATCGAGCCCGGCAAGCGCGGCTGGTGTCCCGGACTGATGGTTACGCCCGGCGACGAGGATGTAGACCCAGTCCGCGCTTCGCATGGCTCGGTCGACGTTCTGCTCGACGACGACGACCGAAGTGCCGAGCTCGGCGATCCGGCGGACCTGGGACCACACGACGTCCACGTTGGCTGGCGAAAGCCCGGCCGTCGGCTCATCCAGCAGGACAGCCTTGGGGTCCGACATCAGCGCCCGTGCCATGCCCAGCATGTTCCGCTGGCCGCCGCTAAGCTGCCCCGCCTTGCGGCGCTTCGCTGCCGCGAGGTCGGGGAAGATATCGAAGACCTCGGCCAGCCGATCTGACAGATCGCGGCTGCGGACTATCCGGCCCAGTTCAAGGTTTTCCTCGATGGTCATGGATGGGAAGACGTTGTCCACCTGCGGTACGTAGGCCAGGCCGGCCCGTGCCACTTCGAAGGCACGGAGCTTGCTGATGTCCTCCTCGTCCAGGAAGACCCGGCCCGCCGCTCGGCCGATGAGGCCGAACATCGCCTTCATGGCGGTCGACTTGCCGGCGCCGTTAGGCCCGACGATGGCTACTACCTGCCTTACGCGCGCTCGCACGGCAACGTCGGAGATCACCGGAATCTTGCCGTAGCCGGCGGTGAGCCCCTCAACTCTCAGCACGCACATCTGCGACTCCTCCGGTCAGGTAAGCGGTCACCACGGAGGCGTTCTGACGGAGTTCTGCCATGGTGCCGGTTGCAAGGGTGCGTCCGACCGCCATGACGACCACGTGGTCGCACAGGCGCTCCACGACGTCGAGATTGTGCTCGACCATGAGGAACGTGATGCTCATCTCCGCCCGGAGCCGCAGCATGTGAGCGGACAGCCGGTCCACGAGCGCTGGGTTGATGCCCGCCATGGGCTCGTCGAGAATCAGCAGCCTGGGCCCTGCCATGACGGCCCTGGCGAGTTCGAGCAAGCGCTTCTGGCCGCCGCTCAGGTTCTTGGCATACTCGTCGCGCTGACCGTACAGGCCAAAGTCATCCAGAATCTGCACAGCCCGTTCCAGGTAAGCGCGCTCCTGCGCGCGATACCGGCCGGGACGCAGCAGCGCGACCGAGAGCCGCTCGCCAACCTGGCGCTGCGGCGACACCATGAGATTCTCCAGGACCGTCAGCTGCGGGTACTCGCGGGACAGCTGGAAAGTCCTGATCAGCCCGCGCAGGGCTATCTGATGGCTCGGCCGGGCGGTGATGTCCTGGCCGGCGAAGTACACCCGTCCCGAGTCCGGCCTGATCGCGCCGGCCACAACGTTCACCAGCGTCGTCTTGCCGGCTCCGTTCGGCCCGATGAGGGCGGTGATCGTGCCTTCCTCGACGGCAAACGAGCACCCGTCCAGCGCCTGAACGCCACCGAAACGCCGTGCGAGCCCTGCTACTACCAGCAGTCCGTCGGTAGGCGTTACCGCGGTGGCGGGGGCGAAGTCATCAGTCTCAGTCGCCACTGACTGCCACCTCCGCCGCAGCCGATCCGGCGACTGTGCCGTGCTGAAGCGGTACGACGAAGAAGCGCGCCTTCCGTTCGGCAACGACACCTTGGGGACGGAACCAGAGGGTGAGGATCACGAGCCCGCCGATGCAGATGTTCCTGATCTCAGGAATGAGGTTCGGGAGCGATGAGATCGCCGGCAGGAAGCGGGTCGCCTCGTTGAAGAGCACGGCGACGAGGAAAGATCCGACCACCGCGCCAAGGTTGTTGCCGCGGCCGCCGACGATGAGTGCCGCCCAGACGACGAACGTCTCGCCGGTCCCCCAGCCGGCTGGGGCCAGCGAGGTGACGAACCATATGGTCAGCACGCCGCCAATGCCGACGTAGATGCTCCCGATCACCATGGCGCTCATCCGCACTCGGAACGTTCTCTTGCCGTAGGCCTCGGCGACCTCGAGGTCTTCTCTGATCGCCCGCATTGTCCGGCCGAGCGGCGATTTGTAGAGGCGGTTGGCGAGGAACCAGCAGACGGCCATGATCACCGCGCACAGCGCGAGGAACACCACCGTGTAGTCATTCGGATTGAGGTTGAGTACGCCGCTGAGCGGCTGCGGGACGCCGACGAGCCCCTCGAATCCGTCGAAGAGCCTGGTGTCGTTCCCGACGATCCCGTAGACGATCGAGCCTGCCGCCAGGGTCACGATGGCCAGGTAGTCGCTGCGCAGCCGCCTGAGGGCGATCAGCCCGATCAGGTAACCGACGGCGCCGGCGGCGGCCGCGCCGATCAGCAGCGCGACCGGCCACGGCAGGGAGAGTCCGAGGACGTAGTAGATGTCGGTGCCCGGCTGCTCCGGGCCCAGCGCAGCGACGCCGGCCAGGTATCCGCCGACCGCCATGAAGGTGATCACGGTGAAGTCGAGTATGCCGGTATAACCGAACTGAATGTTCAGGCCGAAGGCGAAGATGTTATATATGCAGAAGTAGACGCCGAGGGTGGCGATGTATCC
Source organism: Actinomycetota bacterium (assembly GCA_027314515.1). Lineage (GTDB taxonomy): Bacteria > Actinomycetota > Actinomycetes > Streptosporangiales > Streptosporangiaceae > JAJYUU01. The sequence goes on from DAHVAR010000030.1 coordinate 62,453, forward strand.
GATAACGACGCCCATCCGCGTTCTCCCTATGCCTTTCCGCGAGCAGCTATGAGCCCTTGCGGGCGGAGCAATAGGGCCAGCACCAGGAAGACGAAAGCTACGTCCAGGTCATACGCCGACGAGATCACCAGGCCGGACAGGTTCACGGCCAGCCCGATGATCAGCGCGCCGACCATCGCGCCGTAGATCTGGCCGATTCCGCCGAGAATCACCGCGCCGAAGATCACGAACAAGAATGTGTTCCCGGTAAATGCCTGGAACTCCACAGTGTTGAGCGCGAGCGTGATGCCGCCGAGCCCGGCCAGGCTGCCGCTGATGAACCAGGTCCACAAAGTGACGCGATGCGTGTCAATCCCGCTCGCCCGCGCGAGGGAAGGGTTGTCGGACATGGCCCGCATGGCCCGGCCGAGGGCGGTCCGGGTGAGGAGCAGGTGCATCGCGACCAGCGTCATGACGGCGATGACGACAATGGCAAGCTGAGCGGCTGTGAAGCTGAATGGCCCGAGCCGGATGGGGCTCCCGGCCGCAATCGGGAACTGGTCGAAGCCGACCCCCCAGATGGCCTGAATAGCGTTCAGCAGGACGAGGGAGAGGCCGAAGGTAACGATCAGCAGAAAGAACCCGCTTGTCCCCCGGCGGACGAACGGCTCGAGGATGGCGATGTTGATCAGCACGGCGACGAGGCCGGTGGCCACTACCCCGACGGCGGCAGCCAGCCAGAACGGCAGGTGCAGCGCGGTATTGGCGGTGTAGGTGAAGAACATGCCGAAGGCGAGGTAGGCGCCGTAGGCAAAGTTGACATAGTTGGTGACACCGAACTGCAAGCTCAGGCCAACCGAGGCAAGCGCCAGGACAGAGGCGGTCACCACGCCGAATCCAAGGGTCAGCAGGAAGAGGCTCATAGCCCCGATGCCCCGATGCCGCGCCGCGAGGCGGCGCCCCGCAGCGCGTGACGTCCTAGTCGATGTCGCACAGCCAGTCCGCTTCCTGTCAGCTGGTCAGTGCGGACAACGTATGGCCGGCGCTGAAAGCGGAGTAGTTTGATCGCGGAAGCCAGCAATAAGCTCATTGTGTGGCTTGTGCTCGTATTGCTCACGGGCTGATGCTGCTCAGAACTATTGCAGCGGGCCCGGCGCTCCTACGATGGCCTCGAGCTTAGGTAGTAACCACCGAGGGAGACCCGCACCGGTGAGCGCGCGCCAGAGCCTGACGACGAGGCTCATCTCGATCCAGATGGCCGTGCTGGTCACCGCTGTCGGCGCCGGCCTCGGGTGGACAGCCCACCATCCCGGCACGGGATCTCGCGAAGTCATGCGACAGGCTCTGCTGACGGCCGGGGCTGCCGCCGCCATCCCGGCCAGCGACCGGAGGGTGCCAGTAACAGGCTCGGCCCCGTCTGACCGGTCAAGCCCGGATGCGGCCCTTATCACCGTACTGCGCCAGGTCAGGAAGAGCAGTGGCGCGGTGTTCGTGGCGCTTGTCAACCGGCACGGCGTCGTGCTGGCCGACGTCGGCGGCCATCCGTCCAGCGCATCGGCCCTGGACGCGGCGGCCGGGCAGCCGGATGGCCGCTGGACCGGGGTGGTCCGGGTCGCCGGGGGCGGCGCGGCAGACGCCGGCGGGTACGCGATCCGCCTTACCGGTGGCCGCACGGCCAGCACCGTCGTCGTAGGCCTGCCAGCCCCCAGCGGCTCGGCGAACCTCATCCGGGATTTGTTGCTGGTGTTCGAGGGCCTGCTCATCTCGATGGCGGTGGGCATCACCGGGTCGATCATGGTCGCCCGCTGGCTGCGAAGGCAGACCTTCGGGCTCGAGCTTGACGAGCTGACCAACCTGATCCAGCAGCAGGAGGCGACCTTTCACGGGATCAGGGACGCGGTTATCGGACTCGACGGCGACGGGCGGCTGCAGTTCGCTAACCAGGAGGGCATCCGCCTCCTGCGGCTGCCGTCACGCTTCCTGCTCCGGCCGGCCTCAGTGCTAGTCCCGACGGGGCGGCTGCAGGATGCGCTGCTTGGCCGGCTCGAGGGGCGTGATCTGGTCGTCGTGCATGAAGACCATGTCCTCATCCTCAACCGGAGGCCGGTGGTGGTGAGCGACCGCCTGCTGGGCCATGTCGTCACCATTGCCGACCGGACGGAGTCGGAGACGCTGCTGCGCGAGCTGGACGGGATGCTAGGCCTGACTGAGGCGCTCCGCGCCCAAGCGCATGACTTCTCCAATCGCATGCACACGATAGTGGGCCTGATCGAACTCGGAGCGACGGCAGAAGCGATGGCGTTCGCGACGGGCCTGACAGCCCGCGATACCGAGCTGGCCGCGCGCCTGTCCACCGAGGTCCGGCATCCCATGATCGTCGCGCTCCTGCTGGCCAAGAGCGCGGTCGCGGCCGAGCGCGGGGTAACGCTCCGGCTAGCTCCGAGCGCGCCGATCGCGCCGGACGTCCCCGTGCCGAGCGACCTGCTGACAGTCATCGGCAACCTGGTAGACAACGCAATCGAGGCGACCGTCGGCCGCGATCCGGCATGGGTGGAAGTGCAGCTGGCACACCGTGACGCAAACCTGTGCATCCGGGTCAGTGATTCCGGCCCCGGCGTCGCGGACGAGAGTGCGGAGATGATCTTCGTGGACGGCTACACCACTAAGACCGCCTCGGGGATCGGCCGCAGGGGCCTCGGTCTCGCGCTCGTCCGGCAGCTTGTCCGGCGTCGCGGAGGCACGGTGTCAGTCTCGCGCGACGTCGGGGCGATCTTCGAGGTACACCTGCCCGCGAGCGTGCCGACCTCGCCTGAGCCCGGCCGGGGCACCGCGTCATGCGCTAGCGCAGGAGCCGCCGCCATGGCCGGCTCGCCATGATCAGCGTTCTCGTCGTCGATGACGACTTCCGGGTCGCGTCGCTTCACCGCGCCTATGTGGAAAGCGTTGAGGGGTTCGAGGTGGTCGGTGAGGCTCACTCCGGGCTGGCCGCGCTTGAGGCGGTCGACCGCCTGCGCCCTGAACTGATGCTGCTCGACCTTTACCTGCCAGACATTCCGGGACTGGAGGTACTGCGCCGGCTGCGAGATTCAGGCAGCCGCCACCTCGACGTGATCGTGGTAACCGCGGCTCGCGACGTCGCGAGCTTCCGCGGGGCGCTGCATGGCGGATCGCTGTACTACCTGGAGAAACCGTTCGGATCGGCCAAGCTGAAGGAACGCCTGCTCGCTTACCTGGCGATCCGGGACAAGCTCGAATCGCTTGATGAGGCGAGCCAGGCCCAGGTCGACGAGATCTACGCCACCCTGCGCACCACGGTGGCGCGAGATCTTCCCAAGGGTCATTCCTCGGAGACGCTGGGCTTGATTGTCGAGACACTGCGGAGCGCTGCCGGGGACCTGTCAGCGGACGAGGTCGCGGCCCAGGCCGGGCTGAGCAGGGCGACAGCCCAGCGCTACCTCTCCTACCTAGCGCGGATTGGGCGGATCAAACTTGTGCTGCGCTACGGCGCGGGACGGCCCGAGCACCGCTACTCGTGGCCGTGATGCTGACGTCCTGTGCATGGCCGCCTGCCTGGCCCGGAGTGCCGCCTGCCTGGCCCGGAGTGCCGCCTGGCTGGCAGGGAGTATCGTCGCCACGCGCTAGCTGCAGGCCAGGTCCCACCGCGGGATGCCGCCACTGGTTCGCCCCCCACTTGCCCGTTTCCTCGGGGGAAAGGTTCTTCTGTTTGTCCGGCGCAGGAAGGTCGATGTGAAGGCACTCGTATTCCGGCACAGCCTTGCCCGCGAGGCGGTCACGACGATCGGCGGGCGCCTCGGGCAGCGCGCCTTCGTGTCGCGGCTGGCGCCGGTGCGGCTCGAGGACGTCGCCGACTTGCCGCTGCCCGCCGCGGACTGGGTTCGGGTCGAAACGATGCTCTCCGGCCTGTGCGGTTCGGACGTCAAGCAGATCGTGCTGAACGGCGCCAGGGACAACCCGCTCACGGCGCTCGTCTCGTTCCCGCACGTGCTCGGCCACGAGGTGGTCGGCCGCCGAGCGGACACCGGCGAGCGGGTCGTGCTCAACCCGTGGCTGTCGTGCGGTCCGCGCGGCATCGATCCGCTGTGCGAGGCCTGCCAGGATGGCCGGTACCCCTGGTGCCGCAACTTCCGTGACGGCTGCTTGCCGGCCTCGATCCACCTCGGCAACTGCGCCGGCGCTGCCGGGGCGCACGCCGAGCGCTTCGCCGCGCACATCTCGCAACTGTTCGCCATCCCTGCTGGCGTGCCGGACGAGGCGGCCGTGCTCGCGGATCCGGTCAGCGTCTCACTACGCTCGGTGATGCTCGCGCCGCCGCCGGACGGTCAGCCGGTGCTCGTCTACGGCTCGGGCACGCTGGCGTTCGCGGCCATCGCGCTGTTGCGTCATCTGTACCCGGCCACGCAGGTGTGGGCTGCGACACGGCCAGGGGCGCGGGCAGCGCTGGCGAGCAGGCTCGGCGCTCACGCAGTGTTGTCCTCTCATCCCGAGGAACTCGTCGGGCAAGTCGCCGGGCGCGTCGGCGCCCGCCCGCTGGAACCGTGGAGCAAGCGCGGCTGGCTGCAAGACGGGCCCGCTGTGGTCTACGACACGATCGGCTCGACGCAGACCGTCGAGACGTCGCTGCGGCTGCTCACCACCGGGGGAACGCTCATCATCTCTGGCGTCGAGCCGCCGAAGCGCTTCGAGTGGACGCCGCTGTACTTCAAGGAACTACGCGTGATCGGCTCCAATGGCTTCGGCATCGAGTCGGTCGGCGGCGTCGCCAAGCATGCGATGGAGCACTACTTCGACTTCGTTCTGGCCGGCTTCGACCTGACGCCGGTGATCACGCACCGGTTCCCGCTCGATCGCTGGGGCGAGGCGGTGCTGACGGTCAAGAATGCCCGGCGCACTGGCGCGGTCAAGGTCTTGCTCGTGCCTGGCTAGCTTGCCTCGGACCTCAGCTTGAGCAGCTACCTCGCTGGCTGCGGCTAGTGAGCTAAGCCCTTCATGGTCACCGACGATGATGGCACTACGATGATCCGGTACCGGAGCAAGGCCCGTTAGCGCCCGCCGTCCCGACCGCTTCCGCGCCGCGGCGAGGTGCCGCCGCTAGCGGCCTCGTGGAATGGAGACACTGTGGCACTTCAGCCCAGGCAGCCATCGGCCAAGGGTCCCGCTGAGTGGTTCACCGGAGATGTCTGGCTCGACAGCATCGCCCGGGCTGAGCCGCCGTCACATGTCCGCGTCAGCGCCGTTCACTTCACTCCGTCGGCGCGGACCGCGTGGCATTCGCACGCGCTCGGCCAGACGCTGTACGTAACCGAGGGGCGGGGGCTCGTACAGTCGCGCGGAGGCGAGGTCACCGAGATCCGTTCCGGCGACATCATCTGGACGCCGGCAGATGAGTGGCACTGGCACGGCGCCGCGCCCGGCGACTTTATGACGCACTTGTCCATCACCGAGGCCGACCCTGGTAACGAGCGCCCGGAGACTGACTGGGGAGCGCACGTCACCGACGAGGAATACGCCGGCCATTGACCGCAGGCCGACCCTCTAGCGGCGTTTCCTCACAGAACCGGCAGTATTCTCGTCAGCCACTCGGCCGCCTGCCCCAGCGCGGCCGCCGACGTCGATAGCGGTGCGGCGGGCCGCGGAGCTATCGCGCGCCAACGTGTTCCTGTCCGCGACGGATCAGGGCAGGGCCGAGCACCGGCAGGCGATGCTGATCCTGAACGAATGGGCCAGCCGCGGTACGGCGCTCTACGCCAGCGGGCAGATCGTGCGCGAGTACCTATCGGTCGCGACGCGGCCGGTGGACAGGAACGGCCTCGGCCTGAAGCAGGCGGCAGCGCTTGCGAATATTCGCGCGCTGCGCGCGCGGGCGAGCTTGCTCGCCGAGGACGTCAACGTCGCTGACCGCCTGCTGAACGTTCTGGACGACGTCCCCTGCAGCGGCAAGCGGGTGCACGGCGTCGAGAGCCTGATCACGCTCAACGCCGCGGGCTTCTCGCGATTCGAGCAGCACATCATGCTGATCCCGCTGTCCGCGGTCGGCTGACAGCGATCGGCTGACAGCGATCGGAGCTTTCGATCCGACCGCGCCCCTCTGCGGTTTGACAGCTGGTGGGCGCTCAGCGGCCTAACGCCGGGGCAGACTGGCGGTCTGCTACTGGCCCTTCGGTGTTTCAACGGGCCGCACACGCAATACCCAGACGACGGCGCTTAGTTGCTGTCATCGCCGACGGCCCGCGCTGCCCATTCGGGCTTCGTCAGCGCGTACTCGACCTCACCGTGCTCGGCACCTTCGATGACCTCGGGTCCTTCATACGGTGCAGTAGTGCGCACCAGTGTCAGGCCGCACTTCTCCATCACCCGCCGGGACCCAGTGTTGACCGTCAGCGTGTGCGCGAACACCCGCTCGACGCCCAGGTCGGTGAAGCCCATGGCGATCAAGGCGCGAGACCCCTCGGTGGCGTAGCCCTTATTCCACTCGGACCTGCGAAGCCGGTAGCCCAGGTCGATGTTGGTGAGGTCGGCGTCCAGGCCGGGCCGGAAGTGGAACCAGCCCAGGAACTCTCCGGTGGCCCTGTCTTGAGCCGCCCAGGTTCCCAGCCTGTCGAGCCGCTGGTAGACGGCGAGATGGAACGGGATCACCTCGTCCCGGAGTTTCTCGCGCGGGACCGGCTTGCCGAGGTAGCGCATCACCTCCGGATCGCTGTTGAGCTCGAACAGGTTGTCGACGTCGTCCTCGGTGAACTCGCGCAGGGTCAGTCGCTGCGTCTCCAGGATGATCTTCATTCGACCACTATCCACGGAGTCGCTGATCTGCCCGAATCCGAGTTGGCGCCCCGTCGTGGGGCGTGGTGATCCCTGGGGCCGTGCTCAAGTGGCTGGCGGAGCGACGGTAGCGTCGGTTCGGCCGGCGCGGCGCAGCGCATCGGCGATGAACCCCCCGGACTTGAGCTCCTCAACGAACTCACGGAGGAAGCGAATCGTCTCAGCGCTGCGGCTACGAGTGGTGCCCACGGCCTGCTGGATCGCCATGAATCTCGGCTCGAGCACCCGGATGCCGTAGTTGGCGGCAGCGAAGTCCTCCATCGGCTGACGTATCCCGGCGGCGACGTCAAGCTTCTGCTCCAAGAACACCCCGATCCCGTCCCTGCCGCGTACGACCTGCGCGTGCTTGAGCGTGCGCGAGAGGTACAGGTCATAGGCAGACCCATTCCTGACGCCCACGCGAACGCCGTCGCGGTCGACGTCAGCGCTGGTAGTGAACGGGCAGTCCGCAGGCACAGCGAAGACGCCCTCGATCACGGCGTAGGGCGCGGTAAAGGCGACCGTGTCCTCACGAGCGGGCTCGATGGCAAGGAAGCAGACGTCGGCCCTCCCGTCCTTCATCGCCTCGAAGGACTCCTGCGCCCCGTCAAAGCAGATCAGCTGCACCGGAACGGTGAGACGAGCACCAAGCTCGCCGGCGATATCGACCGTCACACCGCTTGGGGCCGCCGGCGTCCCCTGGGCCAGCACCGGGTTGCCGAGGTTGATCGAGGCGCGCAGCGTGCCGGTCGGGGCAAGATCGGCCGGGATGTCCATGGGCAGCATTGTTCCACCATGCGCCTGCCGGACTGGTGCTGCCGGTCGCCCAGGGCCTCGACCGCGGGGCCCACTCTGTGGCATCGTTCACCAGTCACCTGTAGGAGGACACCCGTGTTCACTGCCATTGTCATCATCGCCGGGCTCTACATCGCGTTTCACCTGGGCGCCGGTCATACCCGCCATCGCTACCACCGAGCTCACGGCCTGCGGCCGCGACTGTACTGGAGTCTCGGCCGCGGGCCTTACGGCAGCGTCCGGCTGCCCGGCGGGTTCCGCGTCGGCCATCGGTTGTAGGCGCGCCAGCCCTACGCGGAGCTGGCTGGCCAGGCCGACAGTCTCGATCAGGCCATCGCCTGGTACGGCCAGCCAGATTGAGCTTGCTGAGCCTTACTGCGCTGGTGGCAGCCGTTACACCGGCTACCGCAACTCGCCGGGAAGCAGGCTGGAGGTCAGGCTGTCTCGCCGCGTTCCCTTGAAGGGCACGTGCGGAGTGCGGAGGCGAGCCAGTAGCCAGTCGCCGCGGTTAATGAGATCACCCCCGCGTGATGGCCGAATCTCGAAGACAACTCAATCGTGCTTGTCACGATGAACTTGTGAGCGCGGTCACTTTCCCGTATTTCCATTGCGGCGTTGTCCGTCCTGCCGAGAACCGTCCGGCCGGCGCCGCCGGGCAGCCTTTTGTGGCTGGTCAGCCATGAGTTCTGTCGGCTTAGCGCGCACGTCGCTGGTGGCGAGCATCTCCTCAGTTACCGCCGACCACAGCATTTCGCGAGCACCCGCAAGTGCGCTGGAGGACGGCGGGTCGACCTGGCCGATCACGCTGAGCAATGTCGTGAGGTTAAGGTCCCCTCTATCCGGATTCACGTTATACCTCAGCTTCATCCGCGTAATTCGCATTTGTTTCGGCCAGGATGTTGCGCAACGTTTCGCGGGCCCGGTGCAAACGGCTGCGAGCCGTCCCTGGCGGGATGCTGAGCGCGATTGCGGCCTCTGCAGGAGTCATTTGCTCCCACGCCACCAGCAGCAGTACGTCGCGCTCGACTGCTGGAAGGTTGCTCACAGCCAAAGTCAGCGCCCGTGCGCTGGCAGCCGAGTCGAGCCGGTCAATGACCTCATCCCACGGATCAAGCGTCTCATCTGGCGCGTCCAGATCTATGTTCCGGCGGCCTGTTCTCCAGTGTGCTCGCAGCACATTTCGGGCGATGCCATAGAGCCAGGGTCGCGCGTCGTCGTAGCTGGTGTCATAACCGTGCCGTGCTCCGAACGCTCGCACCCAGACCTCGCCAAGCAGATCGTCGGCGGCCTGGCTCCCGGCTCGCCGGGAGAGGTACCCGTGAATAGCGACCTCGTGGCGCCGGACAATCTCGACGAAGGCCTCAGGCGTTCCGCACAGCGACCGCGCGATCAGCATGCTGTCTGTCACGTCAGTCCTCAATGCGCGTCACTACGGGGCTGACCATCTGGCGGCGAGGCGGACGTGCGGCCGGTCGATGACGATGCTTGCGCTTCCGATCGCTCGTGGCGGCGTTCCCGGCGTTCCCGGCCACGCACTCAGTTCCAGATCCTTCGCACCGGGCCGGCCTAGCTCATCCCACACGATCGCTTGCCGGGCTAGATGTTCCGCGAGGCTAGCACCGCCAGGACCGTAACCGCGTGCAGTGATCTCGAACGGCCCTGGCCCTGCGCCGGGGGTGAACGCCGTGACACCAAGCTCACCTGCGCGGCCGACCCGGCCTAGGCCGCCGAGCGGCATGAGGTTGGCGATCCGCTGCTGACTGGGGCTGGCATGGGCTTCATGCCTGCCCATCATGTTCAGCCGGGTCAGGCCGGACTCGGCCAGGGTCAGCCACAGGTCCAGGTCGGCCAGCTCACCGATGTCGGCCGCTTGAAGTCCAGCAGACTCTTCGGCCGCTGGCCCAGTCAACGCCTCATACAACGCGTCAGCTTCGGGCACCGGTCCGTCAACGACCTGAGCGTGGAGACCGGGCTGAGGCCCGAGCGGAAGGAATGACTCGGGCCCGCTGGTGGCACCGGCCATCCTGATGAAGCTGCAACGGCGGGCCGACGTGCTTACCAGGTGATCGCCGGCAGAATCTAGCCCCACCGACAGCTGGATCCCCCGGATCGAAAGCGGCACCACGATCCGGCCTTCGGGGGCAAGCTGCATCCACCACTGAGGCGCAAGGTCCCACGCGCCCGCCGTCACGATGACCCGGTCATACGGAGCGTGATCAGGAACGCCGGCCGCGCCGTCGCCGCAGACCACCGTCACGCGGCCATACCCGGCGGCGGCCAAGTTCATACGGGCCTCGCCAACCAACTCGGGGACCACGTCGATAGTCACCACGGACCTCTGGCACCCGACGATGTGCGCAATCAGCGCTGCGTTATAACCGGTACCGGTGCCCACCTCCAGCACACGATGCCCCGGTGCGAGCTCGAGCTGGCTCAGCATGATTGCCATCATCGCTGGCTGTGTAGACGCGCTGACCGGCAGCCCGTCACCGTCCGACCTGATCACGACAGCATCGTCGCGGTAAGCCTGCGCCGGCTCTATCTCGGGCAGGAACGTGTGCCGAGGAATGGCCCGGAAGGCAGCCTCCACTGTGGCATCAGCCCGGCCGGCGGCGCGCAGTTGGTCCGCCAACTTCGCCCGGGCTGCCGTTGCGACCTCACCGATAGCAATAGAATCCGCGCCAAAGCCGCCATCAGGTTCCACGCGACCACTGCCATCGATCTCCTGTGCCTGCTCGTCCTGACTGCCGCCCAGTGCGCTCATAGGCCGGTACTCCTCTTTCGCTGCTGCTCGCCCCTTGCCCTGCTATTGCGGGAAGACCCCCTTACCGTTCGCAGCGCTTGGCCCGCCGCTAGGAACTGGCAATCGAGCGCCGCGCCGCTGCGCGGCATCGCTGGCGCCGTAGCGCAAGGCACCGGTTGATCAGCCAGGCTCATCCGTCATACGGTCCGTAGCTGCACGGGGCCGCATGCCGTCAACCTCGCAGCGAGCAGATCGTGTGACCGGTGAGCCGGTCTCAACCAGTGCCGCGTCCCGGCTTGCGGGCCTCGATCAGGAAGCGGCGCGAGTAGGCGATGAACGGCCCGCGGGCCTGGATCCGCTCGTGCAGGGCCACCAGGCGGTCGCGGTAATTCTCGACAGTGAAGTCCGGGACAAACCAGATCACCTTGCGCAGGAAGTAGACCATCGCCCCGACATCGAAGAACTCCATCCTCAGCTCGGCGGCCTGCAGATTCACGACCTCCAGTCCGGCCGCCTCGGCCTCGGCCAGCGCCAGGTCTGGTTCACGGCCGCTTTGGCCCAGCGGCTGCGGGCCAAGGAAGAAGTCATAGACGTCATGGCCACTGTCCGGGCCGACCTGCTGCGAGAAATACGTGCCGCCAGGCGCCAGGACTCGTGCGATCTCGTCCCAGTGCGCCGTCACCGGGTGCCGACTGGTGACGAGGTCGAAGGTGCCGTCAGCGAACGGCAGCGGCGGCTCGTCCTCATCGGCGACCACGATCACGCCCTTGCCGCGCAGGTTCTGCTGAGCGCGTCTGAGGTTGGGCGGCCAAGACTCAGTGGCGACCATCGCCTTGCTGGCCTTTTGCGGGACCCCGGCCAGCACCTCGCCTCCGCCGGTCTGGATATCCAGCGTAAATGCGGACCGACCGATCTTCTCGCCCATCAGCTTCTGATAGCCCCACAGTGGGCGCTCCTCGGTGGCGCGCCCTTCCAGCCAGGAGAAGTCCCAGCCAGCGACGTCGACGGCGCTAGCCTCCTCTATCAACTCCTCGAAAGTGATGCCCATGCAGGTGATGATCGCGCGACCGGACAGCGGTCCACCAGCCAATAACGTCCCGCGTCCCAGTTAGCGCGTGCACTCCGCTTTGAGGACAGGCCAGCCAGCACTGCCGGGCTTGCCAAGACGGACCTACAAGATCGTCACCCGCATCATCCGGAGCGGTGAGGAGCACGCGGATCCCGCCGTGCGATCCGCGCGCGATCAGGACGACGCGGTTAGATGCACAGCCGGGACGCTATCCCCGGCCGGGCGCCGCGGCAGGTCGCGCAGGTGCCGCATGGGAGTCGGCAGCAACGTGAGGCCGGACGCGGCGATCAGGGCAGTGAGTATCCAGAGCGCAGCCCTGACCCCGAGCGCGGTGGCGAGGACTCCGGCGAGCAGCGCGCCGACGGGCATCATCGCGAACATGACGGCCCTGGTCGCCGAGGTGACTCGGCCGAGTATGTCTGGGAAGACATAGGCCTGCATGAAGCTGTCCACGATCACGTTCGCGATGACGACGACCGAGCCGGAGCACATCATCGCCGCGCTGGCGAACGCGAGCCGCGGTCCGGTGTCCGCGAGCGGGAGCAGCAGCGAGAAGCACAGGCCGCCAGGGACGGCGATGAGCATGGCCCGCGCTGTACCGAGGCGTCGTCCCAGCGGGCGGGCGACAAGTGCGCCGAGGACGCCGCCAACGCCGAGGCTGGCCATGACGAGGCCAGCCGCTGCCGAGGACAGCCCGACGGTACGGACCAGGAAGACCACGAGGAGGGCGTCGACACCGGTGAGTGCCAGGTTGGCGAGCGACGAGAACGCCGTCATCGCGCGCAGGTAGGGATCCCGCCAGGCGAAGCGAAGACCGTCGAGCACGCCCCCGGCGGCGCGGCCGCCCGGCCGGCGGTCCCGAGGTGGCTGCGTGGCGGTCAGGCAGCAGAACGAGACGGCGAAGCTCACCGCGTCGGCTAGCAGCCCGGTCACGGGGCCGGCCGCCTGGGCGAGCAGCCCGCCGAGCCCCGGCCCGCCGACCTGTGCGACCTCACGGCTGCCCAGCAGCTTGGCGTTCCCCTCGCTTAGGTCCGCCTCGTCGACGACCCCCGGGAGCAGGACCTGGTAGGCGCTGTTGAAGAACACCGATGCCGCGCCGGCGATCACCGTGACCGCGATGAGCTGCGCCACGGTCAGTACCCCGCACCAGGCGGCGACGGGGACGCTCGCGTACACCGCCACCGAGATCGCATCACTGGCCAGCATGACGGGCCGGGGTGGCAGCCGGTCGACCCACGCTCCGGCAGGAATGCCGATGACGACCCAGGGCAGCCAGACCATCGCGGTCAGCAGCGTGACGATGAACGTGCTGGCGATGGCGACCAGCGGAACGACGACGATAGTGACGGAATTGCCGACCTCGCTGATGCTCTCCCCGGTCCAGAACAGGCGGAAGTTCCGCTGCCGCAACAGCCCGCCCCGTCGGCCGGCCATCGCCGGGGGCTGGTCACCCATGCACCGCTCCCACTGGCTGATTCTTGGCTGCAGCCGATCCGGTCCGCAATCGCATTTCTTAGGAGCGTTGCCCCCACGTGCACCAGCGGGCGGCTAGTCGCAGCTATCAGCGGATAGTGGTGGTAACCCGCACCCTCGCGTCATTCGCACAGACGAGATGCATCGTCACACCTCGGCCTGACCTGGTTCCGGATCAGCTTCGGGAGGCTCCAGGTCAAGGCCTACACCAAGGGCGAGCACGTCCTGCGCCTGGAGGCCACCATCCACAACACCCGCGAGCTGCGCTGCCGCCGCGGCCTCGATAACTTCCCCTGCATCCACGCCACGCTGGCCGGCATCGCCGGCCGGTTCGCCACCGCGCTGGACTGCGCCGACACGGCGTTTATCGCCGACGGGCTGCTGGACCAGCTGCCGCTGCCGTCGCGGATCGGCGCGGTCCGGGCCGGCGGCATCGACTTGAACAAGCCCCGCGTCCGCGCCGCCCTGTCGGCGGCACTGACCCTGGCCCCCGCCCCCGGCGGGTTCACCGTCGCCCAGCACGCCGCCGCGGTCGGGCGGCTAACCGGGATGGCCGGCTACACCATCCGCCAGTCTGCCTATGATCTCCGCAAGCTGCGCGGCAAGAACCTGGCCGTCAAGCCGGGGAACTCGCGCCGCTACCAGATCCCGCCCGACGCCGCCCGCACCATCGCCGCCCTGCTCGTCCTGCGTGACCAGGTCATCGCCCCGATCATCGCCGGGGTCCGCAGCCCTCGCATGGGCCGCAAGCCCGCCCACTGGACCGCTGTCGACCGCGACTACGAGACCCTCCGCATCGGCATGCAGACCCTCTTCGGCCACCTGGGGATCACAACTCGCGCTTCCCTCGCACCAGCTGCATAGACAAGAAATTGTGGATGGGCCGACGCAAGCACCTAGTACCCGTCGCTGGACTCGCGATCTGTGTCGGCTGGAGCCCGCCACCGCGGTCTTCAGCAACGAACCACGAAAACATGTAGGCGCTGACCCGCGCGAGCAGGCACTGGCGAGGGCCTACCGGTTCCTGCTCGATGCCGCCCCGCTGGCCATGCAGGGCGGCCGGGTCAGGCAGGGCTGGTCATGAAGGCCGCGCTCTACGCCCGGGTGTCTGCCGAGCGGCAAGCTGAACGGGTCACGATCGGCTCCCAGGCGCTGCGCGCGCACGCGGCCCAGGCCGGGCTGTTCGAGGTAGTGTACTGCCTGTCCCTCGACCGGCTGGCCCGCTCCTACGCCTACCAGGTGCTCATCCTTGACGAGCTGGCCCGCCCTCGGGGTCGCCGTGCGGTTCACCGACGCCCCCGGCCTGGACCAGGACGACCCGCAAGCCAAGCTGCTCACCCAGGTCCAAGGCGTGATCGCCGAATACGATCGGGCCAAGATCGGCGAACGATACCGGCGGGGCAAGCTGTTCCGGTCCCGGGCCGGCGAGGTGATCTCCCGCAAGGCCCCCTATAATTCAAGCGTCGTTGACAGCCGCCAGTGCATGACGACCTTCGACGCTAGTGACGCTCTCTCGACGAGAGAGAGAACGTGGGAATAACTCTCAAGCTCTCCATACACAAAATCGCTGGTCGTCAGCTCTCCCCAGCTCTTGACAGCGGCTGCGAGCACGTGCGTGTCCCGGCTTCCCCGCCAGGCCGTGATGGGAACATCCAGTGGTGGCTCGCTGGTGTATGTGTAGCTCGCTGCAGCACGAAAGTCCGCCCGCACGCTCCGTTCCATGATCTGCCACAGCGGATGCGAGTAGGTGAGGCCTTCCCGCAGCCCCCCGCGCTGCCTTACAGCATCGAAGAATTCCTCGCCCGACAGCGCCGCCACGGCCTGGTCAGCGCGCCGCGCGTGCGGTGCCGCCTGGCCGATCGCAAAAATGTGCTGCGGCAGGCGCCTGCCTCGCCGCCTCAGGGCGCGCGCGACCTCGAAGGCGAGGATCGCGCCGAAGCACTCGCCGTATAGTGCAAACTTCCCGAGGTTTCGTTCATCTAGAGCACTTGCCAGCATGTCGACAATCTCACTGGCGACCTCCACCGCGGCCGCCGCGACTAGGCGCTCCCGACCGGGCAGCCGGACCGCGAGCAGCTCGATTTCCCGTGGCAGTTCCTGACGCCAGGGGGCAAAGATCGATGAGCCACTTCCCGCCGGAGGTATGGCTACTATTGTTGCGCTAGTCGCGTACGTTCGCTGGTGCTCACTGAGAAAGTTCTCGAAAAGATCGTGCGTGGTCAGCATGACAGCAGCATCAGCCCGACACGCTAGCGAGCAATTCCTCGCGCAGGCGCCTCCCGACGAGCGCCGCCTCATCCTCGTCCATACACTCCACGTCCACGACTATCAGGCCGTCGACGGCGTGGACCAGGATGGACGGGTCGCCGGCGGCGAGCCGCCCGACGACGCCTGAAGCTGCGTCATCCGCCGACCGGATCGTAAGGCAATTCACGGGTTCGTCCACCAGCTGTTCATCCATGGTAAAGGACATCGGCCGCGTAGTTACTCTATCAAGATCCTTCAACTGTTCGGCGATCACGCTCACAAGCCGGAAGTAGCTCGCGAAGCGAAGCGCGTGGTCCATATCGAGCCATTCTTCAAGCGCGGCAACCACGCCGATGACGATCTGGCGGTCCAGTTTGAACGGACGGCCGAACTGCAGGTGCTTCCCGGCCTCAAAGCGCGTGAAGTCGACTGCGGCCACAGCCCGAATGAGATCGGCACGACCGCATACGAAGCCACCGGCGTTCGGCCCTCCGAAGTACTTGGCGCTGAAGATCGCGAGATCAGCGCCGCGGCGGCAGTACGACCCCATCCGCTCAACGGGGTAATTCAGGTAGGCGGCATCAACAATCACAGGGAGCCCGTGAGCATGCGCGATTTCGGCGGCTTTCTCCAAGCCGACCGTTCCCTGGACTTCTTCAAGGTGGGCAGGAAAGAAAACGGCTGCGGTGCGCTCATCGACTGCCTCGACAAGGTCGTCGACATCCGTCCCGTTCACGTTGCCAAGTTCCGCGATGCGCGCCCCCGCCATACGGACCATCCGGTCGTACTTGTAGCGGTGGCGCCGCTGTATGAGGATTGTCGACCGCATGCCGTCTGTGTCGGGCAGTCGCTCGATCAGCCGACCCTCGGTCCCGGCCATGCAGGCGGCGGTCGCCATCGCGATGCCTGCGGAGGCGCCGGGGGTCACGCGTGCAGCCTCTGTGCCAAGGCGGGCCGCCACGACCTCGCCCGTCCGGTCGAGGAGCTCGGGGAAGGCCACGAAGTGCCGGTTGGCGGCCTCCATCCGCGCCCACACCTTCGGCGAGAGGCGGGAGCCGCCGACATCGGTGTATATACCGAGCGCGTTCACGGCGGGCCGGAGTCCGAGCTCTCGATAAGGGGATACGGTCATCTCGAGTCCCGCATCAGCTCTTGTTTCACACTACGCTGGAGTTGTTCTCTCACTCGCGAAATACTACTGCCATGCCCGTGAATTTCGCCCTCGGCCGAGACCTCCCTGCCGGAAGGAGAGGGGATGACTGATCCCCGGGATCCAACCGACGCCTTCCCGATGACGCCCGATCAGGAGGACCGCCTCGCCGTCGAACGGTGGTGCGAGGAAGCTGGCCTCGATCGGCCCGTGCGCATGAGCTCGAGGGCATACCGGCTGAGTGGCCCACTCGACGAGGGAGCGCTCCGGCGCAGTCTGGATGTCCTGGTCGAACGACACGAAGCGCTGCGTGTCGCATTCCCCGGACAGGGTCACACGAGGCGTCAGGTCGTCTTCCCGCCAGTACCCGCGGACGTCCGCTCCGTGGACTTGCGCCGCGAACCAGCGGAACGCCGCCTTGCCGAGGCAAAGGGCCACCTCGCTGCGCACCTGGGGGCCAACCGTGAACTTGAGTCTGGGCACCGGATCAGCGCGATCGTGGTGCAGCTCGGCGTGGACGACCACATCTTCGGCTTGGCGGTCGACCATCTCATTGCGGACGGGCAGGCATTCGCGGTTCTCGCCCGTGAGCTCTGGGAGGTCTACTCAGCGCTCTTGCGCGGCCAGCGGCCCGAGCTTCCCGCGCCGGGTTTCGCCTACAGCGACTTCGTTCGTTGGGAGGCCGACTGGCTGGCGAACGACGAGGAGCCGCGCAGAATCGTCCGGCGTTTCGCAGAGCTGCTGCAGGGAATCGGGCCGAACCCGAAGCTCTCCCTCGACGGGCGCGACCCGCCGGCAAACGCCAGCTTTCACGCCGGCATGGTGCGCTACGCCTTCCCGCCCGGAGCCAGCACGCTTCTGAACGTCGGCTGCCACCAT
>DAHVAR010000036.1 GCA_027314515.1 Actinomycetota bacterium
GGCGGTTCGGGATGGCTTCGACACCTCCCCGCTACCAGGGGTCCCTTCAATATCCACGCCACCACGCCGCCGGTGACCAGATCGATACGATTTATGCCTTACGCCATGCCTGCCGCCCGCCCTTTATCAACAGGCTCTAAGAGGGCGCCGCGCTGAATCAGATCAGCGCTCTCGATTTGCCCGCCGCTCGCGCACTCTGTCAGCACGGGCGGGAGCGGGGACCCTGGCTATGACGACGTGGCAGCCCGGGCTGACCGAGGGATTTGACGTACCGACCCGTCGCGCATCGCGCTGAGGTGGAACGACGGGTGCTGGACGTATGGCGAACTGGACGAGCGGGTTGACCGGTATGTCCAAGGCCTGAAACGCGCCGGTGTGGCACCGCACACCGTGGTCGGTCTGCGACCCGAGCGCGGACCCGAGTTAGTGGCCGCCCTGCTCGGCGTGGCGCGGGCCGGGGCTGTGTACCTGCCGGTCGACCCGGATTGGGCGCAGCAGCACGTTGAGTTCATACTCAGGGATTCCAGATGCGCTGTGGCGCTGACCGATTCCCCCAGCCGTCGTGCAGAGCCGAGCCTGGGGCCGGGGGGCCGCACGCTGGATCGCCCTCGATGAGCTATGCACGGGTCTGTTACATCGGCCGCCCGCCCAGCGCCCCAATCGGGTCCCGGAACCCGACGGATCTTGTCTATGTCCTCTACACCTCGGGCTCGACCGGTCGGCCGAAGGGAGTCTGGGTGGAGCATCGGAACCTCGCCCACTACCTGGCCTGGTACCGCGAAGCCTATGCCGCGGGCAGCCCAGCGTCGTCGTTGCTGCTCAATTCGCAGACCTTTGACCTGACCGTCACCGCGCTGTGGACACCCCTCGTAACCTGCGGCGAACTGCACCTTGCGCCGCCTTCCCCGGGGCTGCCGAAACTGGCCGCATTACGCGCAGTCAGCCTAGTCAAGATCACGCCAGCGCACGTGCGTGCGCTGGCTGCGGGTCTTGCACATCCCGCCCCTGCCGACGCGGTAGATACGGAACAGAGCGATTCATGCCAGGTGATTGTGGTCGGCGACGAGGAGTTGCGCCCCGAGGACGTCGCCGCCATGCGCAGGCTTTTCCCAGGTGCTCGTGTGGTCAACGAGTATGGGCCCACTGAGGCGACCGTCGGCTGCGCTGGCTGGGAGGTTGGTAGGGTCGCGGGCTTGGCGCGCATCCCCATCGGGCTGGCGATCCGCGGCGCCACGATCAGCATCGTGACCCCCGATCTGCATGCAGAGCCGATAGGCGTCGTCGGAGAGATTTGTGTGGGCGGCGCCGGCGTGGCGCGTGGACATGTCGGCGATCCCTCGCGGACAGCAGAGCAGTTCATCCCAGATCCTGACGATCCCGCGGGCGGGCTGCGCTACCGGACCGGCGACCTCGGACGCCTGCGGGCCGACGGCGTGCTGGAGTTCCTGGGCCGTCGGGATGACCAGGTGAAGGTGGACGGCTACCGCATCGAACTAGGAGAGATCGAAGCGGCAGTTGCCGCCTGCCCTGCCCGTGCGCGTGCCGTCATTCTAGATCTAGCTAGCGGCAGGCACTAACAGCTGGCCGAGCTTGACCTGGCGCAGCAGCGAACGCAGCCCAGGGAGTGATGGCGGGTGCGAGCGGGTTCATGCGCCACCACCGAGTCCGCCGCGCCGGACGGCGAAGTGGGCCGGATCGCGGGCGAGCCTGGGCTGGCCGGCCGGGAACGGCAGGGCCTGCTGCCGGGCGGCGTTCTCGGTGCCGGCCTGCAGGATCCGGCTGACCAGCGGGACGCTGACGGCTCCGGCTTCCAGCGCGCGCCGACAGGCGGCGTCGACGCGGCCGGGTCCCCATCTGCGGACCAAGCCGAGCAGCGCGCAGACCTGGCGCATCCGGGTTCGCGGCAGCGGACGGTCTAGACCGCCTCAGCTATAGCCAGCCGATCCGGTCAGCTTTCGCTTTTGTGGATTGCGGCAAGGCCGCTGGCGGCCAGGCTCTGGGCTCGGTGGACCAGGACGGCTACCTGGCTGACGGACTCTCCGTTCTGGATGGCGCCGGGCAGGGTGGCGGCGAGCAGCGAGTCGATCTGGCGCTCGACGGCGGGGTCGATGCTGGAGACGATGCCTTCGGTGGTGCCTTCGTACAGGTTGGCGCTGACCGATTTTGCCAGGGTGTGGGCCCGGGCCTTCTGGCCGACTTGGTAGTCAGCCAGGACAGCGCCGAGCTGGGCGCCGATCTGCGCGAGCCTGGTCTCGGCGGTCTCGCGTGCGCTGCCGCTATTCTGGGCCGACGTGGAGTTGTTGCCGCCGCTGCTGTGGCTCGGGCTGGAGCTGCATCCCGCTGCGAGCATGGATGCCGCGGCGAGTGCCGCGAATGTCAGCATTAGCTTGCGTCTGCGGTACGAGCCGGGTGTTGGGGCGGGATTCATCTGGGCTTCTCCTAATTTCCTAATCAGATGGGGGGCCAGCCATGGTTGTTCAGCCATCCCGTGGCGGGGCCGAGCCAGCTCTGCCACCCGCCGAGCAGGATCAAGACTCCGACTGCGAGCATGAGGACGCCGCCCGCGATTTCCAGCGGGCGGGCATGCCGCTGCTGGAAGTCGACGAGGCGGCGCGCCTTGGTCAGGGCGATGGTCATGAGCGCGAACGGCACGGCGAGCCCGACGGAGTACAGCAGCAGCAGAGCCGAGCCTGTCCAGACGGTTCCGCTCGCGGCCGAAAGCGCCAGGATGCCGCCGAGGGTGGGCCCGGTACAGGGCGTCCACGTGATCGCTATGGCGAAGCCCATGCCGAACGCGCCCAGGGGGTTATTCCGCAGCCGCTGGACATTGACGCAGGCGTCGCCGCCGGGAAGCTTGATGCGCAGCCTGGCAATCATGACGACGCCGAGCACGATGATGAAACCGCCGGCAATTCGTTCGAGTGCCGGGAGCTGACTGAGCAGCGCGCCCCCGATCGTGCTGGCGCTCGCGCCGAGCAGCACGAAGAACAGGCAGAACCCAGTGAGGAATACCACGAAACTGCGCAGGGCGCGGGCCCGTGTCACCGGCCGCGGCAGGAGTTCCGGCACGCGGGTCCCGCAGGTATCGCAGGTATCGCAGGTATCGGCTGCGGTGCCCGCTGTCTCGGTTGCGGTGGTCCCGCCGGCCTGGTTGAGCAGGACCAGCTGCCGCCGGGATCTGGCGGATGCCGGTGATGGCGCGGTGTTGAGGGCGAACGGCAGGTAGACCGGGATAAGCAGGCTGCAGCACGGAGCCGCGACAAACCCGATCACCCCAGCAGGGAAGGCCAGTAAGGCTAAGCGCAGCAACTCGGGCATGCGGTCTCCATGCTCCTGGAGGCAGTGAACAGCGTGGAGGGGGATTTATCCAACACTGAACCATGTATCAAGTTAACTGTGTATCAGATGAAAACCAGATACGCAATAAATAGCCCGACCTTCCAATGATCATGGATTCTGACGGCCTAGCCGCGGCCGAGCCGTGACGCGTTTCTCCTGCTGACACGCCGATCGTGGTGCTTGATCAGCGGCACGCGATGGGGCGCCGGGCGGCGGACCATCCTGACCCACTCACCGCAGCTGCACGACAAGCAGGCCGCCGGGTTCGACGGCACCACCCTGGCCAAAGCCGGGAAGAAACTCGACGAGCTGACTGCCACCCTGGCCCGCGGCAAGACCCGAAGGTCGCGGGACAAGGTCGAGGCCGAGATCGCCGCCATCACCCGCAAGCACTGGGTCCGCCGCGTCGTCACCTGGCAGCTATCCGGCGAGCAGCCCGGGGACCTGCGCCTGTCCTGGAACATCGACACCGGCGCCCGCGCCGCCCTCGGAGAAGAACTGTTCGGCAAGCACGTCCTGATCACCGATCACGACGACTGGCCCGTTGCCGAGGTAGTGGCCGGCTACCGGTCCCAGTCCGAGGCCGAGTTCTCCTTCGGCAGCTCAAAGACACCCGCGTCGTCTCCTTCAGCCCGATGTTCCACTGGACCGAGCACAACATCCGCGTCCACGTCTTCACCTGCGTCCTCGCCCTGCAGGCCGCCCACCTGATGCGGCTCAAGGCCGAGCGCGCCGGGCTTGACCTGTCCGTCCGCGCACTGCTGGACCAGCTCGCCGGGATCCAGGAAACCGTTCTGCTCTACCAGGGCGAGCGCGGCCGGCCCAAAGCCCGGCGCATGCTCACCGAGCAAACACCCGACCAGCAGCAACTGCGCCAGATCTTCGGCCTGGACAGATACGCCCCGCGCAGTTAGGTCATATGCCGGCAAACGCACTCACGCCCAGGCTGAGCTGCCAGAACATCAGGCGAGACACAAGATCATTGGAAAGTCGGGCTAGCAGTAATTAGGACCGTATTTCAGCCCCAGCCGATACGGACAGTCCGGAAAGACGGGCGTGCAGCCGTCCGTAAATTGCATCATTGTTACATGATATAGTTGTGAAATTGGAATGGAGTAATTGCGTGAAGGGTGCGATGATCAGGCGATGACTACCGCCGCGCTAACCAGTCCGGGCCGGCCCAGGCCCCCGCTGGATAAGATCCCGCTGCTGAGCCCGGACAAGGCGACAGGCCTTGCCGGACTCTTCAAGATCCTTGCGAGCGAGACGCGGCTGCGGCTGCTGCATGCCCTGTACAACGCTGGCGAGATACGGGTGAGCGATCTTGCGGCGGAGGTCGGCGTGACTCAGCAGACGCTGTCGAATCAGCTGCAGCGACTGCTCGACCGGGGCATCCTGGCCACCCGGAGATCGGGTACCAGCGTCTACTACCGCATAGCTGACCCGTGCGTCCCGGTCCTGCTGGAGGCCGGTATCTGCCTCGTCGAGGGCACTCAGCCGGGCCGTCAGTAGCCGTTCCTGTCAGCTCAGCGCTGGGTATGGCTGGCCGCCGATTTGGACCGCGGCGCCTCGGCAGGATCGGCTGAGCAGCATTCTGCCTGGTCCGAATTAGCGCGGTCAGCTGCGATCGCCGCCCTTTCCGTGTCGTGCTGGGCGGCCGCAGCCGGGCGCCGGGAAAGGCGCAGCGCGTTCGCGATGATGAACAGGGCCGTGCCCTCATTGAGCAGCAAGCCCTCGGTCAGGGACAGCGAGCCCGTTAGCGCCGCGCTCACCAGGACTGCCACGCCCACGACTGACATCGTGATGTTCTGCCGGATGACCGTCCGCGCACGGTGCGACAGCGCGACGGCGTCCGGCAGCTTGGTCAGGTCATCGGCCATCAGCGCGACGTCGGCGGTTTCGATGGCCACATCGGTGCCGATGGCGCCCATGGCGATCCCGACGTCAGCGGTCGCGAGCGCTGGCGCGTCATTGACGCCATCTCCCACCATCGCGATTGCGCCGTACTCGGCCCGCAGATCGCTGACTGCCTTGGTCTTGTCATGCGGCAGCAGACCGGCCCGCCAGTCATCGAGGCCGGCGTGAGCCGCCACGGCGGCAGCCACACGGTTGTTGTCGCCAGTCAGCATGAGCACGCGGCGGATGCCTGCGCGCCGAAGGGCCGTGACGGTCTCCGCCGCCTCGGGGCGCACCTGATCGGCCACGGCAAGCACGGCGGCGGGCTCCCCGTCGACGCTGAGCACGACCACCGTCTTCGCGTCATCTTCAATGCGATCGACGAGCGCGGCCGCGCCGACCGGGAGTTGCGATACCTCAGGCTTGCCGACCTGGACGAGCCGGCCCCCGACGGTGCCTTCGACGCCCCGGCCGGGCGAGACATGCAGACCCTCCGCGGCGTCCCAGCGGATCTGCCCGCGCCGGGCAGCGGACGTGATCGCCTCGGCGAGCGGGTGGCCGCTGGCGTCCTCAACGCTCGCCGCCAGGCTGAGCAAGTAGCTAGGGTCACTGTCGCCAAGTGGGATGACGTCGAGGAGTTCCGGAACTCCCCGCGTCAGGGTTCCGGTCTTGTCCATTGCAATGACGCGCAGCCCGCCGAGAGCCTCAAGGTGGGCACCGCCCTTGATCAGGACGCCGTCGCGGGCCGCCCGGGCGATCGCGGTCACTACCGCGACCGGGACGGAGATCAGGAGCGCGCATGAGCAGGAGACGACCAGCACGACAAGTGCCCTGTAGAACCAGAGCTTCCAGTCGCCGGCGATCAGCGGCGGCACCAGTGCAACGAGGATGGCCAGGCCCAGCATGACCGGTGCGTAGATCGCGCCGAACGCGTCGGCGAATCGCTGGGAGTGGCCTTTGCGAGCCTGCGCCTCCTCGACCTCGCGGATGATCCTGGCCAGCGTGGTATCGGCATACGGTTTCGTGACCGTGATGGTCAGGGCCCCAGAGCCATTCACGGTGCCGGCGAACACGCTGCTGCCGGTGCTGACCTCGACCGGGATCGGCTCTCCGGTCACCGGGCTCTGATCCACCGCGGAAGCGCCGGAGCAGACCACGCCGTCTGTGGGCAGCCGCTCGCCCGGCCGGACCAGAATGCTGTCACCGGGGATGAGGTCCTCCACCGGGACAGCCGTGAATGCCCCGCCATCAGCTATGAGGTTCGCCGACGGAGGCGCGAGGTCCATGAGGCCGCGCAGGGAAGTGCGAACCCGCCCCGCAGCGAACTCCTCCAGGATCTGCCCTAGGGAAAACACCACGGCAAGCACCGCGGCCTGCTCATAGAGCCCGATAGCGACGGCACCGACGGCGGCGATCAGCAGCGTAGAGATGGTGATCCGCCGGGCGAGCAGCGAGATGACGACCAACCTCGCGGTGTAGAAGCCGCCCACTACCAGGGCCGCCAAGTAAATCGCGTTTGCAGCTACCTCCGCGCGCGTGAGGTTGCCGACCGTGAGCCCGGCTGCCAGCAGCAGCACCGCCGAGGTCAGGGCGTAGAGCTTTGGCTGCCGCCACCACCGGCTGCCCGCCCCGGCGGTGCGCAGCTGCACGGGGATGAGCCCGATTCCAGCCCGGGCGGCCTGCCGGCGCAATGAATCGACAGTGACCTCGCCGTCATGCTCCAGCACGACGGTGTTCGTTGCGGGCAGCAGCTGAACCTCGGTGACACCGGCAACCGCTGCCAGTGCCGCGCTGACGTCCGCAGAGCATGCCGAGCAGGAACTGTCAGCAAGCCGGAACCTGGTCTGGCGGACGCCGACGGCTCCGCTGTCAACGCCCGATCCCGCTGCCATCGCTACATACCCTCGATCCGGCAGGGCGGTTCGGCGAGGCAGACACCGTAGTTCAGCAGCGTCGCCACGCACGGATCGACGATGCGGTACATGATGGCCGCACCGACCCGCCGGTTGGCGCAGATCCGGCGGTCCACCAGGCGCTGCAGGTGGTTGGACGCAGCCTGCTGGGTCATCCCGGCCGCGAGCGCTAGTTCTCCGGCTCGCACCTCACCGCCGATGGCCATCGCATGCAGCAACCGCAGCCGTGCGTCGCTGGCGAGCACCTTGAACAAATCCGCGACATCTCTGGCCTGCGCCGCGGTGAGGAGGGTCCGGTTGCTCAGCTGGGGCGCGCCCGAGCCGTACTCTGCGGCAAACGGCAGGGCGGGAAGGGATGTCTGAACGGAAATCGCGGCCTCCGGTGAGCTACGAAGCTAAGAATCACACTTACATTGCACAACGGTATCGTGTAATACTAGCGCTGTCTTCATTACTCTCGCAGCGCGCGGAGTGGACGCGGCAGGTTCTCAGTGCTGCGGCCTAGTTGCCGAAAGAAGATGCCGATGAGCGCACCAAAGGTCGCTGTAGTGTCCGCCTTTGAGGCCAGGCTGCAGCCCATCCTGGCCGCCAGCGCTGCGGGCGCGCTCCGCAGCACGGGAGCACAGGTGACGGCCTGGGATGCCGACGTGTGCCCGAACGACTATCCCGGCGCGGACTTTGACTTGGTGCTGATCTCGATCCCGTCCTACGAGGGCATCGAGCCTGGTGCGGATCTTGTCAGCCGGTTCCGGGCAGACGGCGCGCAGCGGGTTCTGGTGTGCGGCCAGTATGCCTGGCTCAACGCCGGGGCGCTGTCCTCGATCGCCGACGGGGTCGTGGTCGATGAGCCCGAGGGCATGACGGCCCATCTGCTCGCCTTCGCCCGCGGACAAGTCACCGCCCGGGATGTCGACGGCATCTTCACCGGCGAGGGTGTTCGTACCACGCCGAAGCGCCGCGTTGAACGGAACTGGCAGCTACCAGCGCGCGACCTGTTCCCGCCGATCGCCAGCTACCCAGAGCACTGCACGAAGTTCGGCTTGCTGGGCAACATCGAGGCCACCCGGGGCTGCCATCACAAGTGCAGTTACTGCGCCGTGTACGCGGCCTACGGCGTAACAGCGATCCCGGTCGAGACCGACAGGGTGCTGGCTGATGCTGTTCAGCTGGCCGGTCAGGGCGCCACGCACTTCGCCTTCGTTGACGCGGAGTTCTTCAACACCCGGCGGCACGCGCTGAACGTGATGCAGGCCGTCGCCGACCGGCTCGGGCCGGTGACCTTCGAGCTCACCACCCGGTTCGACCACATCCTGGAATTCGAGGCTGAGATCAACCACATGACTGAGCTGGGCCTGCGCGTCATCACCTCGGCGCTTGAGTTTCCGTCGGAGAAGCTGCTTCAGGTGTTCGACAAGGGCATCGACGTCCCGGGCATCAAGAAGGCGATCCGCGCCGCGAAGGCTGCCGGCCTTGAGCTGCGGCCGACCTTCATCACCTTCACGCCGTGGGTCACCATGGCCGAGATCCAGTCGCTGGAGGATTTCCTCGACGAAACCGGCATAGCTGACTGGGTCGATCACACCGCCCGGCAAACCCGGCTGCTGCTGTTCAAGGGTTCGCCGCTGATGGACTCGCCGTGGCTGGACGGCGTGGAGCTGATTGACCGGGGTTTCTACTACGACTGGACCCACCCAGACCCGGCCGTAGACGAGCTGTGGGCCGAGCGGCGCCGCGCGGCAGTCGAGGCCGGATCTACCCGTTGCTGCGTGCGCTGCTGAACCACCGGCATCGCTTAGCTGCCGACCGGACCGGGAGGGAAGGAAACTGTGACAGCCGTCACCCAGCAGGTCACGGTCGAGGATGCGGAAGCCCTGGCGGAGCTGACGTACGGGTGGGAAGTCGAGTCAGCGCCGGACGCCTCGCCGTCGAGCGGACCAGCGTGGCTGCGCGCCTACGAAGGCATTGACCCTAGGCGCCCCCCGTGCCGGTACCTGCTCACCCGTCCCGGCCACGCCCAGGTCGCGGCCGTGCCCATGCACATTGCCTACGGTCCGGTCACGCCCGACGCTGACCCGCGCAGCTACTTTGGTGCGAGCGCGGAGACGTTTGCCGAGCGCGTCTGCTGCGGGTCGCAGCAAGTCTCGCCCGCGGCGGAAGTCCTGGCGTCGCTCGACCTCGACGACATATTCCCGGCGCTGATCCTGGGGTCAATGCCCGGCTATAAGACCGAGGTTCTGCACTCCTACTGGACGCCGGAACTGGCCGGTGACCTGATCGACGCTGCGATCTCCTACGCCCAGGCGGAGGGCATCGCAACCATCCTCGCGCCGTGGGTCGCCGATCACGGCAGCGGCAGGGCACTGGGCCGCGAGCTCAGTCAGCGCGGAGCCGTCAGCGTCTTCTGGGCTGTCGAGCATTACATTCCGCTGAGGCACGAGTCCCTGCAGGCACACCTGGCGGCGGCGAGGAGCCGGGACCGTTACCGCTACCGCTGCGACATGGCCACGGCGGAGAGGATCGGCCTGACTGTGCGCCGCATCGGCACCGACGAGCTCCGCGACCGGATGCATCGCATCGGTGTCCTTGCGGCGGCAACAAGACGCAAATACGGACAGGAAATCGACGAGACAGAGATACCAACGGTACTGACGCGCCATCTCGACCTCGGCGTGCCGCTGCTGACCGTGGGCGGATTCCAGGAAGACAAGCTGGTCGCGTGCTGCGTGTCCGTCGAAAAGGGCGACCGCGTCTACGTCAAGCACGGCGGCTTCGACTACCACGCCCTCGGCACCCGCAGCGGCGCGCACTTCGCGGTCGTGATGTACGGCACCCTCGCCGCCGCCTTCGACAGGAAAGCCCGGCTGGTCGAGTACGGGATAGGCGCCCACCAGACCAAGATCCTGCGCGGCTGCCAGTCCCGCATGGTAACCAGCTACCTGCTCACGGATCGGCCGCACGTACGGGACATCTTCAGCGCCGCGGCCGTGCTCAACGCACCATTGCGGCTGGCGGAGCAGGCTGGCATAAGCGACGTTTAGGCTTGCGCTCCTACGGAATCACGGGTCCTGTCGCGTCTTTCTTCTTGGGTTTGCCAGGGACGCCGCACGCTTGTCGTGCATCCACCGGCGATCCATGCCGCATAGGCTAATCGGAACCAACTGGTCAGGTCGCGTGGCGTGTCGCCCGGCGCCCATACCGCAGGGTGACGGTCCCGGTGATGCCCGGCCCGCCAGGTTGCCTTCAGCTAGGCGACCAGGCCGCGGAAGTTCCGCGCCGACCCTGCATACCCCGCCGCCCGCGCAGTCGGCAACAGCCGTTTCGCCGGCATTCGGCCCTGACTCTTGCGCACCTTCTCGGCAACCAGGCCGCGGACGTGCTCATGGTTATGACCACGGTCCATGCGCCGCGGGGCCGCGCCGCCGGCATTATGCCGTTCCACCATCCGCTTCACGGTCTTGTGCGTCGTACCGCACAACGCGGCAGCTCCCCGGTAGCTGCCCACCTCCCGGCAGGCGGCCAGTATGTCCATCCGTTCCCTCGCATTCTTCAATAGAAGCCCAGCCCCCGTGCGGTTGACCGGTGTCTGGCTGACACCGACACCGTCAACGCACAGGGCCCGCCGGCCCTGACACGACACGCGAGGAGCGGAGACTTCTAACTAACTGGAAGGAGTAATTGTCAAGACCTGTGGATCAAGATCGATAAATTGTCTGCTGGGCGCTGGGATTCGTGCCGGCCTCGCTTCGTTCTGGCGGCCGGGCGTCAGGTTGCGGTCGGCGAGCGGGTGCCGCGTGTTTGGTGCTGGTTGCCGTGCGGCGAGCTGAACCGCTGCTGGGCAGCCTGCCGGGTGGTGCCCAGGCGGTCGGCGATGGCGGCCCGGGAGTGGCCATGCTGGCGGGCTCGGGCCACCGCGGCGGCCTGCTCGGCCTCGGCGCTGGTCAGCCGGGCGTGTGCCTGGCTGATCCAGTCCAGCAGGCTGACCGGGGACAGGGCGGGGACTGGCGTGGCCGCCTGTCCTTTGCCTACGGTCGATCGCAGGGCATCGCAGGCGGTGCACAGGGCCACGGTGCCCCGGCGCACGACCGCGCTGACCTCGCAGCCGGTGTGGCTGTCGAGGTGGGTGGCGTAGTGGCACAGCTGTCCGGTCATGTCAACCATTCTTGACAACGGATCGGCCGGGGCGGCGGTCTTGGACCCGTGGCCCTTGGTGGCCTTCGTCCGCAGTCTGACAGTAGCGAACGTCGACTCGATGGTTATCTCCAGGACCTTCGCTGCAGTCGTGCGCTAGCAGGCGCTCTGTGTCGTGGACATGTCGCCATGACAGCCCGTCGGCCGGAAGTCAAATTCGAAAAACAGCACCGATAAGGGGTTGGTGGCACGCGCTATGTCGTGGACAGCATTCACGTCCCGTGTCCACGACGCTCCTTGAACCCGGCAAATCACCTTCTCGTTGACGTCATGGACACGTGCCTGCCGGCCGCCAGGTACCGCTTCCGGCCGCCGTGCCTGCGGACCTCCCGGCACAGCACGCTCGGGTCACGGCCGATCCGGGCCGCGATTTGCTTCTGCTCCTGACATGCTGCGGTGCTACGGAGTCTCGTGAGGAGCTGTTGCCGCCGGCGAGCCTCCTCAGGTGGCCATGCGGCGCCATCTGCTGCCGCATGTGCGCTGGCTGTTGACCAGGGCGCTCGCAGGGGCCCTGATCGAGAGCGGTCTGACAGATGGTGCATGCAGCAGAATGAGCATGCGCTGCGCCAGGGCACGGCGTGCCCTGGTCCGGCTCTCGGCAGTGGCTCAGAACCGGCCGCCGCCCAGCCCGATGACGACGAACGCGCCAAGGACGAGCGCGGCTCCCGCGGCCACCGCCGCCCGGTCGGCGCGGGTCCAGCTCACCTGGCGGTAGGTGGTCCTGCGCTTGTTCACGCCGAACGCCCTGGAGTCGGCGACCAGCGCCATCTGGCCGCAGCCGCGCAACGACCCGACCAGGATCGGCACCGTGAGCAGCGGCAGCGCCCGGACCATCCGGCGCCCGTAGTCCCACAGCTGCCCGAGCTTCCACCACTTCTCCGGTCGGCTGAAGTCGTAACCACGCACTTCAGCGGCCCGCATGACGGTGTTGAGACGCTCGAAGACCTGCGGCAGGAAGCGGACGCCGACGGAAATGGCCAGGCCGAGCCGCTGCGGCGCGAGCAGTCTCGTCGTTCCCCAGACAACGTCGGAGGGGCCTGTGGTGAACACCAGGACCAGGGCAGCCGAGGCGGTGACGAGCACCCGGCCGGCCTGGTGCACGCCGTAAACGAGGCCAGCGGTAGACAGGCCGGCGGTTCCGACCCAGGCCATCGTGACGGGGTAAGCGAAGATCAGGTGATCGTTCGGGGTGGTGTAGTAGAGCCCCTGTGACCAGACCGACAGCAGCGCGGGAAGGCCGATGATCACCGCCAGGACCCGCACCCGGATGGCCGACGGCCGCAGCAGCACCCAGGGCACGAGGGTCAGGCCGAACAAGACATCAGTCCACTCCCAGTTCAGCAAGACCGACAGCGCGGTGATCACGATCGGGTACAGCAGCTTCAGCCGCGGATCGAGCCGATGGATCGGGGTGTCGGCGGCCTCGTAGGACAAGACGTTGCGCAGGCCCTTGAGGCCGACGAAGCGCAGGAACAGTATCGGGCCCACCAGCGGCACCAGAAAGGTGATCGCGTAGGCCACCACGGTCTGGCCGGCCAGGGTGGCGAACAGCAGGTGGTCGAGGGTGTGCAGCACAGCGGCCCTCCGCTAGCGCAGGCTCGGAGCGAGGAGCCGGATGAGTTCCGGCACGCTGATGGCCACCTCGGCGGGCTGGCCGGCGAGCCGGCTGTGCAGGGCTGAGACTGCGGGAGCGCGGACGCCGCAGCCGTACAAGACGTCCGGTTTCGCGAACGCTCTCCGCGGCACGGTATCCAGCATTATCTCTCCCTCTCGCATCGCTACCACCCGGTCGGCGAAGCGCGCGACCAGGCGCATGTCGTGGGTAATGAGCAGGCAGGTAAGTGAGCCCAGCGAGGTGCGGACCCTGGTGAGCAGGTCGAACAACGCGGTGGCGTGGGCTTCATCGAGGCCAGTGGTCGGCTCGTCGAGGATCAGCGCTCGCGGGGCGCGGGTCAGCAGGGCGCCGAGCGCAAGCCGCTGACGCTCGCCGCCGCTGAGCGCGTAGGGGTGCGCGTCCATCCGCTCAGCCAGGCCTATCAAGGCGGCCACTTCGCCGGGCTCTGGGGCGTCCGGGCCGGTCGGCACGTGGTGCCGGCGGGTGAACTCGAGTTCGGCCGCCACGCTGTCGTTGAAGATCATGTCGTCGACGTTCTGGAACAGGTAGCCGACGCGATCGGCCTGCCGCGGGATGCGCCCGGCCTCGACCGGCCGCCCGAAGCAGGTGGCCGTCCCGGAGTCGGGGGCGACAAAGCCCATGAGCACGGAGCCCAGCGTGGTCTTGCCCGAGCCGTTCGCGCCGATGACCGCGACCCACTCGCCGTCCGCGACGCGCAGCGACACGTCGCGAAGCGCTCGTTTGCCCTTGAATGAGACGCTGACGCCGACGGCTTCCAGCGCCGCTCGCCCCGCGCTGGCTGCGCCCTGGCCGACTGCGCCGACTGCGCCGACTGCGCCCTGGCCGACTGCCTCCGCTGCGCCTTCGGCGGCGACATGGACGCCGGTGAGCCGGGCCGCTGCCTCGTCGATGGTCAGCGGGGGCCCGTCGTCGAAGTAGTCCGGCAGCCGCTCGCTGAGCGTGACAAGCTCGGGCGGCCGGACTCCGGCCTCCCGCCAGCGCGAGGTCGGCAGGAAGGCACGGCGCGGGTGGTCGTCGACGACGATCCGGCCTCCGGTCATCAGCACCACACGGTCGGCGTACGGGGCGACCTCGTCGAGCTTGTGCTCAATGATCACCACGCCGCGGCCGCGGACATGGCACAACTCATGCAGGACCTTGAGCACCTCGTCGGTGCCGACCGGGTCCAGATCGGAGGTGGGCTCGTCGAGCACGAGCAGGGGTGGCGCCATCGCCAGCGCCGCCGCGATCGCCACGCGCTGCTTCTGGCCGCCCGACAGCGAGCTGATCGCAGATCCGGCCAGTGCCTGCGCACCCACCATGGCCAGCGAGTCGTTCACCCGCGCGACGACCTCGGCATGCGGCAGCGCCAGGTTTTCCGGGCCGAACGCTACCTCCGCGTCTACCTGGTACTGGATGAGCTGGTACTCGGGGTTCTGGAAGGTGATGCCCACATGCTGGGCCGTCTCGTGGAGCGGCAGTTCCGTCAGGTCGACTGGCTCGCAGCCGGCGGCCTGCCAGGTGACGTCGCCGCGGAAGTCGCCGGCGATGCGGTGCGGGATGAGCCCGGCCATCGCCAGCGCTAGCGTCGACTTGCCGCTGCCTGACTGCCCGGCCACTACCACTAGCTCGCCGGTTCTGATCGTCAGGTCGATCCCGCTCAGTACCGGCCGGCCGCCAGGCTCGTAGGCAAACTCCTCGACGACCGCTCGCAGGGTGGCGGAAGGCTGCGCGCCGGCCGTGGTGCGGGTGTCAATCCCGCCCACGAGCCCGGCATGCAGGTCCCGAATTGCGCTCTCCTCCTCAGCGATCATGCCGCGGCACGGTCGCTGAGTTCGGCGTCGCGGCCTGGCTGGTCGCGACGGGATCCGCTGCACCAGCCGCCGTACCGCGCTCCGCCGCGCGCA
Organism: Actinomycetota bacterium; assembly: GCA_027314515.1. GTDB lineage: Bacteria > Actinomycetota > Actinomycetes > Streptosporangiales > Streptosporangiaceae > JAJYUU01. Next base: position 14,859 of record DAHVAR010000036.1, read on the forward strand.
GCGGGCGAGCCAGGCGCCACCAGCCGGCGAAAGTGACGACGGCCATCATGACGCCGATGATCAGCAGCGAAGTGCCCGACGACCTGTTGTCGTTGGCCCAGCTGCCCCCGAAGACCGGGAACACGGGCGTGGCGTCGCCGTTGAGGCCCCCGGTGAGGAACAGCACAAGGCCGTCGATGAGCAGGAAGGCGGAAATCACGGCGCCGATCATGGTCATCCGGAACGCGGTCTTGTAACTGCCCTTCGGCTGTCGCTGGGCGGTCATAGCGACTCCTCCCCTCGGGAATCCGACGTGTCACTGGTTCTCGGTGAGTCCGGCGCGGTGGCGCTTGCGACCTGTCCGCCGGGAGTACCGCCGGGCCCGTTACGGGGTGGTGCGAGCGATGACCTGATGGCGCTGCCGAGTCCTCCGCCGGCCGGGCCGCTGATCACGCTGCCCGGTGGGCTGCCGCTGCCTGCTCCGGCCGGAGCGAGCGCGGGAGCAGGCAGCTTCGCCGCCCGGCGTCCGGACAGGATGCCGACGGAGCTGGCGACCTGGACTGCCAGGCCGGCCGTGATGGCCGCCTCGATGCCGTTGCCGATGCCGTTGCCGAGTATGCCGCCGCCGCCCGCGATGTTCGTACCGATGAAGCTGGCCCAGGTGTGGATCTGGCCGTTCAGGAAGGGGTCGAGCACGGCGTCGCCGATGATGACATTGGGCACGGCCCGCAGGAACCCGATCACGAAGCCGTCGAACGCCATCGTCCTGGCGCTCGACAGCAGTGCCTCGCCACGCCACATGATGAACAGGTCGGTGAAGATTCCCTCGTCGAGCGCGTCTGGCCAGTTGGGTAGGTTGAGCCCGTGGGTGGCGTACATGATCTCGCCGAGCACCCGCTTGACGAAGATCAGGGCCGTGACGGTGCCGGGCTTCCTGATCATCGCCACGGCGACCATGACGATGAACATGTAGGGCAGGTCAGGAAGCTGGATCCAGTTAAGGAAGTTGCCTGCTACCGGAATGGCCGAGACGAGCGGGCCGAACAGCTGGTCGTTTAGGAAGGTATCCCAGGCCAGCAGCAGCACGGAGAGGATGGCCAGGACGAAGATGTCCTGCGTGGTCCACCGTCGCGCCTTCTTGCGGCGTGACCAGACGAACAAGACGAAGACGCCGGCCACCATGATGAGCCAGGTGATGACGTACAGCATCGCCCTGACCCAGTCGGGCGGGTTGAAGGTGCCGTAGAGCCAGCCGTGGAGCACGGCCGGCGCGGCGAGCACGTGCGATGAGGCGGTGAGCATGCTGATCCTTTCCGGATGTGAGCGGCTCAGGATGTGAGCGTCGCGGTATCGGGCAGCGGGTAGCCGGGATCGTCGGCTGGGCAGTCCAGCCCGGCCAGGGCAAGGACGTGACCGAGCCCGCGCGCGGCGCCGGCCGGAGCAGGCGGGAGTATCAGGCAGGGGCAGCCGACCCGGCTGGCCGCGCCCCCGTCAGCGGGCGCGTCGTTGCCGACCATGAGCGTCTCCGCGGGCTGGACGCCGAGCTGGTCGCAGGCGTGCCGGATGAGGGCCGGGTCCGGCTTGGCCCTGCCGTGCTCGTGCGACAGCACGAACACCCCGATCAGCTGCGCCAGGCCCGCGTGCTGGTAGCCCTGCCTGATGTTCCAGCCTGTGTTCGAGACGATGCCGATCGCCACTCCGGCCGCGTGCAGGCGCTGCAGGGTGCCGCGAGTGTCCGCGTACGGGACCATGGTGTCCGGGCTGGTCTTGTAGCGCTCGTACATGGCGACGGCCAGGCCGTCGCAGATGGTGTCGAGCGGCCGGTAGTAGGCGAGGTAGGAGGCACGGTGCGCTGCGGCCGAGCGGTTGCGCGCCAGCCGGGCGGCGGGTGACTTGGACTTCGCCGCCTTCACCGCGCTCCACCGCGCCCGGGCGTCTGCGGGCGAGACGCGGATGCCCCGCTCGGCAGCCAGCGCGACGATTGCCTCGGCTGCCGGGCTCCGCTCGAACAGCGTGCCGCCGTTGTCGAACAGCACGGCCCGGAACCGCGGCCGCCGCGGCGGGTGCGCCGCCGGTCGGCTGTCTGCGTCGTACAGATCGTGTGTCACGTGGACAGCAAAACCCGCGCAGGTTACGGCCAGTCCCTGAGTAAGTCAGCCAGCAGGGAAACCCTGAAGGCATCCGCTGGCCGGACGGGCTGCGGATTTACGAAGGAAACGAATCAATTGACGGCGCCCGGCTCAGCCGTGAAACTTTGGCCGGCCGCCCGCGCCCGCGCAGGGCTGCCCTCGTCACCGTCTCGATCGTGCCTCGCTCTTCGAGCGCATCACGGGCGGCGGCAATCCGGGCCGCGGGCACGTTGCGGCCGAAGGCGGCCGACTGCCCGGTCAGGGAGATACCGGTGGGGCCGGCTTCGCTGATGACTTCGAGCAGCCGGCGCTCGATGGTTTCGTCGCCGCGGCCGAGCAGTGCCCACGCGGCGGACTCACGGCAGTACCGCCACAGCGACAGGGCCGAATCCAGGTGGCGTGGGCGGATCTCGTCGTCGCCGTCGGCCACCGCGTAAACCAGGCTCAGCCGGGTCACGAACCACGCGGCCCTGGCCACGGCTATGCCGAGCAGCCCGCCCGGGTCGTCCGCGGCGATCTCCTGGTACGCGCGGAACCAGAACGACGTGCAGTCCACCCCGCGGCGCATCGGGCCCGCATCCCTGGCACGCTCCAGCCGCGGCGCGAGCAAGGCGCCGATGCGCTGGGTGACGCGGGCCGGTACCGATCCCTCGTCCGGAACCGGCCGGGGCCGCCGCACCCGCACGAACAGGAACCTGCCGAGGAAGCTCGCCGACGCGTCGGTGAGCGAGGTCTGCGTCCGAAGCTGCTCCAGCGTCACGTGCGCGACCAGGCCGACATGGTGCCGCGTCGCCGGACGGTGCACCGGATCCAGAGGCAGCCCGTCCCAGGCGTTGCGCAGCAGCCAGGGTAGCGGCGACGAGGGCTTGCGGGCCAGGGCCAGGCTGCGGGCGAACATCGGCTCGTGCACCAGCAAGCCGAGGGCGTCGCGCTGGCCGCGCGTCCGGCGGGTCCGGGCGCCGACCGCTCCGGCGAGTCCCGCCGGACTGGACAGTCCCTGCACGACCTGGCCCCAGCCCGGCGGCGCGGCGGAGTCGAGCAGTTGCCGCGCGAGCCGCCAGCTGATCCCGCGATTGGCCTTCGGCGTCTCCGCTACGAGCAGGGCGAACAGCACCGGCGGCTGGACGGTGTCGCCGGCCCGCAGCTGTGATCCCTGGCCGATGACCGTTGCGACGCAGACCAGCGCGGTCACCAGCACGGCGTACGGGTCAGCCTCGGTGAGCGTGGCCGCGATCTGGGCGTACTCGCCAATCGGCCCGGCGAAGGCCAGATCGGCCGCGAGTAGGCCGCTGCCAGCGGCAGCAGGCCCTGACAGCGCGCCGGCGCTCGGTTCGCTCACCCGCGCACCGGTCCCCGCAGGCAGTGGCCCGCCGGGACGGCCGGGGCGGGCATGGAGACGGGACGGCTGGGCTGGACGACGCCGGCCGTGGTCCTCACGCTGGCTCCCTGTATCACGGTGCTTGGAGCGGCCTGGCTTCCTCGCGCCAGCGTTGCACAGGGGCGCGGGGTAGTTCTGCGACGGAACTTTACTCTTGCGAGGCGGGCGCAGGGCAGTGCGGGCGCGGGGCAGTGCGGGCGCGGGGCAGTGCGGGCGCGGGGCAGTGCGGGCGCGGGCTCGCCGCCGCTGGCTGCCCGGCTGCGTGCCTACTTGCTGCGCGGGGGGCCGGCCGCGATGCGTTCGCTCATGGCGTCCCTGGCCTCCCAGCGCGTCTCCAGCCACCAGGTACACCCGGCAGCGCCCCAGCCAGCGGCCGTGGCCGCGGCGGCAGCCGGATCGTCGCCCGGAGTCTCGCCGTCGGCGATGACGTCGAAGCTGCCGGGCAGGCCCTGCTGGGCCAGCCAGCCGCGAACCGCCGCGGCGTCCTCGGGTCGCGGGCTGGCGTCAGTGCCGGCGTATTGCGGGATGATGCCGTCGCAGCGCAGCACCCGCCGCATCGACCGGGGCGCTGGCCAGACGCCTACCACCCAGATCGGGATGCGCTGCTGCACCGGCTTCGCGGCGGCGCCGAGGTCCAGCCGCCCGGTTTCGTAGTCGTAGAACTGGCCGTGATAGCTGCGGCCGCCCTCCCATAGCGTGCGGATCAGATCGATGCCCTCGCCCATCCGGTCAGCCCGGTCCCGCAGGCCGGTGACCTCGCCGGTGCCGGGCAAGTCGGTCTCGAGCGCGCCGACTCCGGCCGCAAGGATGGCCCGGCCTTCGGACAGCTGATCCAGCGTGGCAACCTGGCTGGCCACCTTCCATGGCCGGCGCCAGGGCAGTGGCGTCAGCATCGTGCCGAGCCGCACCCGGCGGGTCCGTTCCGCCATCGCCGCCAGCATGCACCAGGCATCCGGCCCGTACGCGGCTTCCCAGACGAAGACGCCGTCCCAGCCAGACTGCTCGGCTAGCACGGCTAGCTTGACCTGCTCGGGCGCCGTCCCGCCGGGCAGGACCGCGCCGTACCGCATCCGCCTGCCATCATCCAGGCTCGCAACCGACTCGCTGGTCATGCCTGCTTCTGTCATGCCTGCTTCCTAGCACCGACCCCTGACAGCGCAGTCCTCGCCGCCGTCCCGGACCAGGGAGCCGCGGGCGGCAGAGAAAGGTCCGTGACAGCTAGCCGGCCCGGCTGGCACCAGGCGTGGCGGCCCGTGCGATACACTCGGCCCGTCATGATGCGCGGCCTGCTCCTTCCCGGCCGCGGCGAGGCCCGGTAACCACGCCGGTCGGCCCCTCGCCGCGGGTCGATGTGCTGCGCCGACCGATATCGCCCGGTCCGCGCCTCCAGGGATCAGCCCCGGAGCAAGTCATCAGGAGCAGAGCACCGTCATGAGCAACCCGTCAATGCAGCGTCCGTCCGGCATGCCATGCCACCGGTACCGCCCGTTCCCGGCAGTAAACCTGCCCGACCGGACCTGGCCGTCGCGTACCATCACCGCCGCCCCCCGCTGGCTCTCGACCGACCTCCGGGACGGTAACCAGGCGCTGATCGATCCGATGAACGCGGCCCGCAAGCAGGCCATGTTCGATCTGCTGGTCACGATGGGCTACAAGGAGATCGAAGTCGGCTTCCCGGCCGCGAGCCAGACTGACTTCGACTTCGTCCGCGGGCTCATCGAAAGCGGCACGATCCCCGACGACGTCCGCATCTCCGTGCTCACCCAGGCCAGGGAGGAGCTGATCGAGCGGACCGTGCAGTCGCTGGCCGGGGCGAAGCTGGCCACGGTGCATATGTACAACGCGGCCGCGCCGTTGTTTCGCAGCGTCGTATTCGGCTGGGACGGCGATGGGCGTCAGGAGTGCAAGGCGGTGGCCGTCGAGGGCACCCGTGCCGTGCTGAAGTACGCCGAGGAGTACCTGGCCGGGACGGACTTCGGCTACGAGTACTCGCCGGAGATCTTCATGGACACCGAGCTGGACTTCTCGCTGGAGATCTGCGAGGCGGTGATGGACTTCTGGCAGCCCGGCCCGGGCCGGGAGATCGTGCTGAACCTGCCGTGCACGGTCGAGCGGTCCACGCCGAACGTGTACGCCGACCAGATCGAGTGGGTCAGCCGCAACCTGACCAGGCGGGAGCACATCTCCCTGTCCGTGCACACCCACAACGACCGCGGCACCGCGACCGCAGATGCCGAGCTTGCCGTGCTGGCCGGCGCGGAGCGGGTCGAGGGCTGCCTGTTCGGTAATGGCGAGCGGTCGGGCAATGTCGACCTGGTCACTCTCGGCCTGAACCTGTACAGCCAGGGCATCGACCCGATGATCAACTTCAGCGACATCGACGAGATCCGCCGGACCGTCGAGTACTGCAACGGCATCGGCGTGCACGAGCGCCATCCGTACGCGGGTGACCTGGTGTACACGTCGTTCTCCGGCTCGCACCAGGACGCGATCAAGAAGGGCTTCGACGACCTGGAGCGCAAGGCGGCGCAGGCCGGGCGGCCGGTCAGCGAGCTGCCCTGGCAGATGCCCTACCTGCCGATCGACCCCAAGGACGTCGGCCGGACCTACGAGGCAGTCATCCGGGTGAACTCCCAGTCCGGTAAGGGCGGCGTCGCCTACATCATGAAGGCCGACCATCATCTCGATCTGCCCAGGCGGCTGCAGATCGAGTTCAGCCAGGTGATCCAGCGGCATACCGACAGCGCCGGAGGCGAGGTCGAGCCCGCGCAGATGTGGGACATCTTCGCCGCGGAGTACCTCGAGCCCGGTCCGTTTGAGCTGGTCGGCTTCACCTCGGTGAGCGAGGAAGGCATCGAGCGGGTCGACTGCACGGTGCGCGCTTACGGCACCGAGCACGAGCTCACCGGCATCGGCAACGGCCCGATCGCGGCCTTCTGCGCCGCGGTCTCGGAGGTCGATCTCGGGCTCGGTGCCGTAAGCGCGCGCGTGCTCGACTACGCCGAGCACGCGCTGACCGCTGGCCGGGACGCGGAGGCGGCGGCGTACCTCGAGATCGAGGTCGGCGACCGGGTGCTGTGGGGCGTCGGCATCAGCGCGTCCATCGTCCGCGCCAGCGTCAGCGGCGTGATCAGCGCGCTGAACCGGGCCGCGCGGCCGATGTTCCATGATCTCGAAGGAAGTTGCACCGTTTTCGGCTAAAGAACTTACGCGTTAACGCGGTCGCGGCTAACCGCGCCGGTAGAACGGCGTGGCGCAGGCGGAGATCCACTCGTCGATGTGGTCGGGCTCCCGCTCGCCCGGGAAGGTCACATCGATCGGGAACGCGGTGTCCTGCGCTGGCGCCTGCCACGCCGCGCGCTCGATGGCCCCGGCAGCGAGGTCGCGCGCGGCGGCCTCGGCTGGGTCGTCCAGCGTCACCGAGATGAGCAGGCCCTCGCCGGCGTACCGCACGGACAACCAGGCGGCGCTGGCATCACGCACGGGCCCGATCTGCATGAACCCCGCAGCGATGTCCGCCAGCAGCCCGTCCGGCCGGACGGGCAGCGGCCCGACGCTGATGTAGTCCAGCTCGCTCGCGGCGTCATGGGCAGCGAGGTACGAGACGCCAGGCGGGTAGACCGGCACGCTCTCGCTGGCCCCCGCGTTGAGCGCGATGCCGACGTTCGGCGGCAGCAGCCTGGCGAGGTCGGCCGCGCGGACCACGGCGTGCGGCAGGTCCCCGGCCGCCTGAGGCGTGTCAGCGCCGGGGGCTAGCTGCTGCAGTAACCGCGCCGAGGAGTAGGCGGGCACGAAGTCGCAGCCGAGATAGCAGACGGTCGGCAGCGTTACCGCGCCGCCATGGACGGGCACAGTGCTGCCAGCAGGCAGCGGCAGCCAGAGCCGCGCCCTTCGCAGCACGTCCAGCAGGTCGCCGATGCGGCTCGCGTCCTTGATCGCGGCCGCGAGCGCGCGCTCCACCGCGTACTCAGGCGCGATCTCGGCCGCCACCTCGGCTGCGTTCGCCGGGCGTCCGGCCGGGCGACCGGCCGGGCGACCGGCAGCTGGGCTGGCGGCTGCGGACCCGGGCACAGCAGGGTCCGGCGTGGCGGTGTTGCTGTCGGTGGCGATGCTCATATCGTGTCCTCCAGGAGGGCCAGGACGTTGCGTGCTCGCTAGCAACCTGGTGCTTCCGCGCGGCGGTTGGCATACGCTCGCGGCCAGTTCACCTGACGGATAGTAGGCGCTTGGGGGCAGTGCGTGATGGAAAACGGCCGGCCTGCAACTCAGCGCTGGCTTGATGTCGGCCCTGAGCGCATCGAACGCTGGCTCGATGAATTCGCCCAGCGGCATGGCCCGGTGCAGCGTGACGTCGGCAACGACCGCGAGATCATCACCGTCCGGGCAGCCGACGGCTGCATCGCCGAATGCCACGTCCCGTTCCCGCCGCTGCCTCCGGGGATGACCGGGACTGGCGCGGAGCTGGCCGGGCACGCCAGCGCCGACCGCACCGTCGCGGTGCTGTTGGTCCGCCTCGGCGGTTATGCGGCGGGCGTGTTCAGCGGCAGCCGGCCGCAGCTCGTCGCCTCGAAGGTGGGCAGTCGGCTCGTGCACGGGCGCAGTGCGGCCGGCGGGACCTCCCAGCATCGCTTCGCCCGCCGACGGGAGAAGCAGGCGCGTGAGGCGCTGCAGGCCGCGGCCGACACCGCGGCGGCGGTGTTCGGCCATTTCGACGGCAAGCTCGACGCGCTGGTGCTGGGCGGCGACCGGCGGTCAGTGTCGGCCCTGCGCGAGGACCCCCGGCTGCGCCCCTACTTCGAGATCGCGGTGAGCCGGTTCCTTACCGTGCCGGATCCGCGACTGGTGGTGCTGCAGGGCACGCCGCGCCTGTTCCGGGCGGTGCGGATCAGGCTAACCGGCGACGGATAAACCGTTTCGCCTGCCGTGCGGGCCTCGGGTAAGCTCGCAGCCATGCAACCGCTCCTGTCGTGACGCCGTGCCCCGGTTCAGGGGCGGAGCTTGCCCGCTGACAGGTTCCTGACTGGCGTCCGACCCGATTCCGGTTATCTGGAGCGAGTTTTCTGATGATCTCCGCACGCGATGTTGAACTTCGCGCTGGCGCGCGACTGCTGCTCGGCGGTGCCACCTTCCAGGTCGCGGCCGGCGACAAGGTGGGCCTGGTCGGCCGCAACGGCGCGGGCAAGACGACGCTTGTCCGGGTGCTGGCAGGGGAGGGCCAGCCAGCAGCCGGCCAGGTCGCGACCGGCGGCTCGGTGGGCTACCTGCCACAGGACACCATGGTTGGTGACCTGACAGCACTGGCGCTCGACCGGATCCTGTCCGCCCGCGGACTTGACTCCCTGCTGGCCGGCCTGCGTGACGCGGAGCTGCAGATGGCGGATCCCGACCCGGCCCGGCGCGACGCCGGCGTCCGCCGGTACGGGCACCTGGAAGAGCGGCTGACCGTGCTCGGCGGCTACGCGGCCGAGTCCGAGGCGGCCTCGCTCGCGGCCAGCCTGGGACTGCCGCAGAAGGTGCTCAGGCAGCCGCTGCGCACGCTGTCGGGCGGGCAGCGGCGGCGGATAGAGCTCGCCAGGATCTTGTTCGGCGGATCCGACACGCTCCTGCTGGACGAGCCCACCAACCACCTGGACGCTGACTCGGTGAGCTGGCTGCGCGACCACCTGCGGAGCTTCCGCGGCGGGCTGGTGGTCATCAGCCACGACACCAGCCTGCTCGACGCTGTCGTCAACCGGGTGCTTCACCTGGACGCCGATCGCAGTGCCCTGGATGTCTACAACCTCGGCTGGCGGGCCTACGTCGAGCAGCGCGAGACCGATGCCCGGCGGCGCCGCAGGGAGCGGGTCAATGCCGAGCGGCAAGCCCTCGCGCTGCAGTCGCAGGCCGACAAGATGCGGGCCAAGGCAACCAAGGCCAGGGCAGCGCACAGCATGCAGAAGCGAGCCGAGCGGCTGCTCGCCGGAGTGAGCGCTGACCGCGCCCCCGAGCGCGTCGCCAAGCTCCGGTTCCCGGTCCCGGAGCACTGCGGCAAGACGCCCCTGAGCGCGCAGCGGCTGTCGAAGTCCTACGGCTCGCTCGAGGTCTTCACCGACGTGGATGTCGCGGTCGACCGGGGGGCGCGGGTGGTGGTGCTCGGCCTGAACGGGGCCGGGAAGACGACGCTGCTGCGGCTGCTCGCCGGAGTCGAGGACCCCGATACCGGCGACGTGCTGGCCGGACATGGCCTGCGGCTCGGCTACTACGCGCAGGAGCACGAGACGCTGGACAACGCGCGCACTGTCTTGGAGAACATGCGCTCGGCCGCCCCGGACCTGGCTGAGAGCGAGCACCGGCGCATTCTCGGCTCGTTCCTGTTCAGCGGCGACGACGTGAGCAAGCCGACCGGCGTGCTGTCCGGCGGGGAGAAGACCCGGCTCGCACTGGCGCTGCTGGTGGTGTCCGGCGCCAACGTGCTGCTGCTGGACGAGCCGACCAACAACCTCGACCCCGGCAGCCGGGCCGAGATCCTGGCCGCGCTGCGCACCTACCAGGGCGCGATAGTGCTCGTGACGCACGACGAGGGCGCGGTCGACGCGCTCCAGCCGGAGCGCGTGGTGCTGCTGCCGGACGGGGTCGAGGACGCGTGGAGCGAGGAGCTAGCCGACCTGGTGGCGCTGGCCTGAGCGGGTGCCGGTCAGCCGGCCAGGAAAAAAAAGTTGATCTCTCAGCGCTTGTCTAGGTAGCCGATCACGAGCGAATGAGTGATCATGGCGGGATACGGCAACTCAGCGGTCACTTCAGTTCCGGGAGGTTCGCGTGACCGAGACTCTAAAAAAGGGCACGCGGGTCACCGGTGCCGACCGCACCAAGCTTGCGTCCGACCTCAAGAAGCGGTACGGCGCCGGGGAGAGCATCCGGTCGCTCGCGGCGTCGACCGGCCGGTCGTACGGGTTCATCCACCGGATCCTGAGCGAGAGCGGCGTGGCCCTGCGCGGCCGCGGCGGCGCGACCAGGGGCAAGACGAGGGCTAAGGCTTGACCCGGCACTCAGGCGTGACAAGCGGTGCCTGCTGACCTGGCCGGCCCGGCCGATCTGGCGGGCACCGGGCTCGAGCTGAGCATCTGCGCGGACGTCGCGACGATCACGCTGGCCAGGCCCGAGCGCCGGAACGCGATGACGCCCGGCATGTGGCGCGGCCTGGCGCGGATCGGCAGTTCGCTCGCCGGAGCCGTCAGGGTGGTGGTCGTCCGCGGTGCCGGGCCGTCGTTCTGCGCCGGGATCGACCTGCGCATGTTCAGTGCCGAGGGCGTGCCCGGCGAGGAAGCGAACCCGGACCCGGCCGATGCGGCGTTTGATGAGTCCGTCGCCGGCTTCCAGGCTGGCTACACCTGGCTTCGCGATCCTTCGCTGGTGTCGATCGCCGCGGTGCAGGGTCACGCCATCGGCGCGGGCTTCCAGCTCGCGCTGGCCTGCGATCTGCGGGTGATCGCAGACGACGCGACATTCTGCATGAAGGAGCCGGCGCTCGGACTGGTCCCCGACCTCACCGGAACCAAGCCGCTGGTCGAGATCGTCGGGCTGCCGCGTGCTCTGGAGATGTGCCTGACCGCGAGGACGGTGGACGCCGCGGAGGCCGCGCAGCTCCGGCTGGCCGAGCTGGTGGTACCGCGCGCCGATCTCGACGCGGCGGTGAGTGACCTGGTCGCCGCGCTGCTGTCGACCGACGCCGCGGCCGCCCGCGCTACCAAGGCCCTGCTGGTCCAGGCGCGCGCGAACACGCTGGAGCAGCAGGCGGCCGCCGAGCGAGCGGCCCAGGCCGTGCTGCTGACGGCCAGGCGGGGACGCTGACGGCCAGGCGGGACGCCGCGGTCGCGAGTTTTCCGTAGGCTGCGCTACGCCGTCAGCGGAGCGGGGATGATCCGCCGCGGGTGCTAGGTTCACCGGTCATGACCATGCAGCACCAGTGGCACTCCATGCGCGGATTCACCCGCGACCCATCGGTGACGAAGCAGCGGCTCACGCCCGGCACGGTCCGCAGAATCGCCCGGTACGCCCGGCCCTACCGTCGCGAACTGGCGATCTTCCTGCTGGCCGCCGCACTCGACGCCGTGGTCACGGTCCTGTACCCGGTGCTGCTCGGCATCGTCATCGACAAGGGCATCCTGCCAGGGCGCACGTCGGTCGTGCTAACCGTGGCCGGCGTCGTCGGCGGGCTGGCGATCCTGGACGGCGCACTCGGCGTCGTGCAGCGCTACTTCACCGCGCGAGTAGGCGAGGGGCTCATCTACGACTTGCGCAGCCAGGTGTTCGACCACGTGCAGCGGCAGCCGATCGCGTTCTTCACCAGAGCACAGACCGGGTCGCTGGTCAGCCGGCTGAACAGCGACGTGATCGGCGCCCAGCAGGCGCTCACCTCGACACTGTCCTCGGTCGTCTCCAGCGTGCTGCAGCTGGCGCTGGTGCTGGCCGCGATGTTCTTCTACTCCTGGCTCGTCACGGTCGTCGCGCTGGTGCTCATCCCGGTTTTCTTGTACCCGGCGCGCCGGGTCGGCCGCAGGCTGCAACGGCTCACCAGGGAATCCATGCAGCTCGACGCCCAGATGGGCTCGACCATGACCGAGCGCTTCAACGTGGCCGGGGCGATGCTGGCCAAGCTGTACGGACGGCCAGCGGACGAGCTCAGCTTGTTCTCCGGCCGGGCGGCCAGAGTCCGGGACATCGGCGTTCTCACCGCGCTGTGGGGCAGCGCGCTTGTCACCGGCCTCGGCTTGCTGGCGACGCTGTCGACGTCGGTGGTCTACGGGCTGGGCGGCGAGCTTGTGATCCGCGGCGTCTTGCAGATCGGCGGCATGGTCGCGCTGGCCACGCTGCTGAGCCGGCTGTACGGGCCGATCACCGCGCTGTCGAACGTACAGGTCAACGTGATGACGGCGCTGGTCAGCTTCGACCGCGTCTTCGAGGTGCTCGACCTCAAGCCGCTGATCGACGAGCGCGAGGGCGCGGTGCCGCTGGCCGCCGCACCCGGTGCCAGCGGCTGGCTGGCCGGGCCCAGCCCAGCCCCGGCGGTGGAGTTCGATCACGTCAGCTTCCGCTACCCGGCTGCTGCCGAAGTCTCGCTCGCCTCGCTCGAGTCGATCGCGCTGCCTGGGCCAGAACGAGCCGCGACGGTGCAGCAGGCGCTCACCGACGTGAGCTTCGTCGCGCCTGCCGGGAAGCTCACGGCGCTCGTCGGGCCGTCCGGCGCCGGCAAGACCACCATCACCCACCTGGTGTCCCGGATGTACGACCCGGCCAGCGGCATCGTCCGGATCGGCGGCGCCGACATCAGGAACGCCACCCTGGCCTCGCTGCACGACGTGGTCGGCGTGGTCACCCAGGATGCGCACCTGTACCACGACACCATCCGGGCCAACCTGCTGTACGCCCGGCCCGAGGCGACCGAGCCGGAGCTCATCCTGGCGTGCCAGGCGGCGCAAATCTGGGGGCTGGTGGCCGCGCTGCCCGATGGCCTGGACACCGTCGTCGGGGACCGCGGCTACCGGCTGTCCGGCGGTGAGAAGCAGCGGATCGCCATCGCCAGGCTGCTCCTGAAGGCGCCGTCGGTCGTCGTGCTCGACGAGGCGACCGCGCACCTCGACTCGGAATCCGAGGCTGCCGTGCAGCGCGCGCTGAAGACGGCGCTGGCCGGGCGGACGTCACTGGTGATCGCGCACCGGCTGTCCACGATCAGGGAAGCCGACCAGATCCTGGTCATCGACGGCGGCCAGGTCATCGAGCAGGGGGTGCATGCCGGCCTGCTGGCGGCCGGCGGCTTGTATGCCGACCTGTACCAGACGCAGTTCGCCCGGCAGGAAGACAGCCAGCCGGCGCCAGCCGACGCGGCCTCACGGTAAGTAGCCGACCCGGCGCAGGTCAGCGCCCGCCACCGACTCGATCTCGGTCAGCTGCGCGGGGGTGAGCTGCCGTCGCCAGGTGCCCGGCTCGGCAGCCGACGGGCCGTCACGCCGTACCGCCGGGACTGCCACCGGTCCGACCTTGTCACCGACGAAGCCGGACATGGCCGCCGCGGTGGCGGCCGGCTGCTGCACCATGGTCTCGTACCTGAGCGTGGCGAGCTGCTGCGCCGACAACGAGGTCCGCAGCCTGGCCATCGCGCGAACCGCGCCGCGCCAGCGCATGGCGCATTTCCCGGCCGCCGACAGCTCCGGCCAGATTTCCAGGTCATGCTCGGTCTCGATACCGAAGAACGGGTTGGGGAACTCGGTTTCCACATTCGCCCTGCCGGGCTTGAACCAGGCCAGCGCCCGCGGGTCGGTGAGCATCGCCGCCACCACGTCCCTGCCGTCCCGGACGATCTGCACGAGCCGGGCGTCGGGGAACGCGCCGACCAGCGCATCGGCGCAGTACATCAGGTCAGGGCTGGCGTCACCGTAGCGGACGATGTCCCGGTCTTTCACGCAGCACGAGGGGCCGGTGACCCGGCCTGCCTCCCGGCAGAACGGCGAGCAGGTCAGGCAGCAGTGCGCGGTCACCTGCCAGGACTGGGCGAAGGCATCCCGCAGCACGGTGGCTGCCGCGTCGCTGCGGCCGCGCTGGATCGAGGGGCTGCGGGCGAAGGCGTAGACAACGCCCTGCACGGCTTCCTGGCCGATCGTGACATGGAAGCCCGCGGACTGTTTGAGCGCACGGCCGAACAGGTCCGCGCCGGAATGCGGAGCACCGATGACGAAGACCGGCTGGCGGACCTTGCGGCCGTTGACTACCAGGATGTGCGTGCGGGGTGGCATGGCTACCCATCAGTGTGGCACCGGCCGCGCGGTGCCCGGTCCGGCTCCGCTGATCATGCTTGGCCCTGGCGGCCGGATGGGCCGGGGCCGGATGCGCCGGGGCCGGGGCCGGATGCGCCGGGGCCGGGGCCGGATGCCGCCGTCACGACGGGCGCGCGGCCGGGCGCTTGCGTCCGCCGGTGCGGCGGCAGTGTCCCGCGGCGTGGCCCTCCAGGTTCAGCGCCGACTGGATGAGCGGAACGTGACTGAACGCCTGCGGTGTGTTACCAACCTGGCGGCCGTACCGCGGGTCATACTCCTCGCTCAGCAAGCCGAGATCGCTGCGAAGGCTCAGCAGCCGCTCGAATATCGCTACTGCCTCGTCGTACTCGCCGATCAGGTGCAGCGCGTTCACAAGCCAGAAGCTGCAGGCCAGGAACGCCCCTTCGGCGCCGGGCAGGCCGTCCACGTCCGCCTGGGCGCCGGAGTTGATCACCTTGGCCGGCTGGGTATAGCGCAGCACCAGGCCGTCGCGCATCAGCTCGCGCTTGATCACCTTGACCGTCGAGACGACCCGCGGATCATCTGGCGGCAGGAAACCCACCTCGGGGATCAGCAGTACCGAGGCGTCGAGTTCCTTGCTGCCGTAGTACTGGGTGAAGACACCCCGATCGGCGTCGTATCCCTGGTCGAGCACCTGGGCGTGAATCTCGTCCCTGATGGCGGTCCACCGCTCCAGCGGGCCGGGGCTGCCCTGCTGCACCAGGTGGATCGCACGGTCGAAGGCGACCCAGGCCATCATCTTGGAATGCACGAAGTGCCGCCGCGGGCCGCGCACCTCCCAGATTCCCTCGTCCGGCTCATGCCAGTGCTTTTCCAGGAAGTTCAGCAGCTGCCGCTGCAGGCTCCAGGTGTGCTTGTCGAACTCCAGCCCGGCCTGCCTGCCCAGCGTGAGCGCGTCAATGACCTCGCCGTAGACATCCAGCTGGCGCTGGTCGACAGCGGCGTTGCCGATCCGGACCGGTGCGGACCGCTCGTAACCGGGCAGCCAGCTGACTTCCCACTCGGCAAGTCTGCGCTCGCCGGCTACCCCGTACATGATCTGCACGTCATTCGGGTCGCCGGCGATCGCCCTGCCGAGCCACTGGCGCCAGCTGTCAGCCTCGGCCGTGTAACCGGTTCGCAGCAGTGCCTCCAGCGTGATCGTGGCATCGCGCAGCCAGCAGTACCGGTAGTCCCAGTTCCGCACGCCGCCGATGTCCTCCGGCAGCGAGGTCGTTGGCGCCGCGACGATGCCGCCGGTGGGCGCGTAGGTGAGCGCTTTGAGGGTGATCAGGGACCGCATCACCGCGTCCCGGTACGGGCCGGAGTAGGTGCACTGAGACGACCAGTCCGCCCAGAAGGCCCTGGTCGACTCCAGCGCGGCCGCGCCGACGACGCACGGGTCAGGGGGGAGCTGTGACTGCTTCCAGGCCAGCGAGAACTCCACCCGCTCGCCGGCCCTGACGTCGAAAGTCGCCTGGTGGGCCATGTTCTGGCCGACGCTGCGGACGGTGCCGTGGAAGCAGACCGAGTCTGGCCCGGCGATGGCCCTGATGTCGGTCCCGTGCCGCATGACCCACGGCACCACCTTGCCGTAGCCGAACCTGATCCGCAGCACGGACTCCATCTCCACGGTCCCGCTGATGCCCTCGATCATCCGGATCAGCACCGGGTAACCGTGGTCCCGCGGCGGCATGAAATCGGTCACGCGCACTTCGCCGCTGAACGTCTTCCAGGTGGTTTCCAGGATCAGCGAGTCACCCTGATACTGCCGGCGTACTTCGCCGCGCCGGCTAACCGGCCCGTCGGTGACCGTCGGACAGACTCGCCAATGCCCGTTCCGTTCGTCCCCGAGCAGTGCCGCGAAGCATGCATCGGAGTCGAATCGGGGCAGGCAGAGCCAGTCGACGGAGCCATCCCGGCTGATCAGCGCAGCGGTCTGCATGTCTCCGATCAGTGCGTAGTCCTCGATCAGGCCCGTCATCGAAGCCTCCCGTCGCCGGCGCAGAGCGGCCGCCAGCGTGGCAGCCGCGGCACGCATTCTTCGACACTAAGGGTGACACGGGACCAGCGCGCACGGCGGCAGGTCGTAGAGTGGCGGCGTGCGCGCGGAATGGCCTGGCGGTCGGAGCCAGCAGCCCGAGACGGGCCGGCAGCGGCGGGGCAGCGCCCGCCGCCCGGTGATCGCGGCGGCCGCGGCCGGTGCCATCACGCTGATCGGGATCAGCGGCTGCGCGCAGATGACCGCGGCGATGGATAAGCAGTGGATGACAGTGCAGTTCAGCCCGAACACGTCGGTGGCCACCGCGCTGCACGTCAGGGCCGCGTGCTCGCACATTCAGAACACGCCGCCGATGGCGCTGCCAGCCCAGCACTCGGAGATCAACACGATGTACGGGGTGCGGTACGACACCACGAACTCCTCTCCGGCTAACCTGGCCCAGCTCCAGACCTGCCTGCAGAAGTTCAAGTCGGTTCAGGGCGTGAACCCCGACAGCGCCGCCAACGAGGGCAGCTGACACAGGGGCCGGTCGGCCTCACCGCTACCAGGTGACCCGCTGCGGACCGGTGTAGATGTTCATCGACTCGCCGCGCACGAATCCCGCCAGCGTCAGGCCCGCGTCGTCGGCGAGCTCGGCGGCCAGCGATGACGGGGCGGAGACGGCCGCCAGCACCGGGATGCCGGCCAGCACAGCCTTCTGCACCAGCTCGAACGAGGCCCGCCCGCTCACCATCAGCACCGTGCGCCGCAACGGCAGCAGCCCGGCTTGCAGCGCCCAGCCGACGATCTTGTCGACGGCGTTGTGCCTGCCGACGTCCTCCCGCGCCGCCAGCAACTCGCCCGCGCTGCTGAAGAGCCCGGCCGCATGCAGCCCGCCGGTCCGGTCGAACACCCGCTGCGCGCCGCGGAGCGCGCCGGGCAGCCCCGCCAGCACGGCCGCGGGCACCCGGAACTGGTCCTCGTCGAGCCTGTAACGGCCGGGAACGCGCAGTTCGGCGATGCTGGATTTGCCACACACACCGCAGGCGCTGCTGGTCAGGAAGTTGCGGCGCGGGCCGGACGCCAGGTGAGGCCGCAGCGCCACGTCGGCAATGTTGCCGATCGCGTCGCCGGCCTCGTGGTCGTGGCCGCACTGGCTGCCGTCGCAGATCCTGATCGACTGGATGTCCCCAGCCGAGCTGATAATGCCCTCGCTGAACAGGAAGCCGGCTGTCAGCTCGATGTCGTCGCCGGGCGTCCGCATGGTCAGGCTGATCGCCTGGCCGGCGATCCTGATGCCGAGCGGCTCCTCGGCGGCCAGCAGGTCAGCGCGCTCGCTCGCGCCGGGGCCGCCGATGCAGATCCGGGTCACCCGCCTGCGCGCCGTCCGTCCGGCCACGACTCCTCCGACCTGGTTCCTGTGCTTCTGATCCCAGCCAATACCCTCCCCCCGCTTGCCCTTGCAGGCTATGTCCGTTTGGATAGGACGGTGCCCCATCCACGTGGCTGGATCGCGAACTGGCCTGCCTACCGGCAGCTGACCGGACGTGACCGGCTGGGCCGGGGTGAGGCGGTCCGGTCACCGCATACCGAGGCGGCGGCCCCGCGCACCCAGGCCGCCGATCGCGTCGTGAGCTCCATCTGCCCGTACTGCGCGGTGGGCTGCGGCCAGCGTGTTTACGTGGCCAGCGAAGGCGGCCGGGATGCGGTCATCCAGATCGAGGGCGACCCGGACTCGCCGGTGTCGCGCGGCCGCCTGTGCCCGAAGGGCGCCGCGACCAAGCAACTGGTCACCCAGCCCGGCCGGCTGACGAAGGTGGCCTACCGGCGGCCCTACGGCACCGCCTGGGAGCAGCTGAGCCTGGACCAGGCGATGGACATGATCGCCGACCGGGTGATCGCCACCAGGAAGGACACCTGGCAGGAGCACCACGGCGGCCAGCGGGTAGCCAGGACCCTCGGCATCGCCAGCCTTGGCGGCGCGACCCTGGACAATGAGGAGAACTACCTCATCAAGAAGCTGTGGACCGCGCTCGGCGCGATCCAGATCGAGAACCAGGCGCGGATATGACACTCCGCCACCGTTCCCGGTCTGGGGACTAGCTTCGGCCGCGGCGGCGCCACCACCTTCCCGCGCGACCTCGTCAACTCGGACTGCATCGTCATCTGCGGTTCGAACATGGCCGAGTGCCATCCGGTCGCGTTCCAGTGGGTCGTGGAGGCCAAGGCCGGCGGCGCCACGGTGATCCACGTCGACCCGCGGTTTACCCGCACCAGCGCGCTGGCGGACCTGCACGTGCCCACCAGGGCCGGCGGCGACATCGTGTTCCTCGGCGCGCTGATCAATCACGTGCTGTCCGGCGGGCACGAGTTCACCGAGTACGTCCGCGCCTACACCAACGCCGCCGACATCCTGCCAGCGGAGTTCACCGACGCGGAGGACGGCGGCGGGCTGTTCTCCGGCTACGACCCGGACACCAGGACCTACGACAACTCCAGCTGGCAGCCGACCGGGGAGCGGGACGAGACCCTGCAGCACCCGCGGTGCGTCTTCCAGGTGCTCAAGCGGCATTTCTCCCGGTACACGCCGGATCTGGTGGAACAGGTCTGCGGGATCGGGCCAGCGGAGTTCGGCAGGGTCGCGGATGCCGTCGTCGCGGCCAGCGGGCGGGAGAAGACGACCGCCTGGGTGTATGCGGTGGGCTGGACCCAGCACAGCACCGGGGTCCAGCACATCAGGACCGCGTCGATCCTGCAGATGCTGCTCGGCAACATGGGCAGGCCCGGCGGCGGCATCCTGGCGCTCCGCGGGCACGCGAACATCCAGGGCGCGACCGATGTGCCGACCTTGTTCCACCTGCTCGGCGGCTACCTGCCGATGCCGGGGCCGGGCGAGGACATGGACACCTACCTGACCCGGATCCCGGATGGCGGTTTCTGGGGCAACAAGCGCAAGTACCTGGTCAGCATGCTGAAGGCCTGGTTCGGGGACGCGGCGACGGCAGGCAACGACTTCTGCTTCGGCTACCTGCCCAGGATCAGCGGTGATCACGGCACTTACCGCACGACGCTGGACATGATCGACGGCACGGTCAAGGGGTTCTTCCTGCTCGGCGAGAACCCAGCCGTCGGGTCGGCGGGCGGCCGGCTGCAGCGGCTGGCGCTGGCCAACCTGGACTGGCTGGTGGTCAAGGACCTGACCATGATCGAGAGCGCCTCGTTCTGGCGGGACTCACCAGAAGTGGCCGGCGGCGAGCTGGTCACCGAGCGGATCGGGACCGAGGTATTTCTGCTGCCGGCGGCCGCGCACGTGGAGAAGGCCGGCAGCTTCACCAACACCCAGCGGCTGCTGCAATGGCACGCTAAGGCGCTGGACCCGCCCGGCGACGCGCGCAGCGACCTGGCGTTCATCTACGACCTCGGCAACCGGATCCGCGCCCGGCTGGCTGGCTCTGATGACCCGGCCGACCGGCCGGTGCTGGACCTGACCTGGGACTACCCGGAAGAGCCCGGCGGCGACCCGTCGGCCGAGGCGGTGCTGGCGGAGCTGAACGGATACGCGGCCGACGGGTCGCCGCTGGCCTCGTTCGCCCAGCTTGCCGACGACGGCTCGACCAGGTGCGGCAGCTGGATCCACGCGGGCTGCTTCGCCGGCGGGGTGAACCAGACGGCCCGCCGCACGCCGTGGCAGGAGCAGGACCACGTGGCCCTGGAGTGGGGCTGGGCGTGGCCGGCCAACCGGCGCATCTTGTACAACCGGGCATCGGCCGATCCGGACGGCCGGCCGTGGAGCGAGGCGAAGGCTTACGTCTGGTGGGACGAGCAGGCGCGCGAGTGGACCGGCCTGGACGTGCCGGACTTCGAGAAGGCCAAACCGCCGGACTACTTGCCGCCGCCCGGCGCCACCGGCCCGGCGGCGCTGAGCGGCCGCGATCCGTTCATCATGCAGGCAGACGGCAAGGCGGCGATCTTCGTGCCGCGCGGACTGCAGGACGGGCCGCTTCCCGCGCACTTCGAGGCCGCCGAGTCGCCGCTGCGCAACCGGGTGTACCAGCAGGACAGCAGCCCGGCGTCGATCCAGTACGCTGGCCGGCGGTCAACCCGCGACCAGGTAGCCGGGCATGACGCCACCTACCCTTACGTGGTGACGACTTACCGGCTGACCGAGCACCATACGGCCGGCGGGATGAGCCGGACGCTGTCCAGGCTCGCCGAGCTGCAGCCCGAGCTGTTCTGCGAGGTGTCGCCTGAGCTCGCGGCGGAGCGCGGGCTGGAGAACGGCGGCTGGGCGACCATCATCACCGCGCGCGCGGCGATCGAGGCCAGGGTGCTGGTGACGCGCAGGCTGCGGCCGGTGCGGATACCTGGCGAGGGCGTCATCCACCAGGTCGGGCTGCCGTACCACTTCGGCAGCGAGGGCCTGGTGACGGGTGACTCGGTCAACGACCTGCTGCCGCTGGTACTCGACCCGAACGTATTCATCCAGGAGAGCAAGGTGGCTACCTGCGACATCAGAGCAGGGCGGCGGCCGACGGGAGCTGCCAGGATGCAGCTGGTGACCTCCTACCGGCACCGGGCAGGGCTGGCTGACGAAGAACCGCGGCCGGGCACATGACCAGCGACAGCGTGACCAGGGACAGCGTGACCAGCGACAGCGTGACCAGTGCCGGTGGCCCGCGCAACTCGCTGTACGGGCCGCTCGCCGACGTCGCTGCCGACGCCGGCTACCCCGGCAGTCATCCAGAACGCGTCGGGTTCTTCACCGACACCAGCGTCTGCATCGGCTGCAAGGCATGCGAGGTGGCCTGCAAGGAGTGGAACGGGCTGCCGGACCCCGAGGCGGGCGCCCTGACGCTGACCGGCATGTCCTATGACAACACCGGTGCGCTCGGCTCGAACAGCTGGCGTCATGTCGCGTTCATCGAGCAGGCTGTGCCGTCCCCGGCCGATCCGGGAGAACCGGCGCTGATATCCGCGGTCGCCGACGGTGGCACCACCCGCTGGCTGATGGCGTCCGACGTGTGCAAGCACTGCACGCACGCGGCCTGCCTCGATGTCTGCCCGACGGGCGCCCTGGTGCGCACCGAGTTCGGCACCGTGATCGTCCAGCCCGACGTGTGCAACGGCTGCGCCTACTGCGTGTCCGCGTGCCCGTTCGGCGTCATCGACCGGCGCGATGGCGACGGGCGGGCGTGGAAATGCACGATGTGCTACGACCGGCTCCGCGGCGGCCTGGAGCCGGCCTGCGCGAAGGCGTGCCCGACCGATTCCATCCAGTTCGGGCCGCTCGCCGAGCTGCGCGAGATTGCCAGCGCCCGGCTCGCCGACGTTCAGGCGTCGGGGCATCCGGAGGCCCGCCTGTACGGGGCCGATCCGGCGGACGGCATCGGCGGCGCCGGGGCGTTCTTCCTGCTGCTCGATGCGCCGGAGGTATACGGCCTGCCGCCGGACCCGGTGGTCACGACCAGGGACCTGCCGGCGATGTGGCGCTGGGCCGGCACCGCGGCCGCAGTCCTGGCGGCCGGCGTCGCGGTAGCGTTCGCGGGACGGCGCCGATGACCGGCGGAGAGACCGTGACCCCGGCGAGAGACCGTGACCGGGGCGGCCGCGTGACCGGGGAGGCCGCGTGACCGAACAGCCGCAGGTGCCGCCGGCCGACTTCCAGTCCTACTACGGCAAGCCCATCCTGAAGGTCAGCCGGTGGCAGGAGCCGCACCTGCCCGCCTACCTTTTCCTCGGGGAGCTGTCCGGCGCGCTGGCGATGGTCGGTGCCGCCGCGGACGTGACCGGGCGCCCGTCGCTGGCCCGCGCCGCGCGGCTCGGGGCTGCCGCCGGGGCCTTCGCCGGCGGCGCTTTCCTGACGGCGGAGCTCGGCCGCCCGGAGCGCTTCCTGAATATGCTGCGGGTGGCGAAGCCGACCTCGCCGATGAGCATGGGGTCGTGGATTCTGGCGACGCACTCTGGCCTGGTGTCGGCGACCGCGGCGAGTGAGCTGACCGGCCGGCTGGCCAGCCTCGGCAGCGTGGCGGGAGTCGGCTCCGCGCTGACCGGGCCGCTGCTGGCGGCTTATCCGGGCGTGCTGCTGGCGAACACCGCGGTGCCCGCATGGCACGAGGCGTACCGTCAGCTGCCGCTGCTGTTCACCGGCGGCGCGATGACCGCGGCCGGCGCCGCCGGGCTGGCGGTGAGCGCGCTGAGCCGCGACCGGGCTGAGTTTGCCGCTGCCGGCCGGCTCGCGTTCATCGGTGCCGCGGTGGAAAGCCTGGCAGGGTACGGGCTGGAGACGATGCCGGGCCTGGCGGGCGAGCCGTACCGGACCGGGCCGGGCGGCCGGATGCTGACCGCCGCCAGGTACCTGACGATGGGCGGGGGAGTCGCAGCACTGGCCGCGCGGCGCAGCAGGACGGCCGCTGCCGTTTCGGCCGCGCTGCTCACCGGCGGAGGCTTGTGCGCCAAGTTCGCGGTCTTGCGAGCGGGGAAGGCCTCCGCTGCCGATCCGAAGTACGTGGTCGCCAGCCAGCGCGCTGCCCGGCCGGGCAGCCAGGGAGAGTGACGGGACCTGGCTGTTACCGCGGCGCTGTTACCCCGGCGCCAGCCGGGGAGCGCGCTGTCGGAGGCTGCGGCGTCAGCCGCCGAGCACCTTGGCCTTTGCCGCGGCGAACTCGTCGTCGGTCAGCGCGCCCTGCTGATGGAGCATGCTGAGCCGGCTGAGCTGATCCATCATCAGCGCTTCCGAGCTAGCCAGATCTCCGTGCGCCGATCCGGGCCGGCTCGCCCGCACGTCGCCTGCGGTGCTGCCCTGGTGCTCCTGAGCTGCCTGAGCGCTCGCTTGCTGTTCCGCGCGGCGGCCCATCGTCCGGCCGGCCGCGTACGTCCCGCCCACCGCTGCCGCTCGCAGCAGCGGGCGCCGCCGCCGCACGACTACTCCTCGGCCCATCATGTGCAGTACCCTCCCCGTCTCCGGCCGGTCACTGGCCGGCCTCGTTACCTGCTGCGCTTCCCGCCGTTGCTGGTGCCAGTGTCAGTGTCCGGCCCGGTCGGCAGCTCCAGGCCGAGAGCGATCATGATCTCGGGGGCTGCCGACACCACCCGTGCCATGCCTGCCTGCGGCGCCACGGCGGTCAGGACGCCGAGAATCTCCCGCGGTGCTGCTCCGGCGGTCAGGGCGGCCTGGACCTGGAACAGGTAGGACGCCGGTGCCGCGTCCAGCGCCACTAGCGCCGCGATCTTGACGAGCGCGAACGTCTTGGCATCCAGGCTGCTGTCCGCCCGGAGCTGCTCGCGCATTTCCATGGCCTCGCCCATCACGCCGGACTCGCCCATGGCGAGCGCGAGCAGCATGTCGCTCGTCGCCTGGTCGACCGTCACATCCATATCGGGAACGCCCACTTGTCCTCCAGGATCGGGATCGGCATCGCCGTGCGGCGCGGGCCCGATTGCATGATGGGCCGACCGGACACGGCTTCTCGCACACGATGCGCCCGCCGGCCCGGTCCCGTCATCACCCGGCCAGAGTGAATACGCGCAGCGGCGGCCATGCGATGGTGGTGGTGCGGCCCGGTAGCGGGCGGGCCAGGACTCCTGCTGGGGGGCAGATGCTCGACGCGATCCTGAATGTCATCTGGCTCGTGCTCGAAGGCCTGTGGATGGCCATCGCGTACGTGATCGTCGGCCTTATCTGTTTTGTTCTGATCATTACGATCCCGTTCGGGATCGCGGCCTTCCGTATCGCTGGGTACGTGCTCTGGCCATTCGGCCGGACGATCGAGCGGCGGCCGGGAGCCGGGGCTGCCTCGCTGATCGGCAACGTGGCGTGGATCATCTTGTTCGGCTGGTGGCTGGCGCTCGGGCATCTCGCCGCGGGGCTGCTGCTCTGCCTGACCGTCATCGGCATCCCGCTCGGCCTGGCCAGCTTCAAGATCATCCCGATTACCCTGGTGCCGCTCGGGGTGCAGGTAGTTCCGGCCGGCCGGGTGCGCTCTTAGCGGTGGTGCCGGAGCTCTGGCGGCGACTCGCGACCGGCTAGCGCAGTACCAGCGCGTGCGGCCCCGGCTCGATCAGCTCGCCGATCACCGGCGCGCCGGGAATCTCGCCGGCCAGCAGCAGCCCACCGGACGTCTGCGCGTCGGCAAGCAGCAGCAGTGCCTCCTCGCTGAGCCGGCCGAAGTCGCTGTGCGGGGCCACCCAGGCCAGGTTCCGGCGGCTGCCGCCGGGCACGTAACCGGCCCGGATGGCGTCGGCAGCGCCCTCGATCAGCGGCACCGCGGCACTGTCCACGACGGCGGTGACGCCGCTCGCCCTGGCCAGCTTGAACAGGTGACCAAGCAGCCCGAAGCCAGTGACGTCGGTAGCGCACCGGATCCCGGCGGTCAGCGCCGCGCGGCTGGCCGCATCGTTCAGCGTGGTCATCACCTCGATCGCGGCCGGGAACAGCTCGCCGGTGGCCTTGTGCCGCGAGTTCAGCGCGCCACTGCCGATCGGCTTGGTCAGCGAGAGCGGCAGGCCTGGCCGCCCGGCATCGATGCGCAGCAGCCGGGCCGGGTCGGCCAGACCGGTGACCGCCATGCCGTACTTCGGCTCTGGGTCGTCAATGCTGTGGCCGCCCGCCACGTGGCAGCCCGCGGCGCTCGCCACGGCAAGGCCGCCGCTCAGGACCTCCGCCGCCAGCTCTGGGCTGAGCACGTCCCGCGGCCAGCCGAGCAAGTTGAGCGCGACCAGCGGCTCGCCGCCGACCGCGTAGACATCCGAGAGCGCGTTCGCGGCCGCGATCCGGCCGAACGTGTAAGCGTCGTCGACCACCGGGGTGAAGAAGTCAGCGGTGGCGACTATCGCGCGGTCTCCGGCGATCCGGACGACGGCCGCGTCATCGCCGTGCTCCACGCCGATGAGCATGTCGGCGGGCTTGCGCGCCGGGATGAGCCTGGCTACCGCCGCCTCCAGCTCGCCCGGCGGGATCTTGCAGGCGCAGCCGCCGCCGCGGGCGTACTGGGTGAGCCGGACCGGAGCCAGGGTCGTCATGCCAAGAACTGTAATCGCTGGCTGGGTTGCGAACGGGGCGCATGCATGGTGCCATGCGGTAGGAGTCCGCGCCGGGCCGATGCTGGCAGGCGGGCCACGAGGAGCGATGGAGGCTGCAGTGAGCGGTGCACGAGTGCCAGGCGAGATTGCGGGGCAGCGGGCAGACTTGCAGCCGCAGTGGGCCGGGCAGACGATCTGCGATGCGCTGGCCAGCACAGCCCTCGGCTATGGCGACAGGCCGGCCTACTCCGACCGGGAGGCCGGCGGCCCCTGGCAGACGATCAGCTGGGCGCGGACGCGTGCGCTGGCGCTGCAGCTCGGCGCGGCATTCACCGAGCTTGGCCTGCGGCCTGGCGAGAAAGTAGCGCTGATGCTGCCGAACCGGGTCGAGCACGTACTGGCCGACCTCGGCGCGCTGCACGCGGGCGGGGTGCCGGTCACGTTCTACGCCACGCTGGCGGCCGAGCAGATCGCCTTCATGGCGGGCAACTGCGACGCCAGGATCGCCGTCATCGACGGTGCCAGCGAGCTCACTCGCTGGCAGCAGGTGCTGGCGCAGCTGCCGGGGCTGCGCACGGTCATCGTCAGGGACGGTGCCGCCTGCCCGCCCGGCGCGCCGTTTCTGAGCTGGCAGGACTTCGCTGCCCTGGGCGAGCGGCGGCTGGCCGCTGATCCCGAGTCGGTCACCAGCCGGGTCGCCGCGATCAAGCCGGACGACCCGGTCACGCTGCTGTACACCTCGGGAACCACCGGGAACCCGAAGGGCGTCATCATCAGCCACGCGAACGCGCTGTACGAAGTGGCCGTCGGCCATGCAGTCGGTCTCGGCCGGCTGCATGAGCGGTGGGTCTCCTACCTGCCGCTGGCGCACATCGCGGAGCGGATGTTCACCCTGTACCTGGCGATCTGCAACGCGACGCACACGCATTTCTGTCACGACGCTGCCAGCCAGCTCATCAGCACGGTCAGTGACGTCAAGCCCACGGCGTTCTTCGGGGTACCGCGGATCTACGAGAAGGTCATGGCTGGCATCCAGGCGCTGCTGGCCGGGGAGCAGGACGCGCAGCGTAAGGCCGCGGTGGCCGCCGCGATGGAGACCGGCCTGGCTTACGTGCGCAGCAGTCAGTACGGCGAGGAGACCCCGGCTGAGCTGGCTGGCCGGTTCGCGGCCGCCGACCAGCAGGTACTCGGGCCGATCAGGTCGCTGCTCGGCCTCGGCGAGGCGTCGCTCCTGGTCAGCGGCGCTGCGCCGCTGCCGCCCGAGGTGGGCGCGTTCTTCGGCGGCCTGGGCATTCGGATCATGGATGTGTACGGGATGAGCGAGACCACCGGCGCCTTCACCATGAACACGCTGGATGCCTTCCGGCTCGGCACGGTAGGGCGGCCAGTTCCCGGCATCGAAGTCCGGATCGCCGACGATGGCGAGATCCTCGCCCGCGGCCCGCTGAGCACTCCGGGCTACCTCAACCTGCCCGAGCAGACCGCGGACCTGATCGACGCCGACGGATGGCTGCACACCGGCGACATCGGCACCATCGACGCCGACGGATTCGTGCGCGTCATCGACAGGAAGAAGGAGCTGATCATTACCGCCGGCGGGGAGAACGTGTCGCCGGCCGCGGTGGAGAACCTGCTGGTGGCCCATCCGCTGATCGGCCAGGCGCTGGCCTACGGCGACCGCCGGCCGTATCTGGTAGCGCTGCTGACGCTGGACGGCGGCGTCGCGCCCGCGTGGGCCAAGGCTCGCGGCATCGACCACGATTCGCTGGCTGAGCTGGCCGCTCATCCTGACGTGCGCGCCGAGGTCGGCCGGGCGGTCGAGGAGGCGAACGCGCGGCTGGCACGGGTGCAGCAGGTCAAGTACTGGGAACTGCTGCCGGTCGAGTGGACCGCGGAGAGCGCGGAGCTGACGCCTACCTTCAAGCTCAAGCGACGAGTGGTGCACGCCAAGTACGCCGACGTCATCGACGCCCTGTACCAGGCAGGGCCTACGCCGGCTTGACCGGCGCTGGCTTCACCGCCCTGGTGGCGAAGTAGCCGGGCAGGTACCTCGCGGTCAGCCCGTCGTGGTGCGGGCGCTCGCGGAACCCGGTAATGATGAACCCGGCGGCTAGCTGGCCGCCGATCTGCGCGGTGAGCGTGTGGCTGTACTCGACCGGGGCATCCGGGCCCCACAGTCGCGCGCGCTCCTCCGCGCTCAGGTGGGTGAGGTCGCAGTAGGGCAGCGCATGCCGGACGATGAGCTCGCCGCGGTTCTCGCTGGCCTCGGCGTCGAAGATGAAGACGTCGGGGTTCATGAATCCGGCGAGCAGGCGTCCGCCGGGCCGCAGCACCCGGTAGCACTCGCGCCAGACCGGCTCGATATCCGGGCAGAACACGTTGGACACCGGGTGGAAGACCAGATCGAAGCTGGCGTCAGCGAAGTCGCTGAGGTCGCGCATGTCGCCGAGCACGGTTCGCAGGTCCAGGCCGTCGCGGTCGGCGACCATCGCGTCCTGGGCTAGCTGGCGGGGCGAGTTGTCCAGCACGGTCACCCGCGCGCCGGCCGCCGCCAGGACCGGGCCCTGCTGGCCACCGCCGCTGGCCAGGCACAGCACGTCGGCGCCTGCCAGCACGTCAGGAAACCAGTCAGGTGGCACGGGGTCGTAGCCGATCAGCACGACCGACCAGGTCCCGGCCCGCGCGGCGGCGGTAATCTCGGGCCCGACCGGCACGGTCCACTCGCTGCCGGTCTCGACCTGGCGGTCCCAGGCAGTCCGGTTGTGCGCTACTACTGCGTCGAGTTCACTAGTCACGCTCACACGGTAGCCTGCCGGGGGCATAGACCATGATCACGTAATCAATCTGTCGCCGGCGACCGAAGAGTCTTCGTGATCACGGTAGGCGGCGGGTCAGGCGGCAGTGCGGCCTGGCGCAGCCAGCCCTGGCTGGCTGGCCGGGCGGTCGCGTCCCAGCTTGATCAGCCCGGGCACGGCCTGCCCGCCTGCCGCCTGCCATGGGGTGATCGCGGGCCTGATGACGACGGCGTCCGGCGTCAGCTGCCGTGGCGCGTCCGGCCACCAGCGGCTGACGATGCCGAGCATCCGGTCGTTGGCCGGCAGCACGTCCAGGACGAGCGAGCCGATGCCGCGCCGCGAGGCGCGGCCGATCAGCGTGCGGAGCAGTAGCGTGCCGAGGCCCTGCTGCTGCCACCGGTCGGCGACGACCAGTCCGACGTTGCTGGCCAGCTCGCCGGTAACCGGCGTGTCCGCGGCCATCCCGTGCGCGATCACGGCCCCGTTGCGGTCAGCGATCAGCAGGATGTCAGCACCGGTCCGGCCGCACAGCACGCGCATCAGCCCGGAGCTAGGCGGTGCGGCAGCGGCGAAGAAGCGCAGGTACTGCGAGCGGGGCGACAGGCCACAGATGAACTCGCGAATGCTGGCCGCGTCGTGCTCGCCGCCCGGCCAGATCAGGCCCACATTGGCATCCGACGGGGTTCGTTGCATAGACCCAGCTTGTGCTGCCTTGCTAAGTCTGTCAAGTGGACCTAGCCTTCGGGTATGGCAAAGTCCTGGGCGCTGGATTACGATCCGGCGACGTGCACTATCGCGGCTGCGCTGGCCGTCGTCGGGGAGAAGTGGACCTTCCTGGTGCTGCGGGAGGCCTTTAACGGCATCCGGAGGTTCGACGACATGCAGCGGCGGACCGGCGCGCCCAGGCAGGTGCTGAGCAGCCGGCTCTCCCGGCTGGTAGCCGAGGGCATCCTGGGCAAGGCACCCTACCAGGAGGCCGGTCAGCGGCTGCGGCACGAATACCGGCTGACCGAGAAGGGGATCGAGCTGTTCCCGGTGATCGCGGCGCTGCTCGCCTGGGGGGACAAGTATGCTGCCGCGCCTGGCGGCCCGCCCATCGAGCTCACCCACCGTGACTGCGGTGCGCCGGTATTCCTGCAGCTCACCTGCTCTCAGGGTCATGTGCTCGGCACGGCTCGGGACGTCACGCCGACACCCGGCCCGGGCGCCCGGCGAGTGGCGTGAGCACCAGAGTGCGTGACTGACCGCGCACTGCCGGTGCGCCCGGTAGGGTCTGGTCCCGGAGGCGTCAGGGTGCCTGGTGGCCCCCATGGTCTTCAAAACCAGTGGGCGGCGCTCCGCGTCGCCGGCGGGTTCGATTCCCGTCCGCCTCCGCTAAGAGCCGCGCGAACTGCCGGGATCGCCGCTGGCCGCAGGCATGACCCGGCGTCCCGTGGCGCTCAGCCGCCGGGCGGCGGGTACTGCGCCGTTGTCGTGTCTGGCGCCGACGGGAACTGCCCGGCTGTCGTGGGGTAATTGGCAGCCGCAACGAACTGCTCCGGCTGGCTCGAGTAGGGGTAGGCGTCCGCTTCCACGGCTGCGACGTCACGCGCCGCCAGCAACGAGAACCTGCCGATGGCGAGCGCGGCCACGAACACGATCAGCGCGCCGAGCCCGAAGAACAGGGCTGCCCGCGCCAGGTAGTCCTGCAGGGCGGCCGTCATGTTCGCGCTCTCCAGCGGCTTGCCGATGCTGACCGAGGTGTTCTTCAGCACCGCCTTGACGAACCCGCTGCCGGCGATGAACCACGCGCCGCCGAGCACGCCGAGTACCGCGCCGGCTATGCCCACCGCGCGGCTTCGCGTGACGAGCATCATGAGCCCGCCGAGCAGCGCTGCCGCGCCGGGCACAACCGACAAGTACAGCCGGCCGGAGGTGTAGGCCCAGGCCTTATCGGGCGTGAAGCCGAAGTGGTAGTAAGGGCCGGCGAGCGGCGCCAGGCCGCCCCACAGGCCGAGCAGGATCAGCAACAGGCCGCAGACCGCGCCCCTGCTCCGCGGAATGCTTGCTAGGTCGTTCATGTCTGCTCACCCTCCGCGTTATCGGATGCTTAAAGACTTGCACATGCACTGTGCTCTCCGGCGGGCGGCTTGGGCAAAGTGCTGGTAAATCACCCCGTAAGAGCTGTACAGCCCCTGCCGGCAAGGGCTGGCGGCCAGGTATGGTCGCGCTCGTGGACGTGCGCAGGCTGACCCCGCGTACCGATGCAGTGCTGGCAGATCCGCGACTGGCCGCGGCGGAGCACCGGCTCGGCCGCGCGATCGTGCTGTCTGCCGTGCGGCGCGCGCAGGATCGCGCCCGGGCCGGCGAGATCGAGCCAGCCGCCGTGCCGGACGCCGCAGTGGAGAGCTTGCCGTCGCATGCCGCCACGCTGACGCCGGTGATCAACGCGACCGGGGTGCTGCTGCACACCAATCTCGGCCGGGCGCCGCTGTCGGCAGCTGCCAGAGACGCTCTTCAGGCCGCCGCCGGGAGCACTGACCTGGAGTTCGACCTGGCCTCGGGGCAGCGCGGGCGGCGCGGTCGCGGCATGCTCAGCGCGCTGTCGGCTGCCGTGCCCGCCGCCGAGGCCGTCCATGTCGTCAACAACAACGCCGCGGCGCTGGTGCTAGCCGCCACGGCGCTGGCGGCCGGCCGCGAAGTGGTCGTGAGCCGCGGTGAGCTGATCGAGATCGGTGACGGGTTCCGGCTGCCCGATCTGCTGGAATCAACCGGGGCACGGATCCGCGAGGTTGGCACGACCAACCGGACGACCGCTGCCGACTACGCTGCGGCGATTGGCCCGCAGACCGCCTTCGTGCTCAAGGTGCACCCGTCGAATTACCGGATCGAGGGATTCACGGCCAGCGCTTCCATCGCGGAGCTGGCCGCGCTGAGCGTGCCGGTCATCGGCGACATCGGCTCGGGCTTGCTGACTCCGCACCCGCTGCTGCCGGCGGAGCCGGACGCCAGCAGCTGGCTCACGGCCGGGGCGGCGGTTGTCACCGCCAGCGGCGACAAGCTGCTCGGCGGCCCGCAGGCTGGCCTGCTGGCCGGCCGGGCTGACCTGATCGCCCGGCTCGCCCGGCACCCGCTGGCCAGGGCGCTGCGCGTCGACAAGCTGACGGCCGCGGCCCTGGAGGCAACGCTGACCGGGCCGCGGTCGCCGGTGGCCGAGCAGCTCGCCGCGCCGCAGGCAGAGCTAGCCGGGCGGGCTGACCTGATCGCCGACGCGCTCGCTGCCGTGGGCATCGATGCGCGCGCTCAGGGCTGCGAGGCTGCGGTTGGCGGCGGCGGCGCACCCGGAGTCAGCCTGCCGAGCGCGGCCGTCAGCTTGCCGGCCGAGCTTGCGGCAGAGCTGCGGTCTGGCCTGGCGGTGCGCCGGGGCGCGATGCCGGCCGTCGTCGGCCGGATCGAGGACGGGCGGTTGCTGCTCGATCTGCGCGCGATCAGCCCGGCTGACGACCAGCGCCTCACTGCGGCGGTACGGTCGGCCGCCGCGGCGGACCCGGCTGCGGCGGGCTGATCGCGATGGAATCCAGGGCCCGCGCCATGCATGTCGTCGTCACTGCCGGACACGTCGACCACGGAAAGTCTGCGCTGATCCGCGCCCTCACCGGGATGGAGCCGGATCGGTGGGCCGAGGAACAGCGCCGCGGCATGACGATCGACCTCGGTTTCGGCTGGCTGACGCTGCCCTCCGGCGACCGGCTGGCTTTCGTCGACGTCCCCGGCCACGAGCGGTTCGTGACCAACATGCTGGCTGGCGCGGGCCCGGTGCCGGCCGTGATGTTCGTGGTGGCGGCCGACGAGGGCTGGATGCCGCAGTCCGCCGAGCATCTGGCCGTGGTGGCCGCGCTCGGCATCAGGCGCGGCGTGCTAGCCGTCACCAAGAGCGATCTGGCCGACCCGGGGCCTGCGATCAGCCAGGCGACCGCTCAGATCGCGCAGACGGCCCTCGGCAAGCTGCCGGCGATCGCGGTCAGCTCGGTAACCGGGGCAGGACTTGCCGAACTGGCCGAGGCGCTGTGCGAGCTGTGCCGCAGCCTGCCCGAGCCCGATCCCGGCGCGCCGGT
The DNA here is from genome assembly GCA_027314515.1 of Actinomycetota bacterium. Taxonomy (GTDB): domain Bacteria; phylum Actinomycetota; class Actinomycetes; order Streptosporangiales; family Streptosporangiaceae; genus JAJYUU01. Next base: position 47,020 of record DAHVAR010000036.1, read on the forward strand.
GCGGATCTGGATCGACCGCGTCTTCAGCATGACCGGCAGCGGGACGGTCGTGACTGGCACCCTTCCGGCCGGCTCCGTGCACCGGGGTGACGAGCTGGTGATCACGCCGTCGATGCGCCCAGTACGGGTGCGAGACCTGCAGTCACTCGGGGAGACGGCACAGGCCGCCGAGGGAGTGGCGCGCGTGGCGCTCAACTTGCGCGGCATCGGGCGGGACTCGCTGCATCGCGGCATGGCGCTCGTGCAGGCCGGCCGCTGGACCCTTACCGACCTGATCGACGTCCGGCTGAGCGTGCCGGCTGGCAGTTCCGTGCCGGCTGGCAGTTCCGTGCCGCCGGGCAGCCCCGTGCCGCCGGGCAGCCCGGTGCCGCCGGGCAGCCCCGCCGGGCCTGGCCAGCTGGCGAGATCGGTGGCCGTGCACGTAGGCTCCGCCCGCGTCGTTGCCCGGGTGCGGCCGCTTGGCGCGGGATTGGCCAGGCTCAGCCTGGCGGACGCATTGCCACTGCACGTCGGCGACCGGATCCTGCTGCGCGATCCTGGCAGTCGCCGTACCGGCTCGTTTCCGGCGGTGGCCGGCGCGGTCGTCCTCGATGTGGCGCCGCCGTCGCTCGGTCGCCGTGGTGCCGCCGCCGCTGCGGCGCGGATGCTGTCGGGCTGGCCCGACCGGCCGGGAGCCGCCGAGTTGCTCGCCCGGCACGGGATCATGCGGGCCAGCACGCTGCTTGCCATGGGCGTGTCGGATCACCCGGTGCCGGTGGCGGGCGAGTGGCTTGCCGATCCCGGCCACTGGCGTGCACTCGGTCACCAGCTCGGCGAAGTGCTCGCGAACCATGCGGCCGCCGAGCCGCTGGCCGCGGGAATGCCGGTCGACGCCGCCAGGGCAGCGCTGGAACTGCCCGACCGAAAGCTGGTGCTCGCGCTTGCCAAGCCGCCGTTCCGGGTCACTGGCGGAGCCCTGCACATAGGACGGCCGGCCGGCCAGGATGCCGGCCCGGAACTCCCCGAGGCGGTTCGCGCGGCGGTGCGGGTGCTTCGCGCCGACCTGGCCGCGGCCCCGTTCCTGTCACCGGACGCGGACCGGCTGCGCAAGCTCGGGCTCGACGCGCGCAGCATCGCCGCCGCAGTGCGGGCCGGGGAGCTGATGCGCGTCAGCGACCAGGTCGTGCTCGCCCCTGGCGCTGACGTGCTCGCCAGCGAGCTGCTGGCCCGGCTGCCGCAGCCGTTCACGGCGGCAGAGGCCAGGCAGGCGCTCGATAGCACCAGGCGCACCGCCATCCCGCTGCTGGAGTACCTGGACTCGGCGGGAATCACGCAGCGACTGCCAGACGACCGGCGAGTGCTGGTCAGCAGGCCCGCGCATGCCGGAGATCCGGCCGTCAGCGGTGCGGCTGCCAGCCCGGTCGCCGCCAGCCTGACCGGCGGAGCTGGCACCGGCGCGAGTCGCACCAGCATTACCACGGCAGACCTGACGGTCAGCGGCGGGCACGGCCCCAGCAGGCCCGCGGCCGGGGTGGCCGCCGGCCGGACAGACACCGGCACGGCCGGTTCCGCGTCCGGCCCGTGACGGCGGGCAGTTCTGGCTAGCGGTCGCCGAACCGGGTCGCCGACCAGGTGTGCGCCTGTGCTGGCGGTAGCCCGGCGGCGATCCAGCGGGACAGCACCGCAGCCGTGACCGGAGCATTGAGTATGCCGGTACGAAAATGCCCGGACGTCAGCCAGGCATTAGCCAGGCCAGGCACCCGGTCGATGACGGGACGACGGTCGGGATGCCGCGGGCGGAAGCAGCACCACTGATAGGCGATCCCGACGCCGTGCAGGCTCGGCAGCACGGCGGCGAGGCCGCCAGCGATCCCGTCTATGACGTCCTGCTGCACCGCCGGGCTCTCGTCGCCGAGATCGAACGTGCCGCCGGCGAGCAACTGACCATTCTCGATCTGAGTCGCCAGCGGCGCGACGATCCCGGGCAGCGTGATGTCGGTGCGCTCGGTCACGATCAGGTGGCCTTTCACCCGGTCGGACGGGATCCGCAGCGGCAGGCCGTCGAGCACCGGCGGCCGCCCGGTAGCGAAGACCACCGCACCCGGCATGATCTCGCCAGCGGAGGTGCCGATGCTGACCACACGGTCGCCGCTGACCTCGGCAGACATAGCAGCGACACCGGTCGCGACGGCCGGAAGCCCCGCGGCTAGCCGCGCGACCGCCCGCAGCGGGTTGACCCTGGCCTGCCGGCGGATCAGCGCACCTTCCATCGGCCGGGCCAGGCCCGGAATCAGCTCCGCGACCTGCCCCGGGTTCAGCCACTGCACGTCTTTGGGCTGGTGCGCGGCATAGCCGCTGTCGTGCGGGGCCAGTCCCAGCCAGTCCAGCTCCACCAGGCCGACGCCGCCGGGAACGGACTCCTGGAGGTCCCGCCAGCGCTCCAGCCCGGCACGCTCGAGATCGACAAACGGCTCGGGGTCGCTCCACTGATGGGGCTCAGGGATCAGCAATCCGGTCGCCCCGCCGGTGGCGCCGGCCCCTAGCCGCCCGGTCTCGATGAGCAGGACGTCGCCGACGCCAGCCTCGGCACAGGCTGCCGCAGTGGTCACGCCCAGGATGCCACCGCCGATGACGAGCACGTCCGGGGTCGCGCCCGCGATGTCGCCGTCCGCCCGGCCCAGCACGGCCCGCTCCTGCGGGGTGAGCTGATCATGCCAGATAGCGCGGTTCACGGTCATGGGCTCATCCTGGTGATCCGGTCCTGAGCGACCCGGCCGGCTGGCCGGCCTGCTGATGTTCCGCAGGCGCCCGCGCGCAGGAGCCAGCGAGTGAATCGTAGGCGAACACCCGGCCCTGCCGCGATCTCCGCCGCGCGGCGTGGCCAGGGTGGCCGGGCAGCTGGCCTGAGTGAGGCCGCGCGCCGGCGCCTCCGGTGGCCGGCATCGGCCTGGTACGACCGCGGCCGGCCGGCCGGACTGGCGCCGGATACCCCGTTCCCGTCATGATCTTCCCTGGACGGGAAGTTACGGCGCTCCGCCGTTGCTGCAGTAGCCAGCGCGCCTGCCGCGCCCCGGGCGGCGCTTATGGTGGAGCTCGCTGCCGCGGCCGGGACGGCGGCGACGCAGGCTGGATCAGGCGGAGATGCAAGGAGGTGCAGGGATGCTGATCGACTCGTACGGGCGGACAGCCACCGACCTCCGGGTGTCGCTCACGGACCGGTGCAACCTGCGGTGCGCGTACTGCATGCCCGCCGAGGGCCTGGATTGGCTGCCCAAGCCGGAACTGCTGACCGATGACGAGCTAGTCCGGCTGATCGCGCTAGCGGTGACCCGGCTGGGCATTACCGCGGTCCGGTTCACCGGGGGCGAGCCGCTGCTGCGCCGCGGCCTGCCGGTCGTCATCGAGCAGGTGGCTGCCCTGCGGCCGCGGCCCGAGATCTCGCTGACTACGAACGGCATCGGACTCGAGCGGCTTGCCGGGCCGCTGCACGCAGCCGGGCTTGATCGTGTCAACGTCTCGCTCGACACGCTGTCGGCCGAGGTGTTCCTGCAGCTCACCCGCCGTGACCGGCTCGCTGACGTGCTGGCCGGACTGGCCGGGGCGGCCGAGGCCGGACTCGCGCCGGTAAAGGTCAACGCGGTGCTGATGCGCGGCGTCAACGACAGCGAAGCGCCGGCGTTGCTGCGGTTCTGCCTGGCCAGGGGCTATCAGCTGAGGTTCATCGAGCAGATGCCGCTGGACGCCCAGCACGGCTGGCGGCGCGAGCAGATGGTGACCGCCGATGAGATCCTTGCCGCGTTGCGTGCGGAGTTCTGCCTGACACCGGCCGACCCGGCGGAGCGCGGATCCGCTCCGGCGGAGAAGTTCCTGGTGGACGGCGGCCCCGAGATAGTCGGCGTGATCGGGTCGGTGACCCGCCCGTTCTGCGGAGCCTGCGACCGGGTCCGGCTGACGGCCGACGGGCAGCTGCGGAATTGCCTGTTCGCAAAGGACGAGAGCGACCTGCGGAGCCCGTTGCGAGCCGGTGCGTCCGATGACGAGCTCGCGGCTCGGTGGGAGCGCTGCGTCGCGGCTAAACTGCCAGGTCACGGCATCAATGAGATCGGCTTCCTGCAGCCTGCGAGGCCGATGTCCGCTATTGGCGGCTGACCCGCAGCGGCCGCCCGTGGATACGCCCGAGTTCGACACGGTAATCCTGGCCGGCGGCCGGGCTGCCCGGATGGGCGGAGCCGATAAGCCCGCCCTGATAGTGGGCGCTGAGCCGATGGTGGTCTCGGTGGCGCGCGCTGCGGCGACGGCCGGGTCCAGCCGACTGATCATCGTCGGGCCGCGGCGCCCTGGATTCGTGCTGGACGCGCTGCAGGCTGCCGCCGCCAGCGGGCCGGCCGAGCTGCGGTTCGCCCGTGAGGAGCCGCCGGGCTGCGGGCCAGTCGCAGCGCTGCGCTGCGGCCTGGCCGAAGTTGCCGCGCCGTGGCTGACGCTGCTTGCCGCTGACCTGCCGTTCCTGCGTGACAGGCAGCTCGGCGAACTGCTCGGCCGGGCGATGGCCGCTGGCCGTCCGGGCGCGGTGCTGGCCGACGCCGGGGCCAGGCCGCAATGGCTGGCAGGCGCCTGGCAGGCCGGTGCGCTGCGGTCGGCGCTACGTGACTATGCAGGCAGTTCGCTGCACGGTCTGCTGGCACCGCTGCAACCAGTCTCGGTGCAGGCGGCCGGGAATGCAGCCGGGCTCATGTCATGGCTTGATTGCGACACTCCGGCCGACCTGGCCGCGGCGCGGCAGTCGTGGCAGCTCCGCGACACCGGGACTGAGCCGTGCTGAGGGAAGTGCACCGGGACTGAGCGGCGCCACAGCGACTAGGGGTAGGCGCCAGCGAGCGAGGCAATGAGATCGGAGGCATGACAGGCATGACCACACTCGACAACTGGACCGCCGCAGTCTGCGAGCAGCTGGGCATCGAGACCGGGCTAGTCGACGTCCGGCAGATCCTCGACCTGGCGAAGGTGGCCGCGCATCACGTCGATCGGCCGGCCGCGCCGATCACCGCTTTCCTGCTCGGCGTTGCCGTGGGCGCCGGGCAGCCGGCCGACCAGGTGGCGGCGCGGCTGAGTGAGCTGGCGGCGGCCTGGCCGACGGACTAGGTCGTAGCCGGCTGCCAGCCAGCCAGCGCCCGCGAGTGGGCCGGCGCCCGCGAGTCGGCTGCGCCCGCGAGTCGGCGGCGCCGGTGCGGCGCGGGCTGGCTTGACGCGCTGGCTTCCGGGCGCTGGCTGCTGCGGGCTCGTCCGTGCACGCGCGCCGACGGCGGGATCTAAATGCGTCAGCAGCGTTTGCGGACTGGCAGATAACGATATATCGTTGACGTATCAAAGAGCTACGACGACAGGTCGAATGTCCGCTGCGGGGCAAGACTGGCGCCCTGCAGCTGGACCGTGGCTAACGTCCGCAAGGGGTAACGATGATGCGATACGACGAGGAACGCGGCAGGCGCCGCGGCCCTGGCCGGTGGGAACCGGCCGATGACGGCGAAGGGCTCCGCTGGCATGGTGAGGACGGGGAGCGCCACGGTGGGCGGGGCCGGGCCCGCCATGTGCGAGAGCGTTTCGGCGGGCCGGCCTTCGGACCCGCGTTCGGAGCGGCTGGCTTCGCTGGCGGGCCGGGCGGGCCGGAGGGCTTCGGACCGCACTGGCGCGAGCCGAGGGGGATGCGCGGGCCGAGGGCGCGGCGTGGCGATGTCCGGGCCGCGGCGCTGGCTCTCCTGGCCGAGCGGCCCATGAACGGCTATCAGATCATCCAGGAGATCGGCGAGCGCAGCGGGGGAGTCTGGCGACCTAGCCCCGGCTCGATCTACCCGGCACTGCAGCAACTCGAGGACGAGGGCCTGATCAGGGCCGAGGCCGGGGATGGTGGCCGGCGCGCGTACCAGTTGACTGACGACGGGCGCGCCTACGCGACGGCACACGCTACTGAACTGAAGGCACCCTGGGACCTTGCGGCCGGCGGTGCGTTCGGTGCGGCGATCGAGATGCGCAAGCTCATCGGGCAGGTCGCGATGGCGGCATTCCAGGTGCTCAGCGCTGGTACCGACGCACAGGCCGGCCAGGCTCGGCAGGTGCTGACCAATACGCGGAAGGCCCTGTACCGGATCCTTGCGGCTGACGAGGACGAGGACGAAAACGCCGAGCGGTCCGAGCCGTCCGAGCCGTCCGAGCCCGTTGCCGACGGCGGCTGACTGCGTTCCGCAGCCAAACCGGCCAGGAGATTACTCTCGTAACTGGCCGGTCGGAGGACCAGGACGAACGAGTGCCCCGGAGGCAGCAGCGATGGCAGCGCAGGCAGGCACTAAGCCGAGCCCGGAGCAAGTGAGCGACGACGCCGGGCCGGAGACCGTGATATCGGTTTCAGGCCTGGTCAAGCGGTATGGCGCTGTGGAGGCGGTGCGAGGCATCGACTTCACCGTCAACCGCGGTGAGACGTTCGGCTTCCTCGGCCCCAATGGGGCCGGCAAGTCGACCACGATCAAGATCTTGTGCACGCTGGCGGATGCGACTGCGGGTACCGCGCGAGTGGCCGGCCACGACTCGGCCACTGAGCGCGATGCGGTACGCCGCAACATCGGCCTGGTGTTCCAGGACACCACGCTGGACAGTTACCTGACCGCGGAGCAGAACCTGCGGTTCCACGCCGAACTGTACGGGGTGCCGAAGGCCGCGGTGGTGCCCAGAATGCGCCAGGTCATGGACATGGTCGGGCTCTGGGACCGCAAGGACAGCCTGGTCAGCACCTACTCCGGCGGCATGCAGCGGAGGCTTGAGATAGCCAGGGGGCTGCTGCACGCGCCGCACGTGCTCTTCCTGGACGAGCCGACGGTCGGGCTCGACCCGCAGACCAGGTCGTCGATCTGGACGTACATCAACGACCTGAAGACACGCGAGGACATCACCATCTTCCTCACCACTCACTACATGGACGAGGCGGAGCACTGCGACCGGATCGCGATCATCGACCACGGCAAGATCGTGGCGATCGATACGCCGGAGGCGCTCAAGGCCAGCATCGGCAAGGACCGGGTGCAGATCCAGACGGCCGACGACCAGGCCGCCATCAGTGAACTCGCGGCGAAATTCGGGCTCGAGGCGGCCATGCACGAGGGCGCCGTCACATTCTCGGTCGCCTCGGGCGAGCAGTTCGTACCGCGGCTGTTCAGTGAGTTCGCCGTTCCGATCAGGTCTGTGAGCGTGTCCAGGCCGTCGCTGGACGACGTCTTCATGTCCTACACCGGGACGACGATCCGCGACGCCGAGGGCGGTGCGGGCAACGAGTTCATGCGCAATATGCACAGGATGCGGTCGGGAGGCAGGCGGTAACGATGGCTATGGAGACCACTGGCCCGGTTGAGGTCAGCAGCGCCGGCACCGTCATCGACCGGATCAGGGTCTCGACGCCCGACCGGGGATTGCGGCACGACCTGCGGGCGGTCAGCATCGTGTGGCGGCGCGAGCTCATCAGGTTCCGCACCGACCGCCTGCGGGCCATTACCTCGCTGGTGCAGCCGTTCCTGTTTTTGTTCATTCTCGGCACCGGACTGTCCACGCTGGCCGGCGGCAACCTGCCGCAATCCACCACTTTCGACTTCAAGACGTTCATCTATCCAGGCGTACTTGCGATGTCTGTGCTGTTCACGGCCATCTTCTCGGCCGGGTCGATTGTCTGGGACCGGGAGTTCGGCTTCCTGCGGGAGATCCTGGTGGCTCCAGTCAGCCGCGGCGCGATAGTCGTCGGCAAGTGCCTTGGCGGTGCGACCATCGCCACCTTCCAGGGCGTGATCTTCCTCTGCCTGGCCTGGTTCGCGCACGTGCCGTACAACCCGGTGCTGATCATGAGCCTGATCGGCATGCTGCTATTGCTGTCGTTCACGCTGACCGCGTTCGGCGTGATGATGGCCGCCAGGATCAGGCAGTTCCAGGCATTCATGGCGCTGACCCAGATGCTGGTCATGCCGCTGTTCTTCCTGTCCGGCGCGCTGTACCCGCTTACTGGCCTGCCTGCCTGGCTGACCGTGCTGACCAGGCTCGACCCGCTGACCTACGTGGTCGGCCCGATGCGGCACCTGGTCTTCAGCCATCTGAACGTCTCGGCGCAGATCTCGGCGATCCTGAACACTCACCTGGCGCCCGCCATCACCTGGGACGGCTGGGCAGTGCCGCTTTGGCTGTCACTCGGCATCGTGGCGGTCATGGGACTGGGCATGATGTCCGTGGCCATCGCCGAGTTCAGCAAGACCGAGTAACTTCGGCTGCCGATCGCGGGTGAGCCCGCCGGACTCCACGCCACGCTGGCTGGCCAGCCTGGGCCAGGTTTCATGGGTCCGGGGCAGCCCTTCACGGGTCAGTGGTGCCAGCGTGTCCGCTATATACCAACTTGTGGCGGATGGTTCCATGAAGAGCCCTGTCGTCAGGGTTGGCGGTCCTGCGAGCGTGGGTGAAGGACGCCGGAACCGTCCGGGCATGGAGCGGCTGGGGGTTGTGGGTGCACTGCGAGCGTGGGTGAAGGACGCCGGAAACGTCCGGGCATGGAGCGGCTGGGGGTTGTGGGTGCGCTGCGAGCCTGGGTGAAGGACGCCGGAACCGTCCGGGCATGGAGCGGCTGGGGGTTGTGGGTGCACTGCGAGCGTCGGTGAAGGACGCCGGAACCGTCCGGGCATGGAGCGGCTGGGGGTTGTGGGTGCACTGCGAGCCTGGGTGAAGGACGCCGGAAACGTCCGGGCATGGAGCGGCTCGGGGTTGTGGGTGCACTGCGAGCCTGGGTGAAGGACGCCGGAAACGTCCGAACATAGAGCGACGCCGGGTGGCTACGGGGGCAAACCACCCGGCGTCGCGTTCATCGGCGCTCCGACGGGGGCCCGGAACGCCGGCAGTTGGTGCCCCAGCGGGGGACCAGAGCACCGCTACGAATGTTACACCGAAGATGCCCCTAGTGCGTCAAGACCGGATTAGAGGTAATCTCGCCATCCCGGCCGACTCGTACTATGGTCCTACTTTGGCACCATCGTGACTAGCTGGTCAGACGAAATGCCGGGACGCTCCCGGATGCATCCTGTTCTGCCCAGTTCGCGGCTAGTTACTGGGCGGCACCTGCTGGCTGTCCGGCCGAGTCGGCGGCCGGTAGATCGCCGGGCTGTTCGGCTCGTACTGCCGGAAGGTCCTGTTTACCGTCGGCTCCCGTCCGCCGTTGGCGAGCACCACGGCGAAATAAGGGATGACCAGCGCGCCGACGGCGGGAATGGCGGTCAGCCAGCCTAGGTGATTGACGAACATCAGGATGGCGGCGATGAAGCAGGCCGTACGGATGCCCATCATGATCAGGTAGCGGCGCTCGCGGTGAGCGATGTCCGCAGACAGACCGGGACGAGCCTGGGTGACCAGGTGCGCCTCGTCGCGACGGGGTCCTAGGGTTGACTTCACACCTCCACGTTATTCCGGAGCCGGGTACTCCGCCAGGCTGGGTGCTTCAGGACGGCTGCGTTACCGCGAAAGTCCACCGGGCGCACGGGCCGCTGGCGGCTCATCGTGGCCGCGGTCCAGCTGATTTTCGCGCCGTGGGGTGCCTGCTGACCGACGCGGTCGGGAATCCTGCACCACTGGTGGCGATCTGGGTAGTACTACTGGCTGTCTAAGGGCTGGCCGCCTTCCGGCTGCGGCGGCGCTAGCCCAGCGTGCGGAAGTCCGGCCGCAGCCGCGCACCTGGAGGACAGCAGCATGACCGAGCGCACCTACCGTGTCACCGAGATCGTCGGAACCTCGCCGGACGGCATCGAGCCGGCGATCAAAGGGGCCCTCCACCGGGCTGCCCAGACGCTACGCCACCTCGACTGGTTCGAGGTAACGCAGGTCCGCGGGCAGATCGTGGACGGCGAGGTAGCGCACTATCAGGTCGGCCTGAAGGTCGGCTTCCGCCTCGAAGACGCCTAGCCAGTTTGCGCCGATCTGAGCGATTTATCGCGTCAGCTCCTTGATCCATAGGCCGATGATCTTGAATGGATGTGAATGTACTGCGGCTATAGCAGCAGCGGATTCACATCCATGCTGGCCGACTCGTCGGATCGCCCGGTTCGGGCTGGCTCCGCGGTCTGTGGAACGCTCAGCTGGCCTGGCTCACCGACGACATGTTGAAGCCCTCCACCCGGACCGGCGGCATGGCCGCTCGGGTGAAGTAATCACTCCACTCGCGGGGCAGAGTCGGCACGGTGGCGCCGGCCTCGGTAATCCGGCTGAGCATGCCGACCGGGCTCTCGTTGAACCGGAAGTTGTTCACTGCTCCGGTCACCTCGCCGTTCTCGACCAGGTAAACACCGTCCCTGGTCAGTCCGGTGAGCAGCAGCGTCTGGGGATCAACCTCGCGGATGTACCAGAGGCAGGTCAGCAGCAGGCCGCGACTGGTCCGGCTGACCAGGTCGGCCATCGAGCCGGTCGTGCCGGGAGCGGTCATGATCAGGTTGTCGATCGCCGGGGTCACCGGGAGCCCGGACAGGTGCGCGGTGTGCCGGGTCTGGGTCAGCGCGGCCAGCCGGCCGTCGGCGATCCAGTCGGTGCCTGCTCGCGGCAGCCCATTGTCGAACACCGACGTTTCCCGGCTGGACGCATGCGCGATCACGAACGGCGCGCACTGCAAGCCCGCCGCCGCCGGGTCACTGCGCAGCGCGAGCGGCAGACTTGCCATCCGCTCACCGACCCTGGTGCCGCCGCCTGGCTTGCTGAACACCGTCCGCCCGTCCAGCGCGTCCTTAGCACCCGCCGACCAGTACATATAGATCATCAGGTCAGCAAGCGCGGTGGGCGGCAGCAGCGTCTCGTACCGGCCGGCCGGCAGTTCGACCGACCGTTCTGCCCAGTGGATGCGCTCGGCCAGGCCCGCCTCGAGCGCGGCGACGTCGACGTCGGCGAAGTCGGCGGTGCCGAGTCCGGCCCAGGCGGAAGAGGCCAGATCGGCCGACTTCGCGTTGAGTTCGAGCCGCCCGGTCGGCTGATCGTGGCGCAGCCGCAGGCCGCCGGAGGTCCCGAGATAGGTCGAGGTCAGCTGGTGCTCGGCAAAGCCGTACAGCTTCCGGCCGCCGGCGGCGGCCACCTCGAAAGCGCCACCGAGGTCGCGGGCGAAGGCGGCGAACACCCCGATTTCGGTGGCTGCGGGCGGGGAGTCCCAGGCGGCCGCCCGCGGGCCCGCCGCATCGGGCCTGACCAGCGGCTGAGCGTCCTCGGCGGGCGAGGCATCCGCGGCCGCGTGCTCAGCTTCGGCGACGAGATCGGCGATCTGGTCCTCCCGCAGGCCCGCCCTGGACACCACGCCCACCCTGGCCCCGTCGCCGCTGCGGCTGATGGCGATAACGGTGAGCTGCCGGGAGCGGGATACCCCGTTAGTGGTCAGCGAGTTACCTGCCCAGCGCAGGTTGGCCGAGGAGCTCTCATCCGCGATGACGATGCACTCCTCGCACGTCGCCGCCGCCAGGGCTCGCTCGACCGCGGTCTGCGGCGCCAGCGCCGAAGCGGGCTGGCCTGGCTGGACCTGGCCTGGCTGGACCTGAGCTCGCTGGACCTGGCCGCTACTCATGCGCCGGCCTCCTCGACCGTGTTGAGAATCCGGATGCCGCGCATGACTACCGCCGGGCAGCCGTGGCTGACCGGCGCGACCTGGCCGGGCTGGCCCTTGCCGCAGTTGAATGCGCCGCCGAGCACATAGGTCTGCGGCCCGCCGACGGCGTCCATCGCGTTCCAGAAGTCCGTGGTCGTCGCCTGGTAGGCCACATCCCGGAGCTGGCCAGCCAGCTGGCCGTTCTTGATCCGGAAGAACCGCTGGCCGGTGAACTGGAAGTTGTACCGCTGCATGTCGATCGACCAGCTCTTGTCGCCGACTATGTAGATGCCGTCCGTGACGCCTGCGATGAGCTCGCTGGTGGACGGCCCGTCCGGAGCTGGCTGCAGGGATATGTTGGCCATCCGCTGGATCGGCATGTGGCCGGGGGAGTCGGCGAACGCGCAGCCGTTGGACCGGCCGAGCCCGGTCAGCCTGGCGATCCGGCGGTCGAGCTGATAGCCGGTCAGCACGCCGCCGGAGATCAGGTCCCACGACTGCCCGGCCACGCCCTCGTCGTCGTAGCCGATGGTGGCGAGGCCATGCTCTGCCGTGCGGTCCCCGGTGACGTGCATGATCGGCGAGCCGTACTGCAGGACGCCGAGCTTGTCGAAGGTGGCGAACGAGGTGCCGGCGTATGCCGCCTCGTATCCCAGGGCACGGTCGAGCTCGGTCGCGTGCCCGACCGACTCGTGAATGGTCAGGAACAAGTTAGATGGGTCGATGACCAGGTCATAACGGCCGGCCTGGACGGACGGCGCAGCCAGCTTCGCGGCCAGCAGTTCGGGTATCTCGGCCAATTCGGCGTCGAAGTCCCAGCCGGTGCCGGTCAGGTACTCATAACCCCGCCCGGCCGGCGGCGCGAGCGTCCGCATGGTGTCGAAGCGGCCGCCGGCGCCGACGGCCACCGCGGTCAGCTGCGGGTGCACCCTGACGCGCTGCTGCAGCGCGGTAGTGGCGCCGTCGGCGTAGAACTTGCACTCCTTGACCTGCAGCAGCGAGGCGTCGACGTGGCTGACCCCGGCCGCCCCGAGCAGCCGCGCAGTCCAGTCGGCCAGCAGCGCGATCTTGTCGCTGACGCTGACCCCGAACGGGTCGACCTGGTAGGCCGACAGCCACCTCACCTCGCCGTGGGCCGGCTCGTCGGCCAGCTCGATTGGCTCGGTGTTGATTGCCGCGGCTACCGTGGCCACATCGACAGCCTCGGCGGCCGCGCGGGCGGCCGCCTCGGTCGTCAGGTCGACCGCTGAGGCGAAGCCCCACGTGCCGTCGACGATGACGCGGACCGCCAGGCCCAGGTCGTCGGAGTCGAACTGCGTTTCCAGGTTGCCGTCGGACAAGCCGATCTGCTGGCCCCTGATCCGCTCGGCCCGGAAGTCGGCATGCGACGCGCCCAGTTTCCTGGCCGTTGCCAGCGCGGCATCGGCCAGCTCGGCCAGCGGGTACGCGGTGAACTCCGGGTCTATCTGACCGGCTGCCTGGCTATGTTCCACGACTGGTCAACCTATCCCGGGCTGCGGCGCCGGCGCCTGACCGGTACGCTCGCTCGCGACCGTGTCCGCGCGGCCCGCCCGGTTCGCCTGACCGGCGCCGGCCGCGGGTCCGGGGAACAGCGGATCGGGCAAGACCAGGAGGCAGGCACAGATGGGCCGTTCCGTACTCGTGACCGGCGGAAATCGCGGCATCGGCCTGGCCATCGCGCGCCGCCTGGCAGACGCCGGCGACAACGTCGTGGTGACCTCCAGGTCCGGCGACCCGGTGGAGGGACTGACCGTGACGGCATGCGATGTCCGCGACACCGCTCAGGTCGACCAGGCTTTCAAGGTCGCCGAGGAGGCGCACGGGCCAGTCGAGGTGCTGGTAGCGAACGCCGGCATCACCAGGGACCAGCTGCTCGCGCTGATGAGCGAGGATGACTTCACCGACGTAGTGAACACCAACCTGACCGGCGCCTACCGGCTGGCCAAGCGGGCCGTGCGCGGCATGATCAGGCTGCGCCGCGGCCGCATCATCCTGATCTCCTCGGTCGTCGGCTTGCTTGGCTCCGGCGGGCAGGCCAACTATGCCGCCGCCAAGGCGGGCCTGGTCGGCTTCGCCAGGTCGCTAGCGCGCGAGCTCGCGAGCCGCAATATCACCGTCAACGTAGTCGCGCCAGGCTTCGTGGACACCGACATGACCAGGGTGCTGACCGGCGAGCAGCGCACGTCGATCCTGGCGAGCGTGCCGCTTGGCCGGTACGCGGAACCGGACGAGGTGGCGGCCGCCGTGGCCTTCCTGGCCAGCGAGGACGCGGGTTACATCACCGGTGCCGTGATACCGGTCGACGGTGGCCTTGGCATGGGCCACTAACCGCCCGTTCCCGGTACAGCGGAGGTAACAACCATGGGCATCCTGGACGGAAAGCGGATCCTGGTGACCGGGGTCCTGACTGACGCGTCGATCGCGTTCCACGTGGCGCGCATCGCCCAGGCCGAGGGCGCGCGGATCGTGCTGACCGGCTTCGGGCGGCTCAGCCTGGTGGAACGGATCGCCAGACGGCTGCCGGAGCCGCCGCCGGTGCTCGAGCTCGACGTGACGAACTCCGACCAGCTGGCGTCGCTCGCCGAGCGGGTAGCCGGGCACCTGGACGGACTCGACGGCGTGGTGCACGGCATCGGGAACGCGCCGGCCAGCGCGCTCGGCGGCAATTTCCTGCACACGCCATGGCCGGACGTGGCTGCCGCGGTCCAGGTCTCCGCTTATTCGCTGAAGGCGCTGGCGATGGCCGCGCTGCCGTTGCTGCAACCGGGCAGCGCGATCGTCGGGATGGACTTCGACGCGAGCGTCGCCTGGCCGGCCTACGACTGGATGGGCGTGGCCAAGGCCGCGCTGGAGTCGACTGCCCGTTACCTGGCGCGTGACCTCGGACCGCGGGGCATCCGGGTCAACCTGATGTCGGCCGGGCCGATCAAGACGATGGCGGCTCGCAGCATTCCGGGCTTCGAGGTGTTCGAGGGCGTGTGGTCGCAGCGCGCTCCGCTCGGCTGGGATCTCGCCAATGCCGAGCCGGCCGCGCGTGGTTGCGTCGCGCTGCTGTCGGACTGGTTCCCGGCGACGACCGGGGAGATCGTCCACGTCGACGGCGGCGCGCACGCGATGGGCGTGTGAGCAAAGCCGTTACTGCCGGGAACGGGCCGGGCAGCGCTGGCAGCGGCCGGACCGCGCGCGGCCGGCAACCCAGGCGGCAGGCGAGCTTGTGGCCCGGTGCGGCGAGTCCGATAATCCAGGTGTGGCAGCCGACGACATCGGCCCTGGCAGCGCGGCACGCGTCCGGGTGTCCGACGCTGACCGGGATCGGGCGCTCGCTGAGTTGCGTGACGGCTTCGCCGAGGGCCGGCTCACGCGGGAGACCTTCGCGCACCGGATCGACGCGGTGTTGCGCGCGCGACTGAGCGATGACCTGTATCGGCTGGTCGCGGACCTGCCCGGGCCGCAGCGGCGGGGCGGCGCGGCAGCAGACGGCGCGGCGGCAGCAGACGGCGCGGCAGCAGCAAACGGCGCGGCAGCAGGCTCTGCGGCACCGCGTCCCGGCGTGATGACCCGGCTGGACATCGCCGCCCGGCGGACTCGCCGCCGCGCCGCGCATGCCGTCGACCGCTGGCTGCGCGGGTGGCCGCCGGTACTGACCCTGCCCGCGGGCGCGCAGTCCCGCTTCACCATCGGCAGGGAGCCTGCCTGCGACATGACGCTGGCGGACGGCACAGTTTCCCGCTGGCATGCCAGCCTGCAACGCAGCGCTGGCGGCTGGCTGCTTGCCGACCTCGGTTCCACGAACGGGACCCGGCTGAACGGCTGGCGGGTGAATCACCCCACCCGGGTCCAGCCCGGTGACATGGTGTCGTTCGGCGGAATGACGTTCGTGCTCGGCGACCGGCGGGGCTAGCCGCGCTGCAGTCGCCGGGCGCCGCACAGCGGCGGACGCCGGCCTGGCTAGAGTCGGACTATGGTGTGTCCTTCGAGCCGGCCCGGTCTTGGGCGGGAGAGTCTTTGGCGGGGCGGTGCGGTCCGCCGGGCCGGCCGGAGCGCCCGGCGCCTGGTGCGGGAGCCGAGTGCTGGTAGGGCGGAGGCACCACCGTGACGGTGGTGCTGATCGTTCGTCACGGGCTGACGGCGTCCACCGGCAAAGCGCTGACGGGCTGGCTGCCCGGGATCACGCTGGACGATCGCGGCCTGGCGCAAGCGGCCGCGATGGCGGGCAGGCTGGCCAGCCTCCCGCTGGCGGCGGTGGTCAGCAGCCCGCTGGAACGTTGCCTGCAGACCGCCGCGACGATCGCCAGCGGCCAGGCCGACTCGATGCAGGTGCTCACCGACGATCGGCTCGGCGAGTGCAAGTACGGCGACTGGACCGGCCAGCCGCTGCGCAAGCTTGCCAGGGACCCGCTCTGGCGGGTCGTCCAGGCTCACCCCAGTGCGGTGACCTTTCCCGGCCCGGACGGCGAGTCCATGAGCGGCATGCAGCAGCGCGCCGTGACGGCGGTCAGGGACTGGAACGAGAAACTAGGCCCGGACGCGACCTACCTGATCTGCTCGCACGGCGACGTCATCAAGGCGATCCTGGCCGATGCGCTCGGCATGCACCTGGACATGTCGCAGCGGATCCAGGTCGATCCTTGCTCGCTCAGCGTGATCAGGTACACCGCGCTGCGGCCGTTCGTGCTGCGCATGAACGACACTGGTGGCGACGCCGGGGCGCTGGCCGGGCTGGCCCGCCGGCCTGCGACCGGCCCTAAGGCCGATGCCGACGCGCAGATCGGCGGCGGCGCGGGCACGGTCGGCGACGCATCAGGCGACGCGCCAGGCGACGCGCCAGGCGACGCGCCGGGGGACGGACCGGGCGACCCGTCCGGCGCACCGCAGGTCACTGGCGACACTCAGCCAACCCGCCGCCGGTAACCTGGCAGTTGACCTGGCGAGCGGCAGTCAGCTTGCGGCCAGGCAGCGCGCGGGCGGCTTCGGGCGCGGGAGGATAGGCGCGGGAGGATAGGGTCATGCCGGTCTACTCGTACGACCCGCCGGAGCGATTCGTCGCGGGCACCGTCGGCCAGCCTGGGGAACGGACGTTCTACCTGCAGGCGACGCTTGGCACCAGGGTCACAAGCGTCGCGCTGGAGAAGGGTCAGGTCAGCCAGCTCGCTGAGCGCCTCGATGAGCTGCTCGATGAGGTCACGCGGCGCACCGGCGCGGCGTCCGGAGCGGGCCGTGCGGTCGGCGAGACCGATGACGGCCCGCTTGACCTGCCGCTCACCGAGGACTTCCGGGTCGGGGCGATCGCACTGGCCTGGGATCACGACGGCGAGCGCGTGATCATCGAGGCCCAGGAGGAAAGCGACGAGCCGCTTGAGCCGCTCGCCGATGACGTACCCGACGACGCGCCGGCCGTGCTCCGGGTGCGGATTACGGCCGAGGCGGCTCGCGCGTTCGCGCGGCGGGCCATCAGGGTTGTCAGGCAAGGCAGGCCACCCTGCCCGCTGTGCGGGCAGCCGCTCGATCCGTCCGGCCACGTATGCCCGCGGCAGAACGGTCACCGGGTCGGGCATGGCTGATGCGTCGCCGGCCAGCGGGGCCAGGCGGGAACGGCGGGCCCGCAGCGGCCGCCGGGCGGCACCAGCCGCGTCGGCCAACCCGTCGGTGATCGATCCTGGCGCTCCGGCGGACGGCACGGCCGATGCGGGGACTGCCGAGGCAGCGATCCTGAACTTGCTCGCTACCGGTGAGCTGGAGGTCCTTGGTCGCCTGGTCGACGCCTCGAACGCGACCATGTACTGCAGGATCAGGGCCGACGGGGCGCAGGCAGCGTGCGTGTACAAGCCGATAGCCGGCGAACGGCCGCTGTGGGATTTCCCCGAGGGCACGCTAGCCGGCCGTGAGCTGGCTGCCTACCTGGTGTCGCGGGCCGGCGGGTGGGACGTGGTGCCACCGACGGTGTACCGCGACGGGCCGTTCGGTCCCGGCATGTGCCAGCTGTGGGTAGCCGCGGACCAGGCCGTCGACCTGGTGGAGCTGGCGCGCAGCGGAGACGACGCGCGGCTTCGGCAGATGTCGGTCTTCGACGCCGTGGTGAACAACGCCGACCGGAAGATCGGCCACCTGCTGCCGATGCCCGGCGGTCATCTGTATGGCTGCGACCACGGCGTCTGCTTCTCGGCCGAGTACAAACTGCGGACCGTGCTGTGGCAGTGGCGCGGGAAGAAGCTGACGACCGCCGCGATCGGCGCGCTCCGCCGTTCGCATGACCTGCTGACCGCAGGCGATCTGGGCCAGGAGCTCCGGGCCTGGCTGACGGCGGATGAGGTGGCCGCGACAGTCGAGCGGGTCGAGCGGTTGCTCGCGGCGAAAGTACACCCGTACCCGCCGGCGGACTGGCCGGCGGTCCCGTGGCCGCCGATCTAGCCGGGGCCAGCACGGTCCTGGCGCCTGCCGTCGCGAGCGCTCGCTATGTCCGGCCGCCGTGCTCGCCGCGGCGGCGCAGGTAACGCTCGAATTCCCGGGCGATGGCGTCGCCGCTGGCCTCCGGAAGGTCGGTGGCATCCTTGGCTTCCTCAAGGCTGCGCACGTACTCGGCCACGTCACTGTCCTGCTCGGCAAGCTCGTCCACGCCGCGCTCCCATGCCCTGGCCTCGGCGGGCAGATCGGCCAGCGGCAGGGAAATGTCCAGGATGTCCTCGACGCTGCGCAGCAGGGCCAGCGTGGCCTTAGGGCTGGGCGGCTGCGCGACGTAATGCGGCACGGCTGCCCACAGCGACACCGCCTGAATGCCCGCCGCGCTGCAGGCTTGCTGGAGTACGCCGACAATGCCCGTCGGGCCCTTGTAGTCGACGGGCTCGACATGCAACTGCGCGGCCAGCTCAGTGCCGGATGTGGCGGCCGTCACCTGAAGCGGCCGGGTATGCGGTGAGTCGGCAAGCAGCGCGCCAAGCAGGATAACTAGCTCCACGCCGAGCTCACGGAAGGCCGTCACCAGCTCTGCGGTGAAGCCGCGCCATCGCATGTTCGGCTCGATGCCGTGCAGCAGGACAAGGTCCCGGCCGGCTTGCGGCGGGCGGGCGATCTCAATCCTGGTAGTGGGCCAGACCAGTTCTTCTGCGTGCCCTTCGGTCACTTCCATGACCGGCCTGGTGACCTGGAAATCGTAGTAGTCCTCGGGATCGATCTGGCCGATGGCCTTGGCGTCCCATGCCGAGCTCAGCTGGCTGATAGCGCTGCTGGCAGCTTCGCCAGCGTCGTTCCAGCCCTCGAAGGCAGCGATAAGAGCGGGCGAGGTGAGATGCCCAACAGCGTCGAGCTCGATCGCCAGCCACCTCCCTCCACTTCGCCGCGGCCCGGCCGGCGCACGGCCCAACCCGAGCGGCCAGTTACCCCAAGCCTATGTTCTGCGGCCGGCAGGTCCATAAAAGACCGCCTTCTCAGCGCGATTCGGGTTGCCGGCCAGCGCATCCCTAGGATGGGGCTGGTCATGCCGCAGATCGCTGGCGGGCATGAGACCGGGCGCACGCGCCTTCGCCACACTCCTAGCAAGGGGAACATCGTGCTCCAGGCTGTCATGTTCGATATGGACGGCCTGCTGGTCGACTCCGAGCCGCTGTGGTTCCGGGCGGAGAGCGTGGTGATGGCACGTCTCGGCGGGACGTGGTCGCATGCCGACCAGGGCGTCCTGGTAGGCGGATCGATGGACACCACCGTCAGCTACCTTCTGGACAGGGGAACGCGGGCTGAGCGGCCGGCCGTCGTCGCCAGCTGGCTGACCGAGGCGATGATCGCAGAGCTGAGGAGCCAGCCGCTGCCGGTTCTTCCCGGCGCGATGGAACTGCTCGGCGAAGTCAGGGAAGCGGGCCTGCCGCACGCGCTGGTGACCTCCTCCGAGCCTGAGATCGTGGAGGTGGTGCTGTCCCGGCTGGGCGCGGGGGCGTTCGGCGTGATCGTCTGCGGCGCCGACGTGGCCCGTGCTAAGCCAGACCCGGAGGGTTACCTGCTCGCTGCGGCCAAGCTGGGAGTCGAGCCGCAGTTCAGCATCGCGCTCGAGGATTCTCTCAATGGCACCGCCGCTGCCGAGGCGGCTGGCTACCGCACAGTGGCGGTGCCGAGTGTCGTCGGCGTCCCGGCGGCCCCCGGCCGGGTCGTGCTGAGCTCGCTTGCCGGGGTCACCCTGGCGGACCTGGCGGAGCAGTCGGGGCTGGCGCTGCGCTGACCGCCCCGCCCGCATGACCGCCCCGCCCGCCTGGCCGGGCCGCATGGGATCAGATATGTGCGACAATGGAACCGATTACGCCTAGGCCGCCTGCCGACGCCAAGAAAACGGGCACCGAGGACTGTCGGGCGGCCACGAGGGGAGGCGAAAGTGGGCAAGTGGCTCGATTTCGTTACCGGCAGTTTCGCGGGGCCGGTGTGCCTGGCGGTGACGGTTGCCGGAATCGTCCTGAGCATCCTTGTCTGGCGCAAGAAGGGCGCCCGCAGTGGCATCCGGGGTATCGCCTGGTCACTGCTACCGCTGGCGATCTACCTTGTGCACGCGCTCGCGCTGGTCGGCCGCATGGTGTCCGCCGTCGTGCAGTTCGCGGCCAGTTTCGTGTTCTCCCCAGGGACCTGGCTGGGCGTCATCCTGGTTGGCATCGTGGTCGTGCTGTTCCTGGTGTCGGGCGGCATTCCGCAGGCCGGGCGCAAGCGGCGCGCTGAACGCAAGCAGTCGGGCAGCGGTGGCCCGGCCGACAGCGGGAAGGCGCCGGTGCCTGCAGTGCGCGGCAAGGCCAAGGCGGCAGACGACGACGATCTCGGTGATGTGCGCGACATCCTGAAGCGTCACGGCATCAGCTGAGCCCGCCGGGCGTGAGGTCAGGTGATCGCGGTCTCACTCAGCGGCGCCTCTGCGCTGACGGGCACGGTGGCCCAGGCGTTGACCTGGGTCTCGAAGCTCAGCGGGTGGTGACAGGCGGCCAGATGGCCCAGGCTGCCGTGCTGAACCAGCGGCGGCTCCTCCGCCGTGCAGACCTGCGTGGCGTACCGGCAGCGCGGGTGGAACCGGCAGCCGCTGGGCGGGTCGATCGGGCTCGGCACGTCGCCTTCCAGCACCAGCCGCTGGCGGCTGGCTGACAAGTCTGGGTCGGGAACCAGCACCGCCGACAGCAGGGCCTCCGTATAAGGATGGACCGGCCGCTGGTACAACTCCTCGGCCGGGGAGATCTCGACAATCTTGCCGAGGTACATGACCGCGATGCGGTCGGACACGTGCCGGACGACGCCGAGATCGTGCGCGATGAAGATGTAGGTCAGGCCTAGTTCATCCTGGAGATCGTCGAGCAGGTTGATCACCTGCGCCCGGATGGACACATCGAGCGCGGACACCGGCTCGTCGGCGATCACCAGTTTCGGCTTCAGCGCGATGGCGCGCGCGACCCCGATGCGCTGCCGCTGGCCACCCGAGAACTCGTGCGGATAGCGGTTGATGTGCTCTGCGGACAGGCCGACTAGCTCAAGCAGTTCCAGGACCCGCCTTCTGATCTGGTCGCGGCTGCCCGCCCGGTGGATGCGAAGCGGGTCGGAGATGATCGCACCGACCCGCTTGCGCGGGTTCAGGGACGCGTACGGATCCTGGAAGATCATCTGAAGGTCGCGCCGGACCGCCCGGAGCTGACGGCGGGAGTACTTGGAGATGTCCGCGCCCTCGAACTCCAGCGACCCGCTGGTGATGTCGTACAGTCGCGCGATGCACCTGGCCAGCGTCGACTTCCCGCAGCCCGACTCACCGACGAGGCCCAGCGTCTCACCGGCCCGCAGCTGGAAGCTCACGTCGTCGACGGCATGCACGCGGGCGACTTCGCGCTGGATCAGGATGCCACTCTTGATCGGGAAGTACTTCTTCAGGTGGTCGGCCCGCAGCAGCACGTCGCCCTTGGCTACGGCCGGGCCTTCCCTGAGCAGCGCGAGCTCAACGGCTCCGTCGGTCACGGTCTCTCCTCCACCAGCTCAGGGTGAATCGCCCGATCCCTGACGTCCTGCTTCTGCTGGGCGCTCAGGTGGCATGCGTCCAGGTGACCCGTGCCGGTGCGGTCGAGCAGCAGCGGCGTCTCGCGGCATCGCTCGAACCGGTGAGCGCAGCGCTCGCCGAAGGCGCAGCCGGCCGGGAGCTGCATCAATGACGGGGGCAGGCCCGGGATTGCCGTCAGCCGCCGCGGCCGGGGCCGGTCTAGTCGCGCGATAGAACCGAGCAGCCCCCAGGTGTAGGGATGCTGGGGGTCATAGAACAGCTCCCGCTGCGTGCCCTGTTCGATGATCCGGCCGGCGTACATCACCGCGATCCGGTCGGCCATGTCCGCGACGACGCCCATGTCGTGGGTGATCAGCACCACGGCGGTGCCGAAGTCCTGCCGGAGCTTCTTGATGAGAGACAGGATCTGCGCCTGGATCGTGACGTCGAGCGCGGTCGTCGGCTCGTCGGCGATCAGCACGTCGGGATTGCAGGACACCGCCATCGCGATCATGACGCGCTGCCGCATGCCGCCGGAGAACTGGTGCGGGTAGGCATCGGCCCGTTCCCGCGCGTTCGGGATGCCGACCGCAGTCAGCAACTCGACCGCGCGATCCCGCGCGGCCTGCCGGCTGACGTGCTCGTGCTCGCGGATCTGCTCCTCGATCTGCCAGCCGACCTTGTAGACGGGATTCAGCGAGGTCATCGGATCCTGGAAGATCATGCTGATGCCGGCCCCGCGGATCGACCTGATCTGGTCCTGGGACATGCCCATCAGGTTGGTGCCCTTGTAGATCACCTCGCCATCGAACTGCGCGTTGGGGTCGGTGATCAGGCGCATCACCGACATCACGGTCACGCTCTTGCCTGAGCCAGACTCGCCGACGATGCCGAGTGTCTCGCCCTCGTACAACGAGACCGATACGCCATCCACGGCCCGCACGAGGCCGTCGTCGGTCCGGAAGGAGACCTTGAGGTCGCGGATGTCCAGCAGCGGATCTGCCATCAGGCTGGCCGCACTCTCGGGTCGAGCCACGCATAGGCGATATCGACGAGCGCGTTCATCAGCACGATGAAGAACGCGCCGTAGATGACCACGGCCATGATCGTCGGCAGATCGAGGTTCTGCAGCGCTTGCCAGGTAAGGAAGCCCACGCCGTGAATGCCGAACACCACCTCAGTAAGGATCGCGCCGCCACCCACTAGTGCCCCGAAGTCCAGGCCGAACAGGCTGACGAAAGTGATCATTGATGTGCGCAGCGTATGCCTGAGCAGGACCCGCTGTTCAGACAGTCCCTTGGCGCGCGCAGTGCGGACGTAATCCTCGGTCTGGATCTCCAGCAGGTTCGCCCGCAGCACCCGGGCATAGAAGCCGATGTACAGAATCGACAAAGTGATCCACGGGAAGACGAGCCCGGTGAACCAGTGCAGCGGGCTGACGGTGAACGACGTATAGCCCAGCGGCGGTACCCAGCTGAACACGCTGTTGTGCAGCCCGCCCTGGGTGATGAGGTTGGCGACCTGCCCGATCCAGAAGACCGGCGCGGACAGGCCGATCAGAGCCAGGATCATCAGGATCGGGTCATAAATCCGGCCGCGCAGCCTGGCCGCGGCCACGCCCATCACGATGGCCATGACGATCCATATGATCGCCGCCCCGAAGACCAGCGACAGCGTCGCGGGCGCGGCGGCGAAGATCTCCGGTATGACCAGCTGGCCCTGGTCCGAGTAGGACACCAGGTTGCGGGTGATGAAGATCCGCTTCATCATCAGCCCGTACTGCACGACCAGTGGCCGGTTGAGGCCGAGCTGAGCCCGGACCTCGGCCAGCGTCTGCGGGCTCGGGTTGCGGCCGGCCAGGGCACGGGCCGGGTCCACGCCCGGCGTCTTGAAGAAGATGAAGAACACCACGACCGTGATCACGAACATCACGACCACAGTCCACAGCGTGCGACGGATGATGAAGGTCAGCACCGGCGGCACCCGCTCCGGGGCATGGCCATCGCTACCGCACCCGCAGCTTCGCGCGCGGGTCGAGCGCGTCCCTGACTCCGTCGCCAAGTACGTTGAGCGCCAGCACCGTGAGCACGATCATGATTCCCGGCGCGAGGGAGACCCACGGCCGGGTGTAGAGCAGGTCCTGCCCATCGGAAATGATCGTGCCCCAGCTGACATTGGGCGGCTGGACGCCAACGGAGAGGTAGGACAGCGCCGACTCGGTAAGGATCGTAGTGGCGATCATCAGCGGCAGCAGCACGATGACGGTCGACACCACGTTCGGCAGGATCTCCGAGAAGATCAGCCGGTAGTTCGACGCGCCCTGGGCGATCGCGGCCTCGACGAACTCCTTGCCGGCGACTGAGAGCACCTGGCCGCGAACCGGCCGGTAGACGTACGGCACGTAAATGAACGCGATGATGACCGTCGGCGTCCACAGGCTGGTCGCGCTGACGTGCAGGAATCCGATCTGGATCCCGTTGGAGTGGGTCAGCAGCTCGGTCGCGAGCGAGATCGCCAGCAGGTAGACGGGGAACGCCCAGATCACGTCCATCAGCCGCGACAAGATCGCGTCAGCCAGTCCGCCGAAGAAGCCGGCGATCAGCGCGACGATCGTGGCGACGATGCAGCACAGCAGAGCTGAGCAGATGCCGATCTGCAGTGAGGCGCGGCCACCGTAGAGGAGCAGTGCCGCTACGTCACGACCGATGTTGTCGGCGCCGAGGAAATAGTGGTGGAGGTTCCACGTCGGCCCGATCGGCGTCTCGCCCAGCTTGAGTAGCCCGCCGCCTTCCTGCATGACCGGCACGACCTTGCCGTGCACGATCGTCGTGCCGTTGAGGTTGGGACCGAGCACGTTCCCGTCGTGCGCCACGTCGTGCGCGTACAGCGGCGCGGCCGCGCACACCACGATGAGCAGGAGAAACAGGCCGAGCGCCGCCAGCGCGAGCCGGTTGCGCCTGAGCCTGCGCCAGGCCAGCGCCCACGGGTTGCGGCCGGCCGAGGCCGACCGCAACCCGGTGGACGTGACCTGCTCAGCTACAGCAGCCATAACCTGATCTCCGCCAGGATCCGGCCGCCTACTTCGACAGCCAGAGCTGGTCGATCAGGATGTACCACTGCGGGTTCCACTCGTAGCC
Organism: Actinomycetota bacterium; assembly: GCA_027314515.1. GTDB lineage: Bacteria > Actinomycetota > Actinomycetes > Streptosporangiales > Streptosporangiaceae > JAJYUU01. The sequence goes on from DAHVAR010000036.1 coordinate 71,753, forward strand.
GTGGACATTCTTCGCCAGGAAGTCGATCTGCTTGGGGTTGTACAGGTCGACCCATGGCGCCTGCTGCGTATCCATGTGGTCGATCTGCGTCCACAGCGCGGCAGCCTTAGCGGGGTTGCTGGACCCGTCGGCCTCTGCCTGGTTGATCAGCTTCTGGATGGCGGGGTCGCAGAATGCCGCGATGTTCGGGCTCGCGTCGCTGTTCTTGTGGATGGACCCGCAGCCCAGCAGCACGTTGAGGAAGTCTGACGGCGCCGGATAGTCCTGATACCAGGCCGACCAGGCGACGTTCCACTTGCTCCAGTTGGCCGAGTTCTGGACGAACGGGTACTGAACCGAGCCCGAGAGCAGCTGGGTGCTCGCCTTGTAGCCGATGGAGTTCAGATCGGACACCATCTGCTCGGCCAGTTCCGTGCCGACCTGGTCATTGGTACTGTCCACCACGACCTTGTCACCGTAGGTGCCGGACGCCTTGACCAGTGCCCTCGCCTTGGCCAGGTTCGGCCCTGACCAGGTCGTCTGCGGCCCTGTGGTGTACGGGCAGTATGGCTTGTAGGAGGGGAAGTTCGGCGGCAGGATCTGGCAGGCGGGCACCGCCAGCGACGGGCCGCCGGCGATCTTGACGTAGGCGGTGCGGTTGGCCGCGTAGTTAATGGCCTGGCGCGCCTCGAGGTTGTTAAACGGCGGCCGCTGCGTATTCAGCGCCATGTACCAGTCCGCGGTCAGCGTGTTGACATGCACCTGGCTGGCGTACTGCGGGCTGTTCAGCGTGGACAGCTGGTCAGACGGGATCTGGTCGCCGTCGAAGACCTCCTGCGCCTCGCCGTTCTCGACTTCGGTCACCTCGTCCGAGACCTGGAGGCCGTACTTCTCGATGATCTCGTTCGGGTAGCCGTTCGGCTGCGCGACCTTGCTCCAGACGTGGAAGTACGGGTTACGCACCAGCACGGCTTCGGTGTTGGGGTTGTAGGACTTCCACATGTACGGGCCGGTGCCGGGGGGAACGTTGTTGCCGGTGAGCTTGGGCGACGTGTTCGGCGGGACGGCGTAGGCGAACGGCAGCGTGAGCTGGTCCATCAACTCCGGGTCCGGCGCGGTCAGGTTGATCGTCAGCGTGTAGGCCGAGTCGTTGGCGATGACGCCACCGGACTTGGCCAGGTTGCAGCCCTTGACGCTGCACTTGCTGGCGCCGACGAAGTCGCTGTAGAAGGATGTCGGGCCGGGCACGGTGAACTGACGGTCGAACGTCGTGACGAAGGCACTCGGGGTGAGCGTCTGCCCGTTCGAGAACTTGATGCCCCGCCGAATGTGGAACACGTAGGTCTTGCCGCCGTTGGTCGGCAGCGGGATTGACGTCGCGAGGTCCGGCACGATCTTCGTTCCGGGCAGCCCGCCGACCTTGGCGAAGCCGACGAGGCCGTCATGAGTGTCGATCAGCAGCTGCCACTCTTCCAGCGTGTAGTTCTGCGCCGGGTCAGCGACACCGAACGAGGAGTTCGCCAGGATCGTGAAGACGCCGCCCGGATGGGCGGATACGGCGCCCGTGCTTGATTTGCTGGCCGGGCCCGCGCTGTTTCCGCAGCCCGCGGCTGCCAGGGCGAGCACGGCCAGCCCAGCCAGGCTCGCCATCGTGGTCCGGCGGCCAGCGAGATAAGCTATCTTTGGTCTGATCTGTCGCATCACGTGCCTCCTTAGCCAGAGTTATACTGTGTTGCAGGCCACATCCGGAAGCGAACTTGAATAACGCTTTGACACGGCCATGCGAGGGCAGGCGCTACGTAGGCCCGCGGGGTATGCCGACGGCTGACCGACCCGGCCTTCGCGGTTGGCCGCTAGCGCCCGGTGGCGCGAGGCGCCGCTCTGCTGGCCGTTGACGACTGGCTGGCCGTTGACGACTGGCCTGGCCAGACCGTCCGAGACCTGGCGCGAGGCCGCTGCTGCGATGCTGCGGGGGTGGCGCGTCCCAGGAGCCTGGTCGAGAGCTGGCGCGCGTAGAGTTCGGGCCCCGTAGCGGGCGGGCCGCACGTCAAGGTTCATCCGGTCGGCCCGCCCGGCAAATCCGACAATAGGTAATCTTCGCTAGCATTGTCAAGTAATATCGTGTCTGCTGCCAGGCTCAGACCGCGGTAGCCTCGGTCGCCGGGTGCGGCGGTTCCGGCGATTCCGGTAGCGTGGGAACTGGCCCTTCCATGGTCGGCAAGGGCGGCGGAGTGCCGCCGAACACCGGGCATAGCGCCTGGTAAGAGCACCAGTCGCAGAGCTTGCTCTGGTGCGGGCGCCAGTCGCCTGATGCCTGGGCGCGGGCGATCGCCTGCCAGAGTGCGTTGATCTTGCGTTCGGTGGCCAGCAGGTCGGCCTCGTCCGGCGAGTACCGGACGATTTCCCCGTTCCCGAGGTAGATCAGCTGAAGCAGGCGCGGAACCGTGCCGAGCGTGCGCCAGAGCACGACCGCGTAGAACTTCATCTGAAACAGCGCTCTCGCTTCATACTCCTCGCGCGGAGCGGTGCCGGTCTTGTAGTCAACGATGCGGATCTCGCCGGTCGGGGCGATATCCAGCCGGTCGATATAGCCGCGGAGGGTCAGGCCCGAGGCCAGCAGTGCGCGCACCGACATCTCGCGGTGGCTCGGCTCGATCCGGCTCGGATCTTCCAGGGTGAAGTAGCGGTCCAGCATCCGCGCCGCCTCGTCCAGCCACGCGAGGCGCTCGGCATCGTCGCCAAACAACTCGTGCATGCGGGGCTCGGCGGTGGCCAGGCGCTCCCACTGGGGCGCTAGCAGGGTGCGCGCGGCAGCCGGAGTCCGGCCGCTGGCCGGCTCGTCGAAGAGGCGCTCAAGCACGGCATGCACCAGCGTCCCGCGTGCAGCAGCCGGACTGGGCGGCTCGGGAAGCCGGTCAATCACCCGGAACCGGTAGAGCAGCGGACATGTCATGAAGTCAGCCGCGCGCGACGGGGACAGGCTGGGGCCACCGTGCTCGCTCGCATCCCCGGGGACTTCGCTCATGCACGCAGAGTAGGGGAGGCCTCCGACATCGGGGCGCCGTTCGCCGCACTGGGCCCGGCCGCCACTCCCGCGCCAGCGGGAAAGGATCGGCAATTGCGGTTTGCCGCGTAGCATCTAGGCGTGGCAGGTGGAATCCAGCAGGGTGGCCCGCAGCAGGCAGGGCGGACGGATCCGGCGCGGGCACGATCCGATGCCCGGCTCGGGATCATCATCGCCAGGCCGTTCGGGATTCCGGTGTTCATCTCGCCGTACTGGTTCGTCGTCGCGGCAGTGCTGGTGGTGCTTTACTCCAACTCGAACTCGCTGCCGGGAACTGTCCAGGGATCTGTCCCGCGCTACCTGGTCGCGGTTGCCTTCGTCGTCCTGCTTTACCTGTCCGTCTTGATCCACGAACTGAGCCACAGCCTGGTCGCCAGGGGGTTCGGGCTGCCGGTCCGGCGGATCCTGCTGTATCCGCTCGGCGGCTTCTCCGAGATCGAGCAGGAGCCGCCCACACCGGGCAGGGAGTTCCTGGTGTCAGCGGCCGGGCCGGCCATGTCGCTGCTCCTGGCCGCGCTCGGCATCGGCGTGAACGTGCTGTTCAGCCCGCCCGGCATCGCGGGCGTGCTGATCGACCGGCTGATCCTGGCTAATGCCGTGGTGGGGGTGTTCAACCTGCTGCCCGGGTTGCCGCTCGACGGCGGGCGGGTGCTGCGGGCCGGATTGTGGAAAGTCACCGGCAAGAGCGGTTACTCGACAGTGCTGGCTGCCTGGGCCGGCCGGGTGCTCGCCATTGCCCTGGTGGCGGCGGTGGTGGTCACGCCCAACAGCCAGATTGGCCTGGTAAGCGGCTACGGAATCTGGCTGGTCGCGGTTGCCGCTTTCATGTGGATGAGCGCCAGCCAGGCGCTCCGGTCGGCCAAGGTCCGCGAGCGGTTGCCTGCCTTGAAGGCACGCGCGCTGGCGCGGCGAGCGATCCCCATCCCGTCCAGCCTGCCGCTCGCCGAGGCGATCAGGCGGGCCGATCTCGCCCAGGCCAGGGCGCTCGTAGTAGTTGATCACGAGGCCAAGCCGATCGCTATCGTCAACGAGGGAGCCGTTATCGCGACTCCCGAACAGCGGCGGCCGTGGATCGACGCTGGCTCGCTGGCCCGGACCCTGGATCCGGACATGATCTTGCCTGCGGACTTGTCCGGCATGGACTTGATCGAGGCGGTACGCCGTGCCCCCGCATCGGAGTACCTGCTGGTCGAGCCGTCAGGCCAGGTGTACGGGGTGCTATCCACTGCCGACCTCGACCACGCCTTCGCCGGAACCGGAGTGTGACGGCCGCCGGCTCCCCGGCCCGCGCGGGCGCTGCGCGGCGCTAGCCTTGTCAGCCGTGATCAAGCATCCCCGCGGCCCGTTTGCGGCCGGTGACCAGGTGCAACTGACAGATCCGAAGGGCCGCCAGCATCGGCTGGTGCTGGCACCCGGCCGGTCATTCCACACACATCGGGGCGCGCTGGCGCACGACGACCTGATCGGCAGGCCGGAAGGCAGCCTGGTTACCTCGGCGGGCGGCACGGCGTACCTCGCCTTCCGGCCGCTGCTGGCGGACTACTCGATCTCGATGGTGCGCGGCGCGGCGGTGGTGTACCCCAAGGACGCTGCGCAGATCGTCGGGCTGGCGGACATCTTTCCCGGCGCGCACGTCGTCGAGGCGGGCGCGGGCTCTGGCGCGCTGTCGTGCTGGTTGCTGCGGGCGGTCGGTGAGCACGGCAGCGTGACATCCTTCGAGCGCCGGAGCGACTTTGCCGAGATCGCGGCGGCCAACGTCGAGCGGTATTTCGGCGGCCCGCATCCGGCCTGGCGACTGATCGTCGGCGAGCTTGATGCGGCCGGGATCACCGGCGTGGATCGCGTAGTGCTGGACATGCTGGCGCCATGGGATCATGCCGCCGCCGCGGCCGCGATGCTGATGCCCGGCGGCCTGGCCTGCTGCTACGTGGCAACCGTCACCCAGCTGGCCAGGACCGTAGGAGCGCTACGTGAGCAGGGAAACTTTGCCGAGCCTGCGGCGTGGGAGACGCTGCAGCGCGGCTGGCACGTCGACGGGCTCGCCGTCCGGCCCGAGCATCGGATGGTCGGGCACACCGGATTCCTGGTGACCGCGCGGCGGCTGGCCGACGGCGTGGTCGCCCCGCCGCGGCGGCGCCGGCCATCTAAAGGCGCGGAGGCCGCGGCAGCCGAGGCGGATGCAGCGGCAGCCGAGGCAGCCGGGGCGGATGCAGCGGCAGCAGCTGACCCCGCACACGGGGCGTACGAAAGCAGCGGCCGGAACGGTACGGAGGCGGACGACCGGGAAGGCTGAGGCGCCGGAGGCCGGCGCGTGACGCGGAGCGGAAGATTTCCCGCGCGGGTGTTGCCACCGGGGCGAATGAGACCGAAGCTTCCGATGAGACGGTTAGCTAGCGCAGGGGACCGCGCAACCAGGGCGACCAGGCGGCAAGTTTTCCGGATCGTAACGCAGAATGCCGAGTCTGGGCCTGCCGCCAGGTTACGGATTGACCTGGGATAGGTAGGGTCTAGGTAACTCAGCTCTCAGGAGGGGGTGAGGGGCATGGCCTCTCGTGACGACAGCGTTCACTCCGGGCGGCACGATGACGAGGTCAAGGTCCTGACGACGCAGGTTTCCTTCCTTGAAGAGGAAGTTGCCGCCCTGCGCAGCCGGCTCGCCGACTCGCCGCGGCAGACGCATCTGCTCGAGCAGCGCCTGCGCGAAGCCGAGTCGAACCTGGCGGCCATCACCGGCCAGAACGAGCGGCTGGCCAGCACGCTGCGCGAGGCACGCGACCAGATCATCGCGCTGAAGGAGGAGGTCGACCGGCTGGCGCAGCCGCCGAGCGGGTTCGGCGTCTTCCTGCAGGCTACCGAGGATGGCACCGCTGACGTCTTCACCGGCGGCCGGAAGATGCGGGTCAGCGTGAGCCCCGGCGTTGAGATTGACGACCTGCGGCCGGGGCAGGAAGTCGTGCTGAACGAGGCGCTGAACGTCGTGATCGCCCAGGGTTATGAGAGCCTCGGCGAGGTCGTCATGCTCAAGGAGATCCTGGAGGACGGCGACCGGGCGCTGGTGATCTCGCATGCCGACGAGGAGCGGATCGCCAGGCTGGCCGAGCCGCTGCGCGGGCAGACCCTGCGGGCCGGCGACTCGCTGCTGCTCGAGCCACGGTCGGGTTACGTTTTCGAGCGCATTCCGAAGGCAGAGGTCGAGGAGCTCATCCTGGAGGAAGTGCCGGACATGAGCTACGGCGAGATCGGCGGCCTCGGTCCGCAGATCGAGCAGATCCGGGACGCCATCGAGCTTCCTTACCTGCACGCGGATCTGTTCCGCGAGCACAAGCTACGGCCGCCTAAGGGAGTGCTGCTGTACGGGCCGCCAGGGTGCGGCAAGACGCTGATCGCCAAGGCCGTCGCGAACTCGCTGGCCAAGCAGGTGGCGGCGCGGGCCGCACGGGATGCAGCCGAATCAGGGCTCCCGGTCGCGGCCGGGCCGCCGGCCAAGGAGCCGCGGAGCTTCTTCCTGAACATCAAGGGTCCGGAGCTGCTGAACAAGTACGTCGGCGAGACCGAGCGGCACATCCGGCTGGTGTTCCAGCGTGCCCGCGAGAAGGCCAGCGAGGGCATGCCGGTCATCGTGTTCTTCGACGAGATGGACTCCATCTTCCGCACCCGCGGCTCGGGCGTCTCCAGTGACGTGGAGAACACCATCGTGCCGCAACTGCTCAGCGAGATCGACGGTGTCGAAGGGCTGGAGAACGTCATCGTCATCGGCGCGTCCAACCGCGAGGACATGATCGACCCGGCGATCCTGCGACCGGGCAGGCTGGACGTGAAGATCAAGATTGAGCGGCCGGACGCCGAGGCGGCGCGTGACATCTTCTCCAAGTACGTCCAGACGAGCCTGCCGCTGCACCCGGACGACCTGGCCGAGCACGGCGGGAACGCGGACGCGACGGTCGCCGAGATGATCCAGCGCGTGGTCGAGCGGATGTACTCCGAGACAGAGGAGAACAAGTTCCTCGAGGTCACCTACGCCAACGGCGACAAGGAAGTGCTGTACTTCCGCGACTTCAACTCCGGTGCGATGATCCAGAACATCGTCGACCGGGCGAAGAAGATGGCCATCAAGGAGTTCCTGGAGACCAGGCAGAAGGGGCTGCGCATCTCGCATCTGCTGAGTGCGTGCGTGGACGAGTTCAAGGAGAACGAGGACCTGCCGAACACCACCAACCCCGACGACTGGGCGCGCATCTCCGGCAAGAAGGGCGAGCGGATCGTGTACATCCGCACGCTCATCTCCGGAAAGAGCGGGACCGAGGCGGGCCGGGCGATCGACACCGTGTCCAACACCGGCCAGTACCTGTAAGCCCGCCGCACGCGGGCCCGGCACCGGTCAGCCAGTAGTGCTGCGCATGACCGAGTACGCAGCGACGAAGGATCGCGGCAACCGCGCGGCCGGCAGGTCAGCGGCCGGCAGGTCAGCGGCTGGCAGGTCAGCACCCGGCAGGGCGCGGCGCGGCACCCCGGCCGGCCCGGCATTAGGCTTTTACTCATGAGCGCGCGCCGGGTGATGGGCATCGAGACCGAGTACGGCATTTCCGTTCCCGGCCAGCCGGGCGTGAATGCCATGGTCAGCTCGTCCCAGGTGGTGAACGCGTATCAGGCTGCGACCGCGGCCAGGGCGCGCCGCGCCCGCTGGGACTTCGAGGAAGAAAACCCGCTGCGTGACGCCAGGGGATTCGACCTGGCGGCGGAAACCGCCGATTCGTCCCAGCTCACCGACGAGGATCTTGGCCTGGCCAACGTCATCCTGACCAACGGCGCCCGGTTGTACGTCGACCATGCGCACCCGGAGTACTCGGCGCCGGAATGCACCAACCCGCTGGATGCGGTCATCTGGGACAAGGCGGGCGAGCGCGTAATGGCGGAGGCCGCGGCCAGGGCCAGCGCCATGCCCGGCGGCCCGGCGATCCAGCTCTACAAGAACAACACCGACAACAAGGGTGTTTCGTACGGCTGTCACGAGAACTATCTGATGAACCGGGCGACGCCGTTTGCCGACATCGTCCGGCACCTCACCCCGTTCTTCGTGTCCCGCCAGGTAGTCTGCGGCGCTGGCCGGGTCGGCCGCGGCGCCGACGGGCGTGAGGACGGCTTCCAGATCAGCCAGCGCGCCGACTTCTTCGAGGTCGAGGTCGGGCTCGAGACGACGCTCAAGCGGCCGATCATCAACACCAGGGACGAACCGCACGCTGACCCGGACAAGTACCGGCGGCTGCACGTCATCATCGGCGACGCGAACATGAGCGAGATATCTTCCTATCTCAAGCTCGGCAGCACGGCGCTGGTGCTGGCGATGATCGAGGACCGGTTCCTGGCCGCCGATCTCGGCATCGAGTCGCCCGTCGCCGAGTTGCGGGCCATCTCTCACGACCCGACGTTGCGGCACCTCGTGACGCTGCGCGATGGGCGCAAGATGACCGCGGTCCAGTTGCAGATGGAGTACCTGGAGCTTGCCCGCAAGTACAGCGAGGACAAGTACGGCGGTGACGTCGACGACGTCACCAGCGACGTGCTCAGCAGGTGGGAGAGCGTGCTGACCCGGCTGGCCGAGAACCCGATGCTCACCTCCAAGGAGCTCGACTGGGTCGCCAAGCTGGAGATCCTCGAAGGCTACCGGTCCAGGGACGGCCTTAGCTGGGGACATCCGCGCCTGCAGCTGGTCGACTTGCAGTATTCCGACGTGCGCCCGGAGCGGGGCCTGTACAACCGGCTCGCCAGCCGCGGTCGCATCACGCGGCTGGTCACCGAGGAAGCCGTGATGGCGGCGATGGACGAGCCGCCGGAGGACACCAGGGCATATTTCCGGGGCCGCTGCCTGCGCCAGTATCCGGACGCGGTCGCGGCCGCGTCCTGGGACTCGGTGATCTTCGACATCCCCGGCCGCGAGTCGCTGCAGCGGGTGCCGACGCTGGAGCCGCTGCGCGGCACCAGGGCGCATGTGGGCGGGCTGCTGGACGCCTGCGCTACCGCCGCCGAACTGGTGGCAGCGCTCACCGGGCACTAGCGCTCCGGCGGCTGGGGCCTGCCCCGCTGCCAGCCGGACGTATGCGGCAGAGCGCATCAAGCCAGACGTGTATCCCGCGATCGGTGTGTCTGACCTTGTGACGAGTTGTTGCGGCGTGATACCGATGCAGTGCGCCAGGGTTGGATCGCGCACCGGCAGGCGAGGATAGCGTTGGGACTGCGGACTGTGCACCACACGGCACGGAGGTTGTGGAATGGCGACGAAGGACACTGGCGGGCAGCGGCAAGCGCCCCGGCGGACGCAGGAGGAGCCGGAGACTGGCACCCAGGAAAGCGAGGAGGTGCGCGAGCGGCAGGACAAGCTCGCCGACGATGTGGACGCGATCCTGGACGAGATCGACGAGGTGCTTGAAGAGAACGCCGAGGAGTTCGTCAGATCCTATGTACAGAAGGGCGGCGAGTGAGCTGCCGGTAGCTGCCAGCGTGCCGCGGTGAGTCGCGGCCGGCGGCAGGGTTAAGGTCACAGAGCGCGGCAGGTTTTACCGGGAACGGGCGCTCCGGGCTTCCGGAGCGGGCGGTCCTGCGTTTGGCGGTGGCACAAGACCGGAGGGACTTTCGCGGTGGGCGGCTTTGAACCACAGGCTCGTTGGCACAACTCGGCGTTTCTCGCCACCGGATCGTCGTCCTTCACCGATTTCCTCACGATGGCAGCGCCTGAGCTGCTGCCAAGGGTCCGGCACGCTGTCGGGCACGCGGAGGGCGGCGCCGGCCATGCGGCGGGCTTGACTGACCTGCCGCATGGCACGACGATCATCGCCGCTGTGTGCGAGAGCGGAGCGGTGATGGTCGGCGACCGGCGCGCTACCGCCGGGAGCATGATCTCGCAGCGTGACATGGAGAAGGTCTTCGGGACCGACGAGTACAGCTGCGTCGGGATCGCCGGCGTCGCGGGCATCGCCATCGACCTGGTCCGGCTGTTCCAGGTCGAGCTCGAGCATTACGAGAAGCTGGAAGGCCGGCAGCTGTCGCTCGAGGGCAAGGCCAACCGGCTGGCCGGCCTGGTGCGCGCCAACCTGGGCGGCGCCATGCAGGGACTTGTCGCGCTGCCGCTGCTGGCCGGCTACGACGAGCAGACCGGGCACGGCAGGATCTTCAGCTTCGACGTGGCCGGCGGCAAGTACGAGGAGCAGCGGTTCGCCTCGATCGGCTCAGGCTCGGTATTCGCGCGCGGAGCGCTGAAGAAGCTGTACCGCGACGGCATGAGCATGGACGACGTTGTGCTCGCCATGATGCAGGCGCTCTACGATGCCGCTGACGACGACTCGGCTACCGGTGGCCCGGACATGTCCCGGCGCATCTACCCGGTCGTCGCGACGGTCAGCGCGGATGGCTACCGGCGGCTGAGCGATGAAGAGTCGGCCGGGTATGCAGAAGCCGTCGTCGCCGAGCGAATGCAGGTGCCCGACGGTCCGCAGGCGCCGCTGCGCCCGGCGTGACGCCCGGGCCGGTGCCCGTCGCCAGGCTGACTGTGCTCGCCATGAAGACTGGCCCTTGACCCCGCTGACCCCACTCGAGTAAGGAAGCGCCCGCCGTGTCGATGCCGTTCTACGTGTCACCTGAGCAGGTGATGAAGGACAAGGCGGATTACGCGCGCAAGCGCATCGCGCAGATCCGCAGCGGCGTCGTGATCGACTGCGAGGCCGGCATCCTGTTCGTTGCCCCGAATCCGTCCCGTGCGCTGCGCAAGTTCAGCGAGATGTACGACCGGATAGCGTTCGCGGCGGTCGGCCGTTACAACGAGTTCGAGAGACTGCGCCAGGCCGGCGTGCGCTACGCGGACATGACTGGCTTCCAGTACGACCGGCAGGATGTCACCGCGCGCGGGCTGGCGAACTGGTACGGGCAGCTGCTCGGCTCGCTGTTCACCGACAGCAACAAGCCGTACGAGGTGGAGATCGTCGTGGCAGAAGTCGGCGCCAGCGCCGATGCCGATGAGATCTACCGCATCACCTTCGAGGGCTCGGTCGCTGACGAGCACGGCTTCGTCGTGATGGGCGGCCAGGCCGACAAGGTCGCGGCGGTGCTCAAGGAGCGCTACGCGCCGGGCATGTCGCTGGCCGAGGCGATGACCCTGGCTATCGCGGCACTCAGCGGGCAGGGCGATGGAGCAGCCGCCGAGCCGGTGACGAGCGGCCAGCTCGAAGTGGCGCTATTGGAGCGAAGTCGGCCGCACCGGGCGTTCCGCCGTCTTACCGGGCCCCGGCTGGAGGCGCTGCTGGCGGAATCTGCCGCCAGTCCGGCCGGAAACGGTGCCGGCGGGGACGGCGCCGGCGGGGACGGTGCCGGCGGGGGCGGTGCCGGCGGGGACGGTGCCGGCGGGGACGGTGCCGGCGGCCAGCCAGGAGACAACGGCGACGCCTCCCGCGGCTAGCCCGGCACCGTCGGCAGGCGGGCGCACCCGGATCGGGGCGTCACGGCCGGCCGTCCGATGTTGGTAGCGTCAGGATAGGGAACGCACTATTGCGGCCTGACCAACCTGGCAGGAGGACAGCGTGACAGCCGATCTGGCCACGATCACCGGCATCGATGCGCCTACCGGGCTGCTGATCGGCGGGCAGTGGTCTGCCGGGCGGGCGGGGACGATGCCGGTTATCGACCCGGCAACCGAGGAGCCGGTCACCGAGGTTGCCGACGCCAGCCCGGAAGACGCGCTGGACGCGGTTGCGGCCGCGGCCGACGCGCTACCCGGCTGGGCGGCGCGTCCGCCCAGGGAGCGCGGTGAATGCCTGCGCCGTGCCTATGAGCTGATGATGGCGCGGTCCGAGCAGCTTGCGCGGCTGATGGTGGTGGAGAACGGCAAGGCGCTGCGGGATGCACGCGGCGAGATCGGCTATGCGGCCGAGTTCTTCCGCTGGTACGCCGAGGAGGCCGTCCGGATCGGCGGGTCGCTTTCGGTCGCCCCGTCCGGTGCCAACCGGATCATGGTGACTCGCCAGCCGGTCGGCGTCAGCTACCTGATCACGCCGTGGAACTTCCCGGCCGCGATGGCAACCCGCAAGATCGGGCCGGCCCTCGCGGCTGGGTGCACGGTGCTGCTCAAGCCGGCCGCGGAGACGCCGCTGACCGCGCTCGCGATAGCCGGGCTGCTGGCCGAAGCGGGCGTTCCCGACGGCGTGGTGAACGTGCTCCCGACCGCCAAGCCCGGGCCGATGACGCACGCCGTGCTGGCCGACCCGCGGGTCCGCAAGCTGTCGTTCACCGGCTCCACCGAGGTGGGCCGGATGCTGCTCAAGCAGGCGGCCGATTACGTCACGAACTGCTCGATGGAGCTCGGCGGCAACGCCCCCTTCGTGGTGCTCGAGGACGCCGACATCGATGCCGCGGTCAGCGGCGCGCTGCTGGCGAAGATGCGCAACGGCGGCGAGGCCTGCACGGCGGCCAACCGGTTCTACGTGCACGAGAAGGTGGCCAGTGAGTTCTCGGCCGGGCTCGCGAGCAGGCTCGCGGCGCTGAAGATCGGCCCCGGTCTCGACGATGGCGTTGAGCTCGGCCCGCTGGTGAACGCGGGCACCAGGGACAAGGTCGCGCGCCTGGTCGACTCCGCGACCACGGCCGGCGCCGCGGTGCTGACCGGCGGCCGCGCGCCGGATCGCGTCGGCTACTACTACCAGCCGACCGTGCTCGACAACGTGCCGCCCGGAGCCGGGGTGCTGGCTGAGGAGATCTTCGGCCCGGTCGCACCGATCGTCCGGTTCACCAGCGAAGCGGAGGCGATCGCGCTGGCCAACAGTACCGAATACGGGCTCGTCTCTTACGTTTACTCCGGTGACCTGCGGCGGGCGCTGCGCATCGCGGATGCGCTCGAGGCGGGCATGGTGGGGATCAACCGGGGCGTGGTATCCGACCCGGCGGCGCCGTTCGGTGGCGTGAAGCAGTCCGGCCTCGGCCGCGAGGGCGCACACGACGGACTGCTCGAGTACACCGAAACCAAGTACATCGCGGTCGACTGGTAGGCGGACGCGGTGGACAGGCGAATATTCGGGCTAGAAAACGAGTACGGCGTCACCTGCACTTTCCGGGGGCAACGCCGGCTGTCACCGGACGAGGTAGCCAGGTACCTGTTCCGCCGGGTGGTCTCGTGGGGCCGCAGCAGCAACGTGTTCCTGCGCAACGGCGCCCGCCTGTATCTGGACGTCGGCAGCCACCCCGAGTACGCCACGCCGGAGTGCGACAACCTGATCGATCTGGTCACGCACGACAAGGCGGGCGAGCGCATCCTGGAGGGCCTGCTCGTCGACGCGGACACCCGGCTGCGCGAGGAAGGCATCGCCGGCGACATCTACCTGTTCAAGAACAACACGGACTCGGCTGGCAACTCCTACGGGTGCCATGAGAATTACCTGGTCGGCCGGCACGGCGAGTTCGGCAGGCTGGCTGACGTGCTGATCCCGTTCCTGGTGACCAGGCAGATCATCTGCGGGGCGGGGAAGGTGCTGCAGACACCGCGGGGCGCGGTGTACTGCGTCAGCCAGCGGGCTGAGCACATCTGGGAGGGCGTGTCGTCGGCGACCACCAGGTCCCGCCCCATCATCAACACCAGGGACGAGCCGCACGCCGACGCCGAGCGCTTCCGGCGGCTGCACGTGATCGTCGGCGACTCGAACATGAGCGAGACCACGATGCTGCTCAAGGTCGGGGCGACCGACCTGGTGCTGCGGATGGTCGAGGCCGGCATCGTCATGCGGGACCTGACGTTGGAGAACCCGATCAGGGCGATCAGGGACGTCAGCCACGACATGACGGGTCGGCGCCGGGTGCGGCTGGCCAACGGGCGCGAGGTCAGCGCGCTCGACATTCAGCAGGAGTACCTGGTCAAGGCACAGGACTTCATCGCCCGAAAGGGCGCTGACCCGGTGACCAGCCAGGTGCTCGAACTCTGGGAGCGAACGCTGCGCGCCGTGGAGACCGGTGACCTCGGCCTGGTGGCCAGGGAGATCGACTGGATCATCAAGCTGCAGCTGATCGAGCGCTACCGGGCTAAGCACGACCTGCCGCTCGCCTCTCCCCGGGTGGCGCAGCTCGATCTGGCCTATCACGACGTGCACCGGGGGCGGGGCCTGTATTACCTGCTGCAGAAGCGCGGCGCGGTGGACCGGGTCTGCCGTGACCTGGACATCTTCGCGGCCAAGTCGATTCCGCCGCAGACCACCCGGGCCCGGCTGCGCGGCGAGTTCATCCGCCGGGCGCAGGAGCGGCGGCGTGACTTCACCGTCGACTGGGTGCACCTGAAGCTCAATGATCAGGCGCAGCGGACGGTGCTGTGCAAGGACCCGTTCCGCTCGGTCGACGAGCGGGTGGAGAAGCTCATCGCGGGCATGTAGCGCCCCCGTGCGCTCGCCGCCGCCGACGGCCCCCCCACGGCGCAGTGCACGTCAAGGTTGAGCAACCGTACGCCCGGTGTGCCGAAACCGGGCACTCGGCTGGTGACGGTAGGCTGACTGAGCTTCGCAAGCCAACGACGAGGAATCCCATGCGCCGCATTGCAGCAGCCCTGCTGGTCCCGCTCGCCGCCTGTCTCGCCCTGGTGGGCTGCGGCTCGTCGGGCGGCTCGTCCGCTTCGGACGCGAACGCTGCCGTCAAGGTCACCGGAAGTTTCGGCAAGCAGCCGGACGTATCGATCCCGGCTGAGAAGGCCAGCACCAACCTGGTCATCAAGACGCCGATCAAGGGCAATGGGGCGGCGCTGGGAAGCGCGAACACCGCGCTGGCGGACGTCGTCGTCTACAAGTGGAGCGGCACCAAGCACAGCCTGGCGGCCAGCACCTTCACCACCGGGCCGCAGCTGATACCGGCCCAGGCAGGCCTGCCCGGACTGGCCACTGCGCTGAAGGGCGCCCGCGTCGGCAGCCGGATCGTGGCGGTGCTGCCGCCCAAGTACGGCTACGGGACCAGCGGTAGTTCCCAGCTGCACGTCACCGGCAGCGACACCCTGGTCTGGGTGATCGACCTCATGCAGCAGTACTCCCCGACGCAGTCCGCCGCCGGGACCCAGGTCTCGACGGGAGGTGGCAGCCTGCCGTCGGTGACCGCGCAGCCCGGCCAGCAGCCGGTCGTCACGGTGCCGAAGAGCTCCGCGCCGGCGAAGCTGTCGGTCACCACGCTGGTCCGCGGCTCTGGCCCGAAGCTGGTCAACGGCGACACCGTGGTCGCCCAGTACGTCGGCGTCAACTGGCGGACCGGCAAGGTGTTCGGCACGTCCTGGCCGTCGGCGCAAGGCGCCGCAGGGCAGCTGCTGAGCTTCCAGGTGGGCGGGCAGCAGGTGATCCCGGGCCTGAGTAACGCGGTAGCGGGCATCCCGGTGGGCAGCAGGGTGATGGTGGTCATCCCGCCGTCCCTCGGCTACGGGCCGTCCGGCGGCCAGCCGACGGCCGGGATCAAGAAGAACGACACTCTCGTCTTCGTCGTCGACATCCTGGGCGGCCAGCCTGCCGCCTAATTCCAGCGCTCGAACGGCTCGGTGAGCTCCGCGCCGGCCAGGAAGGCGGGCAGCAGGGCCGGCAGCCGGCCGGGATAGAAGCGCTCGGAGCTGGCCAGCACATCGGCGACCTCCCACCAGCGGGCATCCACGTAGTCCTCCAGTTCGTCGGCGGTGCGGCCGCCGTCGGTGACCGCCGGCCGGTCGGCATCCAGCCGGACCGCCACGACAACCTCGTGCTGCAGTCGCCGGACGCCGCGCGCCGTCCAGGTGGCCGTGCGCCACCAGCGCGGCGGGCTCACTTGCGCCGGGCTCACCGCCAGGCCGGTTTCCTCCGCCAGTTCGCGCGCGGCGGTCTGCTGATAGGTCTCGCCCGGCTCGATGCCGCCGCCGGGCAGTTCCCACCAGTGCTGGCTGCTGCGTGATGCCAGTTCGGCGCGGAACAGCAGGATCCGGCCGCCGGCGTCCTGCAGGACGACCCGGACGCAGGAGCGCTCGAGGTCATAGCCGAGGCCCGGATCGATTGCCTGGCTCGCCGTGGAGCCCGTCCGGTCTGTCTGGCCCGCCCGGTCTGTCTGGCCGGCCCGGCTCGCCGCGGAGTCCAGCCCGCCGGCCCCGCCCGCCCCCGGCGGCCCGCTCACCTCGTGTGGCCCGCTGGTCAGCGACGCCGCATGGCGTCCCGCGGCCGCCGCCGACAGGAAGTAGGCCAGGTCCTCGTCCAGGCCGCGGCCCATGGTGGACAGCCTGACCGGGCAGGCGCGCAGCGCGTCTTCCAGACCGTCGACGCTGACCCGCACCAGGTTGTGCCGGCCTGCGAGGGGCTGCGCCGCGGCCAGTAGCCGGCTGCCGAAGTCACCGGGCAGGTCCGGTACCACGATGTCGGCGGGTGCCAGGGCAACCCGGCCGTAACAGGTCATACTGTGGTGGGAGATACCGCGATGCCGCTCGCGCGGGTCGGACTCGCTGATCCGCAGCGAGCCCACTGGCCGCCCGCCCAGCACGGCGGCCGCGTTGACGGCCTCGCCAGCCGCCACGCCGGAGAAGCCCCAGCGGGTGCCGGTGCCGAGGTTCCCAGGGCCCTGGGTCACCACCGCCAGTTCGGCGCCGAGCACATGCCGGGCCGCCAGCAGGCCGCTGTGCAGGCTGACCGCTTCCAGGTCGCCGCCGAAGGCCTGGCCGACGGATACCGTCCCGGCCAGCCAGCCGGCCTCGGTGAGGGCTGCGGCCGACCGGGAGAACCAGGCGGGCAGCGCACCGCCGTCGAGCAGCACGTAAGCGATCCGGGGCGCCGCTGCGCCGCGGGCCAGGCCGGCCCGCGCCGCTCGGTATCCCGCCAGGATGGCTGGCAGCGCTGAGTGCAGGTCGGCGACCACCACCGGCATGCCCGCCAGGTCGTCGGCATCGCGCAGCACGTCGTGCGACGGCGAGCCCTGTTCGCCGGCGCCCGGCACGCATGCCTGCAACGGGGTGTACCTGGCCTTGATCAGATGGCCCGGCCCGGCTGGGTCGGGCGGCAACCGGTCCGGAATCGCCACTACCAGCGCATAGCCGCCGGTGCCGAGGCCCAGGTCCAGGGCGCTGGTATTGAGCAGTACCCGGTCACCTGGCTCGGGTCGGCCGGTGAGCCTCGGGTAAGCAAGGGCGCGCACGCTCTGGCCCGCCACCGTCACACTGAGTTCCTGAGCGCCTGGCCACGATCGGCCGAGCGCGGAAACTTCGCCACTACGCCACCTGATCACTCCGGCAGGGTAGCGTCGGTCGCGGGAAGGGATGGCGATGTCGAGGCGGAAGACTGAGCGGCTGCTGAGCCTGGTGGTCTGCCTGCTGTCCACGCGCAGGTACCTGACCGCCGCCCAGATAAGGGAAGCAGTGCCCGGATACCCGGCATCGTTCGACGCGTTCAAGCGGATGTTCGAACGGGACAAGGACGAGCTCCGCGAGCTGGGCATCCCGCTGGAGACCGGGACCAACGGGCCCGCCGATGAGGAATACGGCTACCGGATCTCGCGGCAGGCTTACGAGTTGCCCGAGATCACGCTGGAGGCGGACGAGGCGGCGATGCTTGGCCTGGCCGCGCGGGTCTGGCGCCGGGCCGAGCTGGCCGGAGCAGCCGAAGGCGCGCTGCTGAAGTTGCGGGCGGCCGGAATCGACGCGGAAGACCTCTCGCAGCCGGGGATCGAGCCGCGGGTCCGGACGCCGGAGGCAGCGTTCGGGCCGCTCTGGGAAGCAGTCAGGGACGGGCGGCCGGTCAGTTTCGGCTACCGGGCCGCGGGCCGCACCGCCGCGCAGCAGCGCAGGCTCGAGCCGTGGGGAGTGGTCAACCGGCGCGGTCGGTGGTACGTCGTCGGGCGCGACGCCGACCGCGACGCCGAGCGGGTGTTCCGGCTGAGCCGAATTGACGGCCAGGTGAGGTTCACCGGGCCGCCCGGCACCGTCGTCGTGCCGCCCGGCACCGACGTGCGGGCAGCCGTCCGAGACTGGGATGCCGATCCGGTCGTACCGCGGACCTGCAGGCTGCGAATCCGCGCCGATGCCGGGTACGGCCTGCGGCGGCACGCGATCAGCATCGAGCCGGATCAGGTGCCGGGCTGGGACGTGGCCGAGCTGAACTACAGCGATATCGGCTGGTGGAGCGAGCATGTGGCGTCCTTCGGCGCCGACGTTGTGGTGCTGGAGCCGAGTGACTTGCGCGACGCGGTGATCGGGCAGCTGAAGGGGGTGCTTGCGTGACCGCGGATGCATCCGCCCGGCCGCCCGTGCGGGACAGCAGGGCGCCACACAGCAGGGCGCCGGTCCGGACCGGGGCGGCCGGCACCGCCGCCGAGCGGCTACAGCGCCTGCTCGCCCTGGTGCCGTACGTGGTCAGCCGCAACGTCGTCGGGATGGCCGAGACGGCTGCGGCGTTCGGCGTTACCGAGCGCGAACTGGTGGACGACCTGAACATGCTGTGGTGCGTCGAGCTCCGCTCGCCCGATCCGTACTGCCCCATCGACCTGTCGTATGAGGGCGGCGAGATCGTGGTCAGCGAGGCCGAGGCGATCGGCAGGCCACTGCGGCTCGGCGTGGACGAGGCCTGCGCGCTGCTGATCGCGCTGCGGATGCTGGCCGACCTGAAGCTGCCTAGCATCAGCGACGGCGCGGCGCTGAGCCGGACTATCGCCAAGCTCGAGTCCGCGGCCGGCAGCGCGGCAGGGCCGAGCGCACAGGTGGCCGTGCAATCAGACGACTCGGTCGCCTCGGCGGCCGTCCAGTCGGCCGCCGCCCTGGTCGCCGACGCCCTGAACCGGGCCAGGCGGATCCACATCTCCTACTACGTGCCCGGCAGGGACGAGGCAACCGAGCGGGACGTGGACCCGATGCGGCTGCTGGCCGTGGAGGGCCGCAGCTACCTGGAAGGCTGGTGCCGCCGGGCGGGGGATGTCCGGCTGTTCCGGCTGGACCGGATCCTGGCCATCGATGTGCTGGACGTCGCCGCCGAGGTGCCCGCGAGCGCCGAGCACGTGGACGTGGACCGCGGCCTGTTCCGCCCGTCACCGCGGGATATCCTGGTGGAGTTCGAGCTGTCGCCGGCCGGACGCTGGGTGGCCGAGTACTACCCGTGCGAGCAGATCGATGAGATGGCCGACGGCCGGCTGCGAATCAGGCTGCGGACCCCGGATACTCAGTGGGTGCGCAGGCTGGCGCTGCGGCTGGGCGAGGCGGGCCGGGTGGTATCGCCATCGGAACTGGCCGAGCAGGTCATCGCCGATGCCACCGCGGCTCTCGGCCACTACACGTGACGAGAGCCTTGACAGTGACTTAAAAGATGATATTTCCGGCTTAAGAAGCAGACACCGGGCCAAGGCCGACCAGAGAGGTCCAGCCGCGTGCGCGGATCCCGCGTGTAGACTCCCACGTAGCTAGTTACCCCTGGCTCAGCTGAATGGGGAAGGCTTTAATGTTCGATCCGAGCCCAACGCATATCGTCATCCTGCTGGTCGTGATACTCCTGCTGTTCGGAGCCAGGCGGCTGCCCGGAGCGGCCAAGTCGCTCGGCGAGTCGATGAACATATTCAAGCGGTCGGTCCAGGGCCTGCACGACGACCAGGACAGCGCGGCGAACCCGTCCGCCCAGAACTCGATGGCCCAGAACTCGATGGCCCAGGACTCGTTCGCACAGCCGTACACTGCGGCTCAGCCGTCGCCGGCACCGATCGCCGCGCCCGATTCGACCGCCCAGCAGCTAGCTGACCTGCAGCGCCAGGTAGCCGACCTGCAGCGGCAGAGCGCGGCTGCGAACGGCGGGCAGGTCTCCGAGGCGCAGCCAACCCAGCCGTTCTAGCCGCGCGCCGAACATGGCAGTGGCAGACGACGAGCTGAGCTCGCCGGTTCGCACGGATCTGGGGCTGACCGGACGCAGCAACCCGGACGCGCGGATGCCGCTCATGGAGCACATCCGCGAGCTCCGCAACCGGGTGATCAAGATTGCGATTGTCGTTACCGTCGGCTCGGTGATCGGCTGGCTCGTCTACTACCGTGTCTGGCACGTCATCGAGCAGCCGTTCTGCCGGCTGCCCGCCAGCTCGCGATCGATCCCCGGCCAGCACACCAGCGGCAGCTGCGGCCAGCAGCTTTACGTAAACGGGATATTCGACGCTTTCTTCATCAGGCTCCAGATCTCGATCGTGGTCGGCGCAGTCATTTCCTCACCGGTCTGGCTCTACCAGATCTGGGCGTTCATCGCGCCGGGCCTGTACCGCCGGGAGCGTCGGTGGGCGTACTACTTCGTGGGCGCCGCGGTGCCGCTATTCCTGATCGGCGCCGCGATTTCCTATTTCGCCATGACCAAGGGGCTGCACTTCCTGCTGGATATGGTGCCTCCCAACGTCACGCCCCTGATCACCATCTCGACGTACCTGAGTTACGCAGAGGCGATGCTGGCGATCTTCGGCATCGCCTTCGAGGTGCCGCTGGTGTTCGTACTGCTGAACATGGCCGGCGTGCTGACGCATGCGCGCTTCCGCAAGTGGCGCCGGATGATCATCTTCCTGGTGTTCGCGTTCGCGGCCTTCTTCACGCCGAGCCCGGACCCGCTCAGCATGCTGCTGCTGGCGGTGCCCTGCGTCGTCCTGGTCGAGGCGGCCGAGGTATTCGCCTGGTTGAACGACCGGCGCCGGGCCCGGCTCGGCAGCCTGGCCTTCCCTGGCCTGACCGACGAGGAAGTTGCTCAGTACGGGCTGGGCAAGCCGCTGGGCGAGCCACTCGACGGGCCCCGACACGGGCCGGAATAACCGGCGTGACCGGCGAGCGGCCCGCCGGTAACATCGTCAGCTGACGCTTCCACCCGCTGCACCCGGGAGCCGCGCATGTCAGCCTGCTCGCTCGCCGAGTACTACGCGCAGCGTGCCGCCGAGTACGACGAGGTCTACCGCAAGCCCGAGCGGCAGCGGGATCTCGCCCGGCTCAAAGAGCTGCTGCCGCCGCTGGTGGCAGGCAAGCGGGTGCTCGAGATCGCGGCGGGGACCGGCTACTGGACGCAGGTGCTGGCCGGCGCCGCCGCGGCGATCACCGCGACCGACCTGAACGCCGAGACGATCGCGATCGCCGCCCAGCGGGACTATGGCCCGGCCGAGGTAAGCCTGCACACGGCCGACGCCTACCGGCTCGACACCGTGCCTGGCGAGTTCGACCTGGCGTTCTGCGGGTTCTGGTGGTCACACGTCGGCCGCCGCGACATCCCGCGGTTCCTGGCCGGCCTCCGCGCCAGGACCGGTCCTGGCGCTCACCTGGTGCTGCTGGACAACCGGTACGTGCCGGGCAGCAACCGCCCGGTCACCAGGACCGGGCCGGACGGTGACACTTACCAGCAGCGCACGCTGGCCGACGGCCGCAGTTACGAGGTGCTGAAGAACTTCCCCGACCGCGAGCAGCTGACTGCTGACCTGGCCGTCGTGGCGACGGACGTGACCTGGACCGCGCTGGACTACTACTGGCTGGCGACCTGCGTGCTGACTTGACCGGGGTGCCGCCACCATGCTGGCCGTAGCCCGGTCCGCTTAGTCTTGGGCCTATGAGCTTGCCGGCCAGTCAGCATCACGGGCCAATTGACCGGCCGGGACTTGGCGCGTTCCGGCAGCTTTACGACTTTGATTTTGACGATTTCCAGGTCGCTGCCTGCGAAGCCCTGGAAGGCGGCCACGGCGTGCTGGTCGCCGCGCCGACCGGCTCGGGGAAGACGGTGGTCGGCGAGTTCGCCGTGCACCTGGCGATTGCCGGCGGCCGCAAATGCTTCTACACCACGCCGATCAAGGCGCTGTCCAACCAGAAGTACGCCGACCTTGTCAGCCGGTACTCGGCGGCTAACGTCGGCCTGCTGACCGGCGACAACAGCATCAACGGCGAGGCGCCGGTGGTGGTCATGACCACCGAGGTGCTGCGGAACATGCTGTACGCGGGCTCGGTGACGCTGAGCGGCCTCGGCTATGTCGTACTCGATGAGGTGCACTATCTCGCCGACCAGTTCCGCGGCGCGGTCTGGGAGGAAGTCATCATCCAGCTGCCCGAGTCGGTTCAGGTGGTGGCGTTGTCGGCCACCGTGAGCAACGCGGAGGAGTTCGGCGACTGGCTCGAGCAGGTGCGCGGCGGCACGACGGTGATCGTGCACGACAGCAGGCCGGTGCCGCTCTGGCAGCACATGCTGGCGGGTCGCAGGCTCTACGACCTCTTCACGCCGAACGGGGCAGTCAATCCCGAGCTGCGCCGGCTGGCGCAGCGGGACCCGGGCACCGGCCGGGCACCGGCGAGGCGCCGGGCTGGACCGGGCCGGGGTGACCACCGCCCGGTCCGGTACCGGCCGCCTCGCCGGCCGGAAGTGATCGAGCGGCTGGACGCCGAGGGGCTGCTGCCGGCGATCACCTTCATCTTCAGCCGGGCGGGCTGCGACGCGGCCGTGCAGCAGTGCCTGGCGGCAGGGCTGCGGCTGACCACCCCGGAAGAGTCGGCCGAGATCGCGACGACGGTCGCGGCGCGGACGGCCCGGCTCGCCGAGGCGGACCGGGCCGCTCTCGGCTACGCCGACTGGGTCACCGGCCTGCGACACGGTCTCGCCGCCCATCACGCCGGCCTGCTGCCGACGTTCAAGGAGGTGGTGGAGGAACTGTTCGCGGCCGGGCTGATCCGCGCGGTGTTCGCCACCGAGACGCTCGCGCTCGGCATCAACATGCCGGCCAGGACCGTCGTTGTCGAGAAGCTGGACAAATGGAATGGCGAGCATCACGCGGACCTGACCGCGGGGGAGTACACCCAGCTCACCGGCCGGGCCGGGCGCCGGGGCATCGACGTGGAGGGCCACGCGGTCGTGCTGTGGCAGCCGAACCTCGACCCGCTCGCCGTCGCGGGCCTGGCAGGCACCCGGACCTACCCGCTGATTTCGAGCTTCCGGCCAACCTACAACATGGCCGTCAACCTGGTCGGCCAGGTCGGCCGGGCACGTGCGGCCAGGCTGCTTGAGTCCTCGTTCGCCCAGTTCCAGGCCGACCGTGCGGTCGTCGGGCTGGCACGCCAGGCGGCGAAGCTGCGCGAGCAGATCATCGCCCTGGCGGTCAGCTGCGATCGCGGCGATATCGTCAGCTACGATCAGATCCGGCGCGAGCTCGGCGAGCTGGAACGGGACGCGTCCAGGCAGCAGTCCGCGGCACGGCACGCCGCCGCGATGGCATCCCTGGAGAAGCTCAGGCCCGGTGACATCATCGACGTGCCGGGCGGACGCCGGTCCGGCGTGGCGGTCGTGCTGCAGAGCGGCGGAGGCGGCGACGGGCGGCCGCTACCGCTGGTGCTGACCGCGAATCACCAGGTGAAGCGGCTTTCGGTGGCTGACTTCCCGGCAGGGGTCAGTGCCATCGAACGGATCAGGATCCCGTCGTCGTTCAGCCCGCGGTCGCCGGCCGCCCGCCGGGACCTGGCGTCCACCGTGCGGAACCGCCTGGCGGGCCGCGAGCTGCCCGGGCCACCGCGCGGCGACGGACGGGAGCAGCCGTCGGCAGCGGCCATTCAGGCGCTGCGCGGCCGACTGCGCAAGCATAGCTGCCACGGCTGCCCTGACCTGCAGCTGCACCTGCGCGACCTGGCCAGGCGGGCCCGGCTAGAGCGAGAGGCGGAGGCGCTCGAGCAGCGAGTGTCGGGGCGCTCGCACGTGCTCGCGCGCACGTTCGGCAGGGTATGCGCGGTGCTGGAACGGCTGGACTACATCGAGGGCGATCAGATCACCACCGCGGGACGGCGCCTCGCCGCGCTGTACGCGGAACTGGACCTGCTAGCTGCCGAGTGCCTGCGCCGCGGCACCTGGGCTGGCCTCGACCCGGCCGACCTGGCTGCCTGCGTATCGGCGCTGACCTTCGAGTCGCGGCGGACCGACGAGGCCGCGCCGGTCCGGTTGCCGCACGGCCGGCCGCGCGAGGTGCTCGCCGCCATGGCCGGGCTGTGGGAAGAGCTGACCGCGGTCGAAGATACCCAGCACCTGGCCTTCCTGCGCCGGCCCGACCTCGGCTTCGCCTGGACCGTGCACGCCTGGGCACGCGGCACCGGGCTGGAGAAGCTCATCGGCCCCGACCTCACGGCCGGCGACTTCGTCCGTGCCATGAAGCAGCTCATTGACCTGCTCCGCCAGCTGGCCGTGGCGGACGCAGGCGGCGAGCTGGCGACGACCGCGCGTGCGGCCGCAGACCTTCTGCTGCGCGGTGTCGTCGCCTACTCCTCGGTGGGGTGAGGGCGGACGCGCCCGGCCCGGGCGTCCTGGGCGCGGCTCGGGCGTCCTGGGCGTGGCCCAGGGACCGGCGCGGGCGGCGCTTAACGGGTTGCGGCGCGCCGACCGAAGCCGGGAGGCTGGCTGCCATGGCTTCGGTGATCATCAGGGGACTGGCGGCTCAGGACTGGCGGCAGCTCAGACAGGCCCGGCTCGCCGCGCTGGCCGAGGCACCGTACGCGTTTGCCTCGACCCTGGACAGGGAGGAGGCGTTTCCCGACGAGACCTGGCGCGAGCGGGCAGGCTCCGGCCGGACCTTCGGCGCATGGCAGGACGGAGTGATCATCGGGATGGCGACCGGCTTTGCGGAGGAGGCGCGGGACGGCTGGCACCTGGTCGGGATGTGGGTCACGCCGGAGTGCCGCGGGCGGGGAATCGCAGATCAGCTAGTTGGCGCGGTCTGCGAGCTGGCCAGGCAGTCCGGCGCCGAGTCGGTCAGGCTCTGGGTGACTGACGTGAACGACAGGGCCAGGGCTTTCTATCGCCGGCTCGGTTTCCTGCCGACCGGCCAGCGGCAGCTGCTGCGGCCGGGCGAGTGGGAAGAGGAACTGTCGCTGCCGATGCAGCGTGCCGGCTGAGGTGCAGCGTGCCGGCTGAGATGCAGCGTGCCGGCTGAGGTACGGGCACGAGCGGGCGGCGAGCCTGAAGCGGTCAGCTTTCCTCGCGCGCAGTGCATTGCCGGACGTCGGTGAGGAGCTTGTCCAGCAGGCTGGTCAGCAAGCTGCGGTCGTCGCCTGAGAGGCAGCTGACCAGTGCGGCCTCCCGGCTGAGCACCGCGTTGACTGATCGTTCGATGAGAGCGTGACCTTCGGCGGTGAGCTCGACCAGGACGGTCCGGCGGCCCGTCGCCCCCGGTCTTCGCCGGACGAAGCCGTCTCGTTCTGCCCTGGCGACGCGCTGTGAGATCGCGCCAGCCGTGACGAGCGTCCGCCTGGCAATCTCGCGGGTGCTCAGAGTGTAAGGCGGGCCGGAGCGGCGGATGACGGACAGCAGGTCGAGGGTGCCGGCATCGACTCCGGCCGCGCGCAGAACCCGGTTACGGTCGTCGGTGAAGAGCTTGGCCAGGCGCCAGATGGGCGTCACGATCTCGATCGACTCGGTCGGGGCACCGGGCCGCTCCCGGCGCCAGGCCGCGGCGATCTGCGCGGCGGACTGAGCTGGTCCGGGAACTCCTGGTACGCCGGCACCGGTCACGGTCTCGTCCTCATCGTCGCGCTGGTATGTTTAGGTCTAAACATAACAGCCGCGGGAGGAAACGTGACCCGCACGGTCCTTGTCACCGGGGGCGCCAGCGGCATCGGCCGGGCGATCGCGCAGCGGTTCGCGGTCGGCCAGGCAGATGTCGTCATCACCGGGCGCAGTCCGGACACCGTCGAGCAGGCCGCCAGCGAGCTGGGGGTGTCCGGCGCGGTCTGTGATGCGGCCGATACCGGGCAGGTCGCGGCGCTAGCCGCCGGCTTCGGGGAGCTCGACGTACTGGTCAACGCCGCCGGCGGGCTGCCGCCGGAGGCCGACGGCGCCGGGTCGGCGCTGGAAGCCCTGGCCGCCGAGTGGTACGCCAGCCTGCGGCAGAACTTGCTCACCGCGGTACTGACCACGGCTTCGGTCCAGGGCAAACTCAGTGGCGGCAGTTGCATCATCAGCATCGGCTCGATCGGCGCCGAGCGCCGAGGCGGCTCCTACGGCGCTGCCAAGGCGGCCCTGGGCGCCTGGAACGCCGGGCTGTCCGCGCTGCTCGCCCCGCAAGGCGTCACCTGCAACGTCATCTCCGCGGGTTTCATCGCCGGCACCAACTTCTTCCGTGGCCCGCTGGGCGACGAACGCTACCGTGCGCTGGTCGCCGAGACCCACAACAAGCGGCCGGGTGAGGTCGATGACATCGCCGAGATGGCCTGGTTCCTCGCGTCCGACGGCGCCCGGCATATCACCGGCCAGACCATCCATGTCAACGGAGGCGCGTTCACCACGCGATAGCGCTGAGGCGCGTTCACCACGCGGTAGCGCTGAGGCGCCTTGACCGGCCGGTTGATGCAGCCGATGCGGCCAGCCTGCCGCGGGCGCTGCCACTAGGACTAGGAGCCCTGGACGGAGACAGATGATCTGTGCTGTGCCCGCGTGCGCAAGCATGCGTGCATTGGGTGAGCCCACCGGCCACCACTGGCGCTTGATGTCCCGCTATCTGGCACCGCAGTTGTCTTCCAATGTCGGCACCGGGAGCTCAGGGGCCGCCAGCGCGCTGCGCAGAGTGAGGCGGTTCGGCAGCGAGGTAACGGCGGACGGCCTGGCCGTCCTGGTCTTGCTGCCTGGCCGCAGTGGCCGTGGTGCCTGGCCGGGGCCGGTGCGCGTCGGCCCGCAGTCGGCCGGATTGTCAGAGCCGCCGGGTAGAGTGCGAACTGATGATCGAATCAGATGCACCTGGCAGCGTGATCGCTGAAAGCCTGACGGCCGTCGAGGACGCCGTCGGCGCGCTGCGCGCCGCCTCAGGCCAGCTGGCCAGCGCCGAGCCCGCCGCGGTGATGACGATGATGGGCCGGCTCACCACCCTGGCCGGCCAGCTCGA